>NZ_JBEXMD010000002.1:0-402769 GCF_040610315.1 Amycolatopsis sp. NPDC004169
GCCACTCGCTACGACAAGCTCGCCATCGTCTACCGATCAGCGGTCGTCTTGCACGCCGTGTTCACCTGGACCAAGGCATTGTCAGACACGCCCTACGACCACGAGCTGCACGTCCCCGCCGGGCCCGGCAGCGTTCCGCTGGCCCAGCAGGCCGCCGCCGCCAAGGCCGTCGTCCCCGACGGGACGGTCACCGGGATCCGGCCCGGGGCGGCGCCCACCGACGCGACCCAGGTCGTCTTCGACCGGCCCGGGCTCGCTCCCAGCTACCACCACACCGTCTTCGTCGACCCGCACACCGGCGGGATCCGCGGACAGCTCGAAACCTACGGCTCCGGGCAGGCGCTGCCGCTGCGGGCCTGGATCGACGGGCTGCACGCCAACCTGCAGCTCGGGGACTTCGGCCGCTGGTACAGCGAACTCGCAGCCAGCTGGCTGTGGGTCGTCGTGCTCGCCGGGATCGCGTTGTGGGCGGGGAGGCGCAAGAGGTCGCGCAGCGCGCGCGGCCGGTTGCTGTCCTGGCACCGGATGACCGGCTTGGCGATCGCGGCCGGGCTGCTGTTCCTCTCGGCCACCGGGCTCACCTGGTCCGAGCACGCCGGCGACACCATCAGCGAACTGCGCGCCCAGCTGGACTGGACGACGCCCTCGGTGCCGACCGCGCTGCCCACGCCCCCGGGCGCCGACGTCGGGGTCGATGCCGTGCGCGCCGCGACCCTGCAGGCGGGCCTGGCCGATCCGGTGGAGATCCGCCCGCCGTCCGCGCCGGGGAAGGCCTACGTCGTGCAGCAGGTCGGCCGTGACTGGCCGACCCGGGCCGACTCGATGGCCGTCGACCCCGACGGCGGCCGGATCACCGGCACGCTGCGGTTCGCCGACTACTCCCTGGCCGCCAAGCTGTCCCGCTGGGGGATCGACGCCCACATGGGACTGCTCTTCGGCGTCGCGAACCAGATCGTCCTCACGCTGCTGGCCGCCGGGCTCGTCGCGGTCATCTTCTGGGGGTACCGGATGTGGTGGCTGCGCCGCCCGACCCGCGGCGAGAAGCGGTGGGGTCGCCCGCCGGTGCGCGGGACCTGGCGCCGGATTCCCGGGCGAGTGCTCGCGCCGTTCCTCGTGGTGACCGCGGTCATCGGCTACTACCTGCCGGTGTTCGGCCTGTCACTGCTGGCTTTCCTGGTCGTCGACCTGGTCGTCGGCGCGCGTCGCGAGGAGGTGCCGTCGTGATCGAGGCGACCGGGTTGCGGTGGATCCTGACGGCGGTCTTCGCGGCGGCGGGGGCGTTCTGCCTCTACCGCTGCATCCGGCACGGCACGGCGGCGAGCCGGATCGGCGACGTGCTGCACGCGGCGATGTGCGCGGCCATGGTCGCCATGGTGTGGCCGGCCACGATGGGCCTGGCCGGCCTCCCGCAGGTGGTGCTGTTCGGGTTCGCCGCCGCGTGGTTCGCCGTGGCGGCCGTGCGCGGCGGCGCGCACGGGAGCCGGTGGCACCCCGGCTACCACGCCGTGATGATGCTCGCCATGGTGTGGATGGTGTTCGCCATGCCCCGCGCCATGGTCGGCGGCGGAACGGCGACGACCACGGACATGCCGGGCATGGAAGGCATGGCCATGGCCCTCCCGTCGGCCGGCGGGGGTGTGCCCGCGGACGTCGTGCTCGTCGCGCTGCCGCTGGCGATCGCCTTCGGCCTGGCGGGCACGGTGTTCCTCGCCCGAGGTCTCGACGGGGCGCGGGTGGCGCCGCCGTCGGTGCGCACGGCCGGGTGGGGTGCCGACGCCCTGATGGGCCTCGGCACCTCCGTGCTGCTGCTCGCGATGCTGTGATCCCCCTGCTGCGGCTCGCGATGCTGCTCCCGGTGCCGTCGGGGAACCTGTCGATCACCCTGGCGCTGGTGCCGTCGCTGCGGTTCCCGTGGTGGGAGCTGGTTTGCGTCGCGCCGGCCACGCCGGTTGTCCACTGTGGATATCGCCGCGATGACCGGGGAACCCGGTGCCGGTCATGGTGGGTCGGCGCGGCTGCTGGTCGAGGCAGGTGTCGCCGTGCCCGCCCCGGCCGCTGAAGCGGCCACCGGGTGGCGATGGCATTGACGACGCCCGGCGCCGGCGACCGTCGGCCTCGGGATCGCCACCGGCACCGGCGTGCGCCGGGAGTCTGAAGTGGACATTCAGTGCGCCGCCCGCGCGGTCGTGCCCTGGAACCGGGTCAACCGCAGGCTGTTGGACACCACCAGGCAGCTCGACAGCGCCATCGCCGCGCCGGCGATCATCGGGTTCAGCAGGCCCGCGGCCGCCAGCGGCACCGCGGCGACGTTGTAGGCCAATGCCCAGAACAGGTTCGCCTTGATCGTGCTCAGGGTGCGCCGGGCGAGCCGGATCGCGTCGACGGCGGCCAGCAGGTCGCCGCGCACCAGCGTCAGGTCGGCGGCCTCGATGGCCGCGTCGGTGCCGGTGCCGATGGCCAGCCCGAGGTCGGCGGCGGCCAGCGCGGCGGCGTCGTTCACGCCGTCGCCGATCATCGCGACCACGTGCCCGCGCGCCTGCAGCTCCGCCAGCACCGCGACCTTCTGCTCCGGCGACACCCCGGCGATCACGTCGGTGATGCCCGCCTCGACGGCGATCGCCCGGGCCACGGCTTCGTTGTCGCCGGTGAGCAGGACCGGGTTCAGGCCCAGCCGGCGCAGGGCGAACACCGCAGGCGCGGACGTCGGCTTCACGGTGTCGGCGACGACGAGCACGGCGTGCGCGAGGCCGTCCCAGGCGAGCACCACCGCGGTGTTCCCGGCCTGCTCGGCCTTGGTCTTCTCGCGGGCCAGCGACGCCGGGACGCCGATCGAGAACCGCTGCAGCAGTTCCGGCTTCCCGACGACGACCCGGTGCCGCCCGACCCGGCCCAGCACCCCGAACCCGGCGATGGTCCGGAACTCGGCGACCTGCCCCACGTGGCCGAAGCGGCGGCGGGCGGCTTCGGTGACGGCGAGCGCGATGGGGTGTTCCGACGCGCTTTCCAGCGCCGCGGCCAGCTGCAGGGCGACGTCCGCGGGCACGCCGTCGGCGGTGCGGACGCGGTGAGCGTCATCTTCCCGGTGGTGATGGTGCCGGTCTTGTCGAGCACGACGGTGTCGACGCGGCGGGTGGACTCCAGCATCTCGGGCCCCTTGACCAGCACGCCGAGCTGGGCCCCGCGGCCGGTGCCGACGAGCAGCGCGGTCGGGGTGGCCAGGCCGAGCGCGCACGGGCAGGCGATGATCAGCACGGCCACCGCCGCGGTGAACGCCTGCCCGGCACTCCCGCCGGACAGCAGCCAGAAGGCCAGCGTGGCCAGGGAAAGCACGAGGACGATCGGGACGAACACCGCCGACACCCGGTCGGCGAGCCGCTGCACCCGCGCCTTCCCGTTCTGCGCCCGTTCGACCATCGCGGCGATCCGCGCGAGCCGGGTCTCCGTGCCCACCCGGACGGCACGCACGAGCAGCCGGCCGCTGAGGTTGACCGTGGCGCCGACGACTTCCGCGCCGGGCGCGACCTCGACCGGCACCGCCTCGCCGGTCACCAGGCTCAGGTCGACCGCCGAAGCGCCGTCGACGACCACGCCGTCGGTCGCGACCTTTTCGCCGGGCCGCACGACGAACACGTCGCCCGCGCGCAACCGGTCGATCGGCACCCGCTCCTCGCGGCCGTCGACCAGCAGCGAGACGTCCTTGGCGCCCAGGTCGAGCAACGCGCGCAGGGCCGCGCCGGCCCGTCTGCGCGACCGTGCCTCGAAGAAGCGCCCGGCCAGGATGAACAGCGTCACCCCGGTGGCCACTTCGAAGTAGATCCCGTCGCCCTGCCCGGACGGGGTGAGGTCGAACCCGTGCCGCATCCCGATCGTCCCGGCGTCGCCGAAGACCAGCGCGTAGAGCGACCACAAGTACGCCGCGGCGACCCCGATGGACACCAGCGTGTCCATGGTCGCGGTCCGGTGCTTCAGGTTCGCCAGCGCCGCCCGGTGCAGCGGCCAGGCGCCCCAGGTGACCACCGGGGTCGCCAGCACCAGGGAAAGCCATTGCCAGCCCGGGAACTGCAGTGGCGGCACCATCGCCATTGCGACGACGGGCACCGCGAGCGCGGCGGACAGCTTCAGCCGTTGCCGCAGCGCGTCCGGCGTCGCCTTGGCCGCCGCCGCGCCGGGCACCGTCGCCGTGTAGCCGCTCGCCTGCACCGCCTGCACGATGTCGTCGACCGTCAGCGCTGGCGGAACGTGCACGAGCGCCTTGGCGGTCGCGTAGTTGACGCCCGCGCGGACGCCGTCGAGCCGGTTGAGCTTGCGTTCGATCCTCGCGGCGCACGACCCGCAGGTCATGCCGCCGATCAGCAGCTCGACCTCCCGGCCCGGCGCCCGCGTCGCGCGGTGGCCGGTGGTGGTCACCGGACGAGCCGGTAGCCGGCGGTGCGGACGGCTTCGGCGACCTGCGCCGGGTCGAGCGCGGTGTCGCTCGCCACGTCGACCGCACCGCTCGGGACGTCGACGTCGACGCTGCGCACCCCCGGCAGCCCGCCGAGTTCCTCGCGGACCGAGCTGGCGCAGTGCCCGCAGGTCATCCCGGTGACCTCGTACTGTGTCCGGATCATCGCCGTCCTCGCCTTCCGCGCGTCGTTCGTGGCCTCGCGGGGAGAAGGTCGGTCCCGGCGGCCGATCGGTTCCCGCGGGTTTTCCAAGATCGTTTTCAACCGGCCGGGACGGGGGTGCGTAGTAGGGGGTGTGACCGCACACCGCGCGGAAGACCCCGAACTGACCGGCTGGGCCCTGCGCGCGGGGCGCGGCGACCCGGTGGCGCTCGAGCGGTTCCTGCGGGCCGCCCAGCCGCACGTCTGGCGGTTCGTCGCCGCGCTGGACAGCACGCGCACCGCCGACGACCTCACCCAGGAGACGTTCCTGCGCGTGCTGAGCGCCCTGCCGCGGTTCCGGGGCGATTCGTCGGCCCGCACCTGGGTGCTGGCCATCGCCCGCCGGGTCGTGGCCGACCACATCCGCGCCGCACGGGCCCGGCCCCGCACCACCGGGACGGACTGGCAGGCCGCGGCCGAAAGCGTCGTCCCGCCGGAACGGCTGGACGAGCAGGTCGTGCTGGACGAGCTGGTGGCCGCGCTCGACGAGGACCGCCGGGCGGCCTTCGTGCTCACCCAGACCCTCGGACTGTCCTATGCGGACGCCGCCGAGGTGTGCGGGTGCCCGGTCGGCACCATCCGGTCCCGCGTCGCGCGGGCCAGGGAGGACCTGCTCGCGGCGCTGGCGGGGCGCTCGTCCCGGCTCGTGGGCTGAACGCACACCCGGCGGGACCGTCCCGATCGGACAGTGGGCCCGGCATCCGGGTTCGCCCGGCAGGCGACTACGGGAGGTGGACGTGGACTGCGCGGAGCTGCGCGAATCGCTGTCGGCGCGCATCGACGGCGAGCGGCCGCCGCTGCCGGACGACGTCCTCGACCGGCACCTGGCCGGCTGCCCGGACTGCCGCGCCTGGCAGGAGCGGGCGGCGGCGCTGCGCCGGCTGACCGTGGTCCGGGAAGCGCCGCCGGTGCCCGATCTCACCGCGCGGATCCTGGACGGCGCGCCGGTGCCCCGGCCGCAGCGCTGGGGCGTGCGCGTGGCGCTCGCCCTCGTCGCGCTCGTGCAGAGCGGGCTCGGGCTGGCCGAGCTGCTCGGCGCTGACGTCGGGCACGTGGGTCACGCCGGCCACGGCGGGTTCGCGGCCGCGGTGCACCTCGGCAACGAGAGCGCCGCCTGGAACGTCGCCGTCGGCATCGGGCTGCTCTGGGCGGCCCTGCGGCCCGCGACGGCCGCGGGGCTGTTGCCGGCGCTGGGCGGATTCGTGGTGGTGCTGGGCATCACTTCCGGCGTCGACCTGACGACCGGGGAGGTGGCGCCGGACCGGGTGGCCTCCCACGCGCTCGTCGTCGCCGGGCTGGCCCTGCTCTTCGCGGTGCGGCGGCAGCACAAGCGCCGGCCCGCACCGCGTTCCGCCGGCCGGCTGCCGTTGCCCGGCGACGACGTCACGGGCACCGCGGGCGGTTCTTCGCCGGAGGCCGCGGAACCGCCGCAACGATGGCGTTTCCGGCCGCGGCCGACGGGACGGCACGTGGCCTGACCGGCTTTCCGCCGCGGCCGCGGATCGGTTGCGGGGGAGGGCTTTCGCGGGCCGACGTCGATCAATTGTTCGATTTTCCGGCCGTCCCGGGCCGGGTGGGACCGGAATTCCGCGCGACACAACAGAGTTAAGATGCCGTCGCTGTTTGGTTTTGCGGGGCCGTGGTAATACGCTGTGCGCTGTCGGCCGCGATGGGCCTGACTGGTAGTTCCACTATGGAGGACTGGAATGACGAACAAGGCCCAGCTGATCGAGGCGCTGTCGGAGCGTCTGGGCGATGACAAGAAGGTGGCTGCGCAGGCCGTGGACGGTCTGGTGGACATCATCATCCGGACGGTCAACAAGGGCGAGAAGGTCAACATCACCGGCTTCGGGGTGTTCGAGAAGCGCGCTCGCGCGGCTCGCACGGCGCGCAACCCGCGCACCGGTGAGGCCGTGAAGGTGAAGAAGACCAACGTGCCCGCGTTCCGCGCCGGCACGACGTTCAAGGACGTCATCTCCGGCACGAAGAAGCTCCCGAAGGCGACCCCGGTCAAGCGCGCCACGGCGTCGACCTCGACCCGCGCGACGGCGACCAAGACCGCGGCGGCTGCTGCTCCGGCGAAGGCCACCACCACCCGCACCACGCGGGCGGCGGCGGCGAAGCCGGCCGCGACGACCACGCGGACCCGCGCGACCGCGGCGAAGCCGGCGGCCAAGGCGACCACGGCGACCAAGGCGGCCCCGAAGACCGCAGCCGCCAAGACGACGGCGGCCAAGGCCACCCCGGCGAAGGCGACCCCGGCGAAGGCGACTGCGGCGAAGGCGACGACGACGCGCACCCGGACTGCTGCCGCCAAGCCGGCCGCGGCCAAGACCACCGCGGCGAAGGCCCCGGCGGCGAAGGCCCCGGCCAAGCGGACCTCCGCGGCCAAGAAGAAGTAACCGGATCCAGCTGGCGAAGGGCCCCGCACCGAACTGGTGCGGGGCCCTTTGTCGTTTCCGGGATCGAGCCGAAACGCTGGGCGGCGATCGTCTCGCGGCCGGTGCGCGGGACGTCCGCGACCATCGCCTCGGACGTGGCCGCCGCTCTCCGAGCACTCCCGCGACAAGACCGACCTGTCCCGCAGCGTGGCGACCGGGGAACTGCCCGCACGGGGCGCCACCCTGGCCGAGCTTCCCGAAGCGTCCACTGTGGAAATCGGCACCCGCCGGGAACGCCACGAGCGCTTCGCTGCGCACCCGCGTGATCACCAAGGGCGTCGAGCCGGCTCGGCCGCGCCCTCGTCCGCCCGGCGCACCGGCCGTTCCCCTCGCCCGGACAGCGCCGTGAGGACGAAGTCGGCGACCGCTGCGGGTGCCGGCGTGCCCGGCAGGCCGGCCACGACCCGCGCCGCGCCGGACGGGCCGGCCTCGGCGGCCAGCTCCCAGCCTTCGCCGGGTGTCCAGCGCAGCAGGTAGTCGTTCGCCGCGCGCTCGCCCGCCTGTCCCGCGAAGCGGATCTGCCCGCCCGCGAAGTCGCCGGTGCGCGATCGGGTGTCCTCCGGCTGCAGCCCCAGCTCCGCGGCCACGGCCTGCAGGTGCGCGGCCGGTTCGTCGTCGGTCATCGTGCGCCTCCCTGTCGCCGGTGACTACCCGCGCGGGCGGGCCGGGAAACCCCGGACCCGCCTTGTCTGTCCATAGTGGACGCAGGCGGGGGCTTGACACCGCCCGTGGGTCATTCATACATTCAGTGTCCGTTTGTATGAATGACGGGAGTTGATCCGCATGCGGCTCGGCAACACCGCCGTCGTCCTGGGCGGCAGCGCCGCCGGTCTCTGCGCGGCCGGTGCGCTCGCCCCGCACTTCGGCCGCGTCCTGGTGCTGGAACGCGACGAACTGCCCGAGGGCGCCGAGCACCGCCGCGGCGTCCCGCAGAGCAAGCACCCGCATTTCCTGCTCAACTCCGGGCGGCGCGCGATCGGCGCCCTGTTCCCGGGCTTCGAAGACGACCTCATCGCGGCAGGCGGGCTGCTGCTGATGCCGTCCATGGACGCCGCCTACCTCGACGGGCCCGGCTGGTCGGCCCGCAAGCGCAGCGCCATGACGATGGTCTACGGCTCGCGGATCCTCATCGAGCGCGTGCTGCGGGACAAGGTGCGGCAGCTGGCGAACGTCGACGTCCGCGAAGGTGTCGCGGTGCGCGGCCTGACCACCGCGGACGGGAAGGTCACCGGCGTCGGCTTCGCCGACGGCGAGCACGTCGACGCCGACTTCGTGGTGGACGCGATGGGCCGCGGCTCCCCGGTTTCCGGCTGGCTGGCGGCGGCCGGCTGGCCCGAGCCCGAAGTGCAGACCCTCGACGCCAAGGTCACCTACACCTCGCGCTGGTACGACCTGCCCGCCGAACGTCCCGCGTCCTGGTGGTGGCGGCACCTGGTGATCATGCCGACGCCGGACAAGGGCGAGCACCCCGCCGAACACGAGTTCCTGGTCAACTTCTTCCCGATCGAAGGCAACCGCGTCATCGCCTGCATGGGCTCGTGGGGACTGGAGATGCCGAGCACCACCGACGCGTTCGTGGAGACCGCGCGCCGGGTGCGGACGCCGTTGTTCGCCGACGCCATGGACCGCTGCGCCCCCGCCTCGCCGGTCCACCTCACCCGCTCCACCGGCAACAAGTGGCGGCGCTACGACCGGTTGCGCCGCCGGCCGCGTGGCCTGGTCTTCGTCGGTGACTCGATCTGCGCGTTCAACCCCTTCTACGCCCAGGGCATCAGCTCCGCGTCGGCTTCGGCCCTGCTGCTGCGCGAGCACCTGTCCCGCGCCGAGCGGCTCGACGAGAGGTTCTCCGCGCGCTTCTTCGCCGCGCAACGCGGATTGCTGCGCGTGCCGTGGCGCCTGGCGATGGCCCGGGACCAGGGCTACGCGTGCGCCGTGGGGACCGAACAGCTGCCGGAGTGGCGGCGACGGCTCGTCGCGGCCGTGTCGGCGCCGGCGTTCAGCCTCGTCGTCGGTGCGGCGCGGGAGGACGCGGTGGTCGACGAGCACTTCGCCAAGGTGTTCAACCTGGACGAGTCGCTCGGGCAGATGCTGCGCACCCCGCGCGTGCTCGCGGGCCTGGTGCGGTACCGCGTCCGCGCGGCGCTGGGCAGGCACCGGGTCCCGTTCGGCTTCGACCCGCAGGCCGAACCCCCGGCCACGGACTACTCGACGGCGACGGCGACCGCGCGATGAGCACGGCGTGCGGGCCGGACGCCGAAGCCGTCACCCGCGGTCTCGGGTTCGACTGCCACGACGTCTCGCCGGTGGTTTCGGTCCGGCCGCCGTGGGCGCTCGCCCACTGGACGATGCCGCTGCTGGAGGTGCTGATCGTCGGCGGCGCGGTGTTCGCGCTGGTGCACGCCCTCCGCCGGTACCGCGCGGGTGACCCGGTGAACCTGGCGCTGTGGTGGGCTTCGCTGGTCTACCTCTTCGTCACCGAGCCGCCGCTGTACTTCCCGGAGTGGTTCGGGCTCGACCGGCTGTACGGCTTCATCTTCGCCCACAACCGGTTCACCGTGCAGTTCATGGGGGACCGGCTGCCGCTCTACATCATCGCGTTCTACCCGGCGTTCAGCCAGCTCGCCTACGAGGTCGTGCGATCGCTCGGGCTGTTCCGGCGCGGGGCGCTGCGGGGTTCGGTGGCGGTGGCCTTCGTCTGCCAGGTGTTCTACGAGGTCTTCGACCAGCTCGGCCCGCAGCTGAAGTGGTGGGCCTGGAACCCGGGCAACGCGATCGTCAACCGGCCGGCGCTGGCTTCGGTGCCGCTCAACAGCATGCTGCTGTTCGCGTCGGTGTCGATGGCCGCGATGACCTACCTCGTCGTGCGTCTGACGGGCGGTCCGCCGCGGCGACGGCTCACCCCGCGGATCCTGCTCGCCGGGGTGCTCACGCCGCCGGCCATGGCGATCGCCGGGATCCCGTCGGGCTTCGCGGGCGACGACGTCACCGCGCGGGCGTGGATCCTCGGTGTCGAGCTGGGACTGCTGTGGGTGGCGGGTACCTGGATCGTCGTGGCGCACCTGCGGTCCGGCGAACCGGGCGAGCCCTGGTCGCCCTTCGCCCGGGTGTACCCCGCGGTTTACCTCGGCGGGCTGGCGGTGTGCTGGCTCGGGGCGCTGCCGGCGTACCTGGCCGCCGATGCCGGTGTCACCCCCGAAGGCACCCCGACCGGCAGCGGGCTCTACGTGCTGGCCTGCTTCGCCGCGGCCGGCCTGCTGGTGCTGGCGCTGTACCGGCGCGAGCGCGCCCCTGTCCCGGCCTGAGCGCCCGGCTCGGGGAAGATGGCGGTATGGGGCACCACGGATGGCAGGGCAACCCGCCCGGCACCGAAGACGCGGCACGCCGCCGGATCGTCGAAGCGGCGACGGCGTGCCTCGACCGGGCCGGCCTGGCCAAGACGAGCCTCTCCGACGTCGCGGCCGAGGCGGGCGTCACCCGGCAGACCGTGTACCGGTACTTCCCGAGCCTGAAGGACATCCTGCGGGCCGTCGCGCTGGCCGGTGTCGAGGAGTTCGCGGCGCGGATGGAGCGGCACCTGGCCGCCTTCGGCACCGCCGCGGAAGCCGCGGTGGAGTCCGTGGTGTTCGCTGTGCGCACGTTGCCCGCCGAGCCCCGCATGGGGCTGCTCCTGCAGGCGGGCGAAGCGGACTTCTTCACCGACGGCGTGGTTTCGCCGCTGGCGTTCTCGTACGGCGCGCGGATCCTCCACAACCTGCCGGTGGACTGGGCGGGCGCCGGGATCGGCACCGACGAGGAGCTGCGCGGCCTCGCCGAAGTGCTGATGCGGCTGTTCCTGTCGTTCCTGCAGTACCCGTCGACGCCGCCGCTGACCGACGACGAGCTGCGCGCCCTGGTGCGCCGCTGGATCGGGCCGGCGCTGCGCGGGTGAGGTTTTGCGGAAAGGCCGCGGAAAGCGCTGACAATTCCTGACAACTGTGACGCCTCCCACGGCGCCGCAAAAGCCGGCGGCGGTGGCAGGGGCCCGTTCAGCCTCCGCCACCGCCGCTGCGGTGATCTCTCCCCAGTGATCTCCCGGCCACCGGGGTTACTTCTTGGCGGCCGCGACCTTCTTGCGCGGAGCGCGCTTGCGCGGCGGCGCGGCGGGCGTCTCGGCCTCTTCGACCTGGGCCTGCTCGTAGGCCGAGATCACCTCGGAGGACAGGCGGCCGCGCTCGGAGACCTCGTAGCCGTTCGCGTTGGCCCAGGCGCGGATCTGCTGGTTGCGCTCGCGGTCGGTGGTGCTGGTGGTGGTCGACTGCCCGGTGGCGACGCGGACCTTGCGCCCGCCGATGCGCCGTCCGGCCGCGATGTAGCGGGCCAGCTCGTCGCGCAGGGCGGAGGCGTTGTCGTCCGAAAGGTCGATTTCGTAGGTGACACCGTCGAGGCCGAACTGAACGGTCTGGGCGGCGGTGGTGCCGTCGATGTCGTCCAGGATCTCGACGAGGACTTTCTGGGCCACGGGAATGCTCCTCAGCTGGATGTGCGTCCGGGGAACGCGACGTGTGACAAGTTGCACAATGGTCGGCGTTCTTCGGTGGAGTGTATCCACCCGAGGAGAGGTACGGCAATTTCCTCCTGGTTAGGCGTAACGGCGGAGTCTCGCCCCGGTCCCGATAGGACCGCCCCGGCTTTGGCCGGGCGGCGGGCCGCAGCGGCAATACCGGCGGAAATGCGCCGGGAATCTAGTTCCCGGAGGGCGTGGTGCCCTGCTCCCCGTGGTGGTAGGGCGGATCGGTGGCGAGAGCCTCGTCGGCGGCCCCATCGGCAGGATCGGCCAGGTGCGCCTCCGCGGCGGCTTCTTTGGCCTCTTTGATGAGCTGCCGGCTGTGGGCGAGGTCGGCTTCGGGCCGGTTTTCGTTCTCGGTCATCGCGACTCCTTGCGCTCGGATTGCGTTCTGTTACGGACGGCTACCCGCGAAGGGGCGAAGGCAACCGTCGGTGCATCGACGCCGGGGGATAAGGGGCGTTCACCCCAAGGAGTGGCGAGGTGAATTCTTCGGCGACCGGAGGAGGATCGGGTGGGCGAGTGGCCGGGACCGGTTCCGCGGCGGGCGAAATGCCCGGGGAAAGGCGGGCGGCCGGTTCCGGTGGCAGTCCTGTGTGGCGGGGTCGCGGCCGGTGGACGGCGTTCGGGGTGCCGGGTGGCTGGACCTGCCGAGAGCGCGGGAGCGGCGATCTCAGCCCGGTTTGCGCGCATTCGGCCCACCGCGGCCCGGAACGACCGGACGGGCGATGCGAGGACGCCGGTGCTGGGCCGCGCGGGATTGGCGGCCCGAGGGGGATCGCTGAAGCTCGCGGCAATTCGGCGGGGCCGGGATGCCGGTGGGGCGGCCGAGGGCATGCACGGTTCCGCGCGGGGTCGCGTTGGGCGCTCAGGCCCCCGGCGCCGCTCCTGGTGCCCCATGTCGCCGGGCTGGTCCGGCCTGGCTTGAACCCGCCGCGTGCTCCGACTGCCGTGGTGCGGGTGGGGGATTCGCCGCTCTGGTGTCCCATGTCGCTGGCGTGGTCCGGTCCGGCTCGAACCCGCCGCGTGCCTCGACTGCCGTGGTGCGGGTGGGGGATTCGCCGCTCTGGTGTCCCATGTCGCTGGCGTGGTCCGACTCGGCTCGAACCCGCCGAGCGATGCAGGCCCGCAAGGTCACCGCCGAGTCCGCCCACCCGGCCCGGAACGCCGGAAGGGCCCCGCACCTACCCGGTGCGGGGCCCTTCCGATGTCGCCAGAGGGTGTTACTTCTTCTTGGCGGCCGACGTGCGCTTGGCCGGGGCCTTGGCCGCCGTGGTCTTCTTCGCCGCGGCGGTCTTCGTCGCGGCCGGCTTGGCGGCGGCGGTCTTCGCCCGCGTCGTCGTCGCCTTGGCCGTGGTGGCCTTGGCCGCCGTGGTCTTGGCGGCGGTCTTCGGGGCCGCCTTGGTGGCGGTGGTGGCCTTGGCGGCCGGCTTCGCCGCGGTGGCGCGGGTCCGCGTGGTCGTCGAACGCGTGGTGGCCGGCTTGGCCGCGGCCGCGCGCGAGGTGGTCGCCCGCGAAGTCGTGGCCTTGGCCGGGGCCGCCGCCGCGGTCTTGGTGGCGGTGGCGCGGGTCGCCGTGGTGGCGGTGGCGCGCTTGACCGGGGTCGCCTTCGGGAGCTTCTTGGTGCCGGAGATGACGTCCTTGAAGGTGGTGCCGGCGCGGAAGGCGGGCACGTTGGTCTTCTTGACGCGGACGGCCTCACCGGTGCGCGGGTTGCGGGCGGTGCGAGCGGCGCGGGCGCGCTTCTCGAACACCCCGAAGCCGGTGATGTTGACCTTTTCGCCCTTGTTGACCGTCCGGATGATGATGTCGACCAGACCGTCAACGGCCTGCGAAGCCACCTTCTTGTCGCCCAGACGCTCCGACAGCGCCTCGATCAGCTGGGCCTTGTTCGTCATTCCAGTCCTCCATAGTGGAACTACTCGTCACGGCCCATCTCGGCCGACACTGCACACGGTATTACCAATACCGCACAAAATCCAACCGGGGGTCGAAATATTTCCTTGTGCGGGGGCGGGTTCCGCCTCCGGAAGGACCCTCGCCAGACGCGACCCGGATCGCAATCCGACTCCTCGCCATGCCTCTGAGCAGGCAAAACCCGGTACCGGAGCCGTCCACAGTGGTCGTCCATATAGGACCGGAAGCACTTCCGGAGAACTTTTCCCGCGACACGCCGGAGCGGCGTGTGTCCGAGCCCACCACGAGGGCCCGCTTCGCCGTGGCGGCAGGCGGAAGGCGGGCCGAAGCGGCGGCGGAAGCGGCGCCCGTAACGCCGCACCCGCCCGCCGCGACCCCACGGGCACGGCGTTGCGGCGCAACCGGGTGCGCCCCGGAATGCCTGCGACGGGGACGAAAGGCACTCCCCGAAGGGTGAACTCACTCGTTCGGCGCAGTCCCGGCCTGCGCGGACACCGCGGGAGCAACGCCGTGTTGGGCGCGGGACTGTCGTACCGGCGGGCTAGTCTGCCGCGGGAGGAAGACCCCGGCCGGACAGGGAGAACCGTGGACCAGGAGACGCTCACCACCGTGGTCGGACGGGTGGCAGGCACCGAGGACTCGACGCCGCTGCAGTTCTGCGTGGCCATCGATCCGGACGCCTACCTGCAGCTCGACGACGTCGTCGTCACGCGCAGGGAACTGCCCGGCCTCGGCGAAGTCACCTCGTACGGCGTCGTGACGCAGGTGACCGCGCGGCACGAAGGCGCCAGCTTCGGCAGCGACGTCTTCCTGATCTCCGACGGGGTCCTGCCCGCACAGGTGCAGGAGATCGCCGAGATCGCCACCACCCGCGTCGAGCCCGAGTGCTACGTGCCGCCCAAGCCGGGCAGCCGGGTCGAGCGGGCCGTGGGGGAGGATCGCGCGCAGGCGCTGTACTTCGACAACATGACCCGCCAGGTGGCGGTCGGCCTCGGCCGGGACGGCGAACCCGTCTACCTCAACATGGACTTCCTCGACGGCACCCGCGGCGCGCACGTCAGCATCAGCGGCGTCTCCGGCGTGGCCACGAAGACGTCGTTCGCGTTGTTCCTGCTGCACTCGATCTTCCGCGGCGGCGCCCTGCCGAACGCCCACAACGCCAAGGCCCTCGTCTTCTCGGTCAAGGGCGAGGACCTGCTGTTCCTCGACACGCCGAACGTCCACCTCGACGAGAAGCTCACCGGCGAGTACCTCAAGCTGGGCCTGCCCGCCGAGCCCTTCGCGTCCGTCGGCTTCTTCGCGCCGCCGACGCCGTCGGACACCACGGGGAAGCCTTACGTGACCGGGCGGACCTCGGGCGTGGGCGCGTTCTGGTGGACCATCGCGGAGTTCTGCGGCCAGGACCTGCTGCCGTACGTCTTCGCCGACGCCGAGGACGAGCGCAACCAGTACACGATGGTCATCCACCAGGTCGCGAACCGCCTGCGGCTCGACAGCACCCCGGCGGGCAAGGACGGCGCCGCGAACGTCGACGGCGTCCTGTGCCGCACCTACGCCGAGCTCATCGACGTCATCTGCGAGCGCGTCACCGACGAGGAAACCCGCGCGAGCTGGGCGGGTGCGGTCACCGGCGCCGGCACGGTCAACGCCTTCATCCGCCGCCTGCGCTCGAGCCAGCGCGCCCTGTCCGGCCTCATCCGCGGCGACCTCGCCGACCACCCGGCCCGCCGGCTGTCCACCGAGAACCAGCAGGTGACCGTGGTGGACATCCACAACCTCGTGGAGCGCGCGCAGCGGTTCGTCGTCGGCGTCACGCTCGCCGCGGAGACCGCCCGCAAGGAGGCGGCAGGCCCCGGCGGGCTGTTGTTCACCATGCTGGACGAGCTGAACAAGTACGCGCCGCGCGAAGGCAGCAGCCCGATCAAGGAGGTGCTGCTGGACATCGCCGAACGCGGCCGCTCCCTCGGCGTCATCCTGATCGGCGCGCAGCAGACGGCCTCCGAGGTGGAACGCCGGATCGTCAGCAACAGCTCGGTGCGCATCGTCGGCCGCCTCGACGCCGCCGAGGCTTCGCGGCCCGAGTACGGCTTCCTCCCGGCCAGCCAGCGGGTGCGCGCCACGCTCGCCACGCCGGGCACGATGTTCGTGAGCCAGCCGGAGATCCCGGTGCCGATCGCCGTCGGCTTCCCGTTCCCCGCCTGGGCCACGCGGCTTTCCGAGGCCGGGACGATCCCCACGACCACCGCCACATCGAAGAAGTCCGATCCCTTCGCGGGCCTCCCCTCGCGCGGCAGCGACCCCTTCGGCGACGACCCGCCGCCGTTCTGAGCCCACCGCGAGCCCACCGCCCACCAACCCGAACGGAAGGACGAAGTGTGAAGTTCCTGCACACCTCCGACTGGCACATCGGCAAGACGCTCAAGGGGCGCAACCGCCTCGACGAGCAGCGGGCGGTGCTCGGCGAGATCGTCCGGATCGCGCGGGAGGAGCAGTTCGATGCGATCCTCGTCGCGGGTGACCTCTACGAGACGTCGGCGCCGTCGGCGGCCGCGCAGGAACTCGTGGTGCGGGCGCTGATGGCGCTGCGCGAAACCGGTGCCGAGGTGATCGCCATCGCCGGGAACCACGACCACGCCGCGACGTTCGAGGCGTACCGCCCGTTGCTGCTGGCCGCGGGCATCCAGCTCACCGGCGACCCCCGCCCGGTCCACGACGGCGGTGTCTATTCGTTCGACGCGCGTTCGACGGGCGAGCGCGTCAACGTCGCCGTGCTGCCCTTCCTTTCCCAGCGCTACGCGGTCCGCGCCGCCGAGCTGCTCGCCGGGACGCCGGCGGACAACGTCGGCGAGTACGACCAGCGCGTGCGCGACATCCTGGAGCACCTCAAGACCGGGTTCACGCCCGGCGCGGTGAACCTCGTCATGGCGCACCTGACGGTGACCGGCGGGACGATGGGCGGCGGGGAACGCGCGGCGCAGTCCATCTTCGAGTACCACGTGCCCGCCACGGCGTTCGGCGCCGACCCGCACTACGTGGCGCTGGGCCACCTGCACCGGCGCCAGTCGCTGCCCGCCGCGTGCCCGGTGCACTACAGCGGTTCGCCGTTCGCGGTCGACTTCGGCGAGCAGGACAACACCAGCGTCGTGCTGGCGGTGGAGGTGAGCCCGTCGACACCGGCGAAGATCACCGACATCCCGCTGAAATCGGGCCGCAAGCTGCGGACCGTCCACGGCACGGTGGCGGAACTGACCGGCCGCGCCGCAGAGTTCGGCGAGGACTACCTCCGCGTCTACATCCGCGAAGCGACCAGGGCCGGGCTGCGCGAGGAGATCCAGGAAGCCCTGCCGAACGCCCTGGAAATCCGCATCGACCCGGAGTTCGCCGCGCCGGTGATGACGTCGAACGGCGACCGCGCGGTCGCGGACCGTTCACCGGGGGAGCTGTTCGCGAGCTACTGCGCGGAACGCACGGTCGAGGACAAGCGCGTGCAGGCGCTCTTCGCGCGGCTGCACGACGAAGAGACGAGCGGGGTGTGACATGCGGCCAGTGCTGCTGGAGATGACCGGCTTCGCGTCCTTCCGCGAGAAGACCGAGATCGGCTTCGAGGACACCGACTACTTCGCGCTCGTCGGGCCGACCGGCGCGGGCAAGAGCACGGTCATCGACGCGCTCACCTTCGCGTTGTACGGCTCGGTCGCCCGCTGGGACCACGAAGGCCTGGTCGCGCCCGCGCTGGCCCCGACGGTCAACCGCGCCACCGTGCGGCTGGTCTTCGACGCCGGCGGCGCGCGCTACCACGTCGTGCGCGAGGTCCGGCGCAGCGGCGGCAAGAAACCCACGGTCAGCGTCAAGAACGTCCGCCTGGAACGGCTGATCGACCCGACCGCGCTCGGCGGCCCGGAGGACGACGCCGACCCGGTCGCCGCGGACTCCGAGGTGACCCCGGCGGTCGAACGCCTGCTCGGGTTGACGTTCAAGCACTTCTGCACCTGCGTGGCGCTGCCCCAGGGCGACTTCGCCGAGTTCCTGCACGCGAAAGCCGCCGACCGGCAGAAGATCCTCATCAAGCTGCTGGGCCTGGAGGTCTACGAGCGGATCGGCCGCCGGGCCGGTGTGACGGCGGAGCAGCAGAAGCAGCGTGCCGCCGTTCTCGCCGAACAACTCGGCAGCTACGCCGACGCCACCGAGGAAGCCGTCGCTGAACAAGCTGCCCGGATGACGGCGCTGGCGGAGCTGGACGCGCGGGTGAACGCCGCCCTGCCGGGGCTGAACGACGCCACCCGCGCGCACGAAGGAGCGCGTCAACGCGTCGCCACGCTGACGGCGGAGCTGAAAGTCCTCGACGCTGTAGAACGCCCGGACGGTGTCGAAGACCTCGAAACCCGGCGTCGCGAAGCGGCCGAAGCCGTCGCGACGGCCCGCACCGCGTTGGAGACGGCGGAAACGGCGGACGAAACCGCCCGGGCCGCCCTCGCCGCGGCGCCCGCGCGCGGCGAACTGGAACGGATCCGCGCCGCGCACACCGAACTCGCCGACCTCGAGCAGGCTCTCCCGCGGCTCGGCGAAGCGGCGGAAGCGGCGAAGCAGGCGAAGGAAGCTGCCGCCACGGCGGCGAGCGAAGCGATGTCCGTCCTCGACGCGGCCCGGGAGAACCGGGACCGGACGGCCCGGGCGGCGGAGGACACCGCCGCCGAAGCCGCCCGCGCCCGGCAGGACCGGGATCGGCTCGCCGGCCTGCGACCGCCGGGGGATCTCGGCGACCTGTCGGCGGAATCGGCGCGGGTGGCGAAGCGCACGGCGGCCGCCGACGAGCGCCTGCAGGCGGCGGAGGCCGCCGACGCCGAGGCACGGGCGGCGCTGGCCGCCCAGCCGGATGTCGCCCCGCTCGCCGCGGCCCGCTCGGATGCCCGCACGCTGTATGCGTTGTGCGAGGCGCAACGGAAGGCCGCGCCGGAGCAAGCCGCTCGCCGCGCCGAGCTGGCAGCAGCGCGCGCGGCCCTCGCCGCCGCCGACAGCGAACTCGCCGCGGCGAAGACCGCGCTGGCCGAAGCCGAGCAGGCCGGGCAGGCGCTGGTGCTGCGGGCCGGGCTCGCCGTCGGGCACCCGTGCCCGGTGTGCGAGCAGGAAGTCACGGCCCTGCCGGACGCCGGCGGCCACGCCCACCTCGCCGAGGCCCGCGAGCGCGTCGAACAAGCCGAGCGCGGCCGTGCGTCGGCCGAATCGGGCGTGCGCAAGCTGGAACGGGCCGTGGACCGCGACACCGACGCCCGCACGTCGGCGGCCGCGCAGGCGGAAGAACTCCGCGCGGTGCTCGCCGAGGTCGACGGGCCGCCGGAGTCGGCAGCCCTGCTGCGGCCCGTCGAGGCGTCCTTCTCCGAGCGGGACTACGCGGATCTCGTCGCCGCCGTCCGCGAACGGGGTGAATGGCTCTCGGCGACGATCGACGGCCGCACCCGCGTGGCCGACGCCGCGCGCGCCGCGGACGCGGAACTGGCCGCGGCGCGCGCCGAACGCACGAAGGCCCAGCAAGAGGCCGAAATCGTGGCGAAGTCGTTCGCGGCGGCCCGCGAGGCCCTGCGCGCGGCCCGCGATCCCCTGGTGGAGCTGGGAGCGCCGGCGCTCGACGGCGACGACGTCCCGGCGGGGTGGCAGCGCCTCACCACGTGGGCGGCTTCCGCACTGGAAGAGCGGCGCACCGTGCTGGCCGCTTCGGAAGCGGCCGCCGAGGCCGCCGGCAAGGAAGCCGTCGTGGCGGCGGAGGATTTCCGGACCGCCGAGCGGGACGCCGAGCAGCGGCGCGCGCGGGCGGTCGACACGGGGCTGGCCGAGCAGGCGGCGAGCACCGGACTGGCGGCCGCGCGGCAACGGCGGGCGGAGCTGGCGGCGACCCTCGACGGCGCACCATCCGCCGAGGTCGTCACCGAGCAGCTCGCCCGTGTCGCGGAACTCGAGCAGACGGCGAAAACGGCGGACGCCGGCTTGCGGACCGCGCGGGTGGCCGCGAAACGCGCCACGGAAGCGCAGGCGGGCATCGGCGCCCAGGTGGAAGCCGAGCGGCAGAAGCTGTCCCGTGCGCGCGACCCGCTGGTCGGCCTCGGTGCCCCGCCGATCGACGGTGAAGGCCTCCTCGACGCCTGGACCGCGCTCACGGACTGGGCCGCCGGGCAGGCGAAGGACCACCGCGAGCGCTTGGCCGTCGCGACGTCCGCCGAAGGGGAAACGGCCGAAGCGTTGCAGGCGGCCGAACGCGCGGTCGCCGACGACGTCACCGCGCTCGGCGTGGCCGTGCCGGAGGGCCCGGTGCGCGAGCGCGTCCCGGTGGCCGTCGCGGCCGCCCGGGCGCGCGCCGAAGGCGACCACACGGAGCTGAAACGGCGAGTGGCGCGCGTCGCGGGCCTGCACGAGGACATCGCGGCGGCCGAGTCCGAAGCCCAGGTCGCGCGGCTGCTCGCGGACCTGCTGCGCTCGGACAAGTTCCCGCGCTGGCTGATCGCCGGCGCGCTCGACACGCTGGTCGCCGAGGCGTCGGCGTCGCTGCTGGAACTGTCCGGCGGCCAGTTCGAGCTGACCCACGACAAGGGCGACTTCCTGGTGGTGGACCACAACGAGGCCGACGCCCGCCGCCCGGTCAAGACGCTGTCCGGCGGCGAGACGTTCCAGGCGTCGCTCTCCCTGGCGCTCGCGCTGTCTTCGCAGCTGGGGGCCATGGCGGCGGAGGGGGCGACCCGCCTGGAGTCGATCTTCCTCGACGAGGGCTTCGGCACGCTGGACGAGGCGACCCTCGACGTCGTGGCGTCCACTTTGGAGAACCTGGCCGCGTCCGGCTCCCGGATGGTCGGGGTGATCACGCACGTGCCGGCGCTCGCCGAGCGCGTCCCGGTGCGGTTCCTGGTCACCCGGGACGGCACCGGCTCACACATCGCCAGGGAGGGCGCATGACCGTTCACCAAGCCGATGCGGTGGCCGGGATGCACTTCAACATCGACGCCTGGGACCCGGGCTACGGCAGCTCGATGGAGGCCGAGGAGCTCGGCCGCTCGCAGGCCGAGGTCGAGCTCGACGTCGAGGTCCCCGAGGCCGAGTGGGCCCCGATCGACCCGTCGCCGGTGTCGCCGCCCGAAGCCGTGCTGTTCGTCGACGGCGTCCGGCGGATCGACGCCCGCGTCTGGATCGACGACCCGGCGGGCACGAACTCGGCGTCCATCGGCATCTGCGCCTCCTACGCGGCCGGCGTGGTGTGCTGCTGCGAGGGACGGGCACACGTCGTCGGCACCGACGTCCGGCGCGGGCTGTTCACCGTCGCCCCGCAGGCGGACGACATCGTCACCCCGGCCGGCATCTACACGGCGCACCGCGCGGCGGCCAAGGAGGACAAGCCGCTGCCGGTGGTGCTGTCGTCGGCGCTGCAGGAGCAGCTGGCCGAGACCGAGCTGGAGACGGCGATCCGCGCCCGCACGGCGATCGCCGGGCACGTCGGCAACGACCTGCTCGTGGTCGACGGTCCGCTGCGCGGCCGGGCGCACCTCGACCGGGCGGTGGGGTTCATCAAGAGCCACCAGACGACGTACCTGCCGGGCGAGCTCAACGCACTGGTCGGACGGCTCGGCGCGCACCAGCGCACGCCGGTGTTCCTGATGGGCACGACGTGGGTCCGCCATTCGTGGTACCTGCGGCTGCCGTCGGTCGGCGGCCCGCCGTGGTCCGGGGTGGTCCGGGTCGAGGCGGCACCGCACCTCGGCCGCGAGCAGGTCGCGGAGCTGGCGAACGTCACCCAGTCGGTGCTGGGGCGGTTCGCGTCGGTCGCGTACAAGGACTCGCGCGCACCGCAGAACCTGTACCCGATCGCCGGCCTGGAGCGCGACCTGCGGCACCGGCTGGGCGACCAGCAGTTCGTGTATCGGGCGCTGCGCCTGGCCGCGGCTCGCTGAACCGGCTCGGTGACCAGTAGTTCGGGTATCGGGCGCTGCGCCTGGCCGCGGCTCGCTGAACCGGCTCGGTGACCAGTAGTTGGGGTATCGGGGGCGCTATGGCGGCCCGCTGAAGCCGGGCCCCGGGTGCGGCTGGAGGCCGTTCTGCGTCATCGGCTGGGCGACCGGCCGTGTCCCGGGCGCTGCGCCCGGCTGCGCCCCGCTGAGGGCCCCGGGGCGGCGGACTGGGGAATGCGCCACCCCGGGTGTCCTGTGTGGAGGGTCAGCCCAGCGAGCCGTCCCCGGTCTGCGGCGCCCCGGCCGGCTTGACCGCGACCTGCGGTTTCGCCGGCTTCGGCTTGGGCTTCGTCGTGTCCGGCGGTGGCGTGACGAGGATCGTGAAGGTGAGGGTCGGCGACCGGCCGTCCGAGCACGGGTAGGAAGCGGTGTACCTGCCGGGTCGCTTGATCGCGGTCGTGCTCCCGCCCATGTGCCCCCAGTTGCCCACACCGACCATCTTGAGCGGAGCGGTGAAGCCCGCGGACGTGACCGGTCCGGTCGGCGTGCACGCCGAGTGGCCCAGTCCGGTGTACACGTCCGCGTTGATCCGGCCGCCCGGCTCGACCGTCGAGGTCAGGATCCACCCGCCTTCGCCGGCCGCGCTCGCCGGGGCCGCCAGCGCGAGCGTCGCCGCGCTCGCCGCCGTTAGGCCGATCAGGGTTTTCTTCAGCATGGCTCGTCCCCTCCCGTTGGTGCTCCTCCCACGCCTGAGCCGGGGAAATGGTTGAGTCCAATCTTCGTTCAAGTACATGAACGTCAATCGCGTCTATGTTTCGGTGTCACGTATGGATTAGCTTGGCCGGATGCGCAAAGGCCCGCTCGTTCTCGCCGTGGTCCTGGGGTTGTCGCTGACGACACCGGCGGCCGCGCAGGCCCAACCCTGGCGCGACGCCCGCCAGTCACCCGACCGCCGGGCCGCCGAGCTGGTCGCGGCGATGACCCTCGACGAGAAGATCTCCCAGCTGCACCTGCAGCCCGACGCCGAGCACCAGCGGTTCGTGCCGCCGATCCCGCGGCTGGGCGTGCCGGGCTTCCGCATCGCCAACGGCCCGGCCGGGATGGGCCCGGCCGACGACAAGCCCCAGAAACCGGCGACCGCGCTGCCGGCCACGATGGCGCTCGCGTCGACGTTCGACACCGGTCTCGCCCGCCGGTACGGCCGGCTGATCGGCAGCGAAACCCGGGCGCTGGCGCACAACGTGTCCGAGGCGCCCGACATCAACATGGCCCGCGTCCCGCGCAACGGCCGCACGTTCGAAGGCATGGGGGAGGACCCGGTCCTGGCCGGCGCCCTGGCCGCCGCCGACATCCGCGGGATCCAGGAGAACGGCACCATCGCCGAGGTCAAGCACTACGCGGCCAACAACCAGGAGACCCAGCGCTTCAGCATCGACGAGCACATCGACGAGCGCACGCTCAACGAGATCTACCTGCCGCACTTCGAGCGGGCGGTGACCGAGGGCCGCGCGGGTTCGGTGATGTGCGCCTTCCCGAAGATCAACGGCGTGTTCGTGTGCGAGAACCCGGCGCTCCTGCAGGGCAAGCTGCGTGACGAGTGGGGGTTCAAGGGGTTCGTCCAGTCCGACTGGGGTGCCGCGCACAGCACTCTCGGCTCGGTGAACGCGGGCATGAACCTCGAAATGATCGACGGCACCTGGTACGGCGACAAGCTGAAGCAGGCCGTGCTGGCCGGGCAGGTGACCGAGCGGCGGGTCGACGAGCTGCTCCTGCCGCGGTTCCGCACGATGTTCGCCTTCGGGCAGTTCGACCACCCGCCGGTGCTTTCGCCGTTGCCGACGGCGCAACACGACGCCGCGGCGAAGGAGTTCGCCGAACGCGGCATGGTGCTGCTGCGCAACGAGCACGCGCAGCTGCCGCTCGACGCCGGAGTGCGCTCGATCGCCCTGATCGGGCCGTTCGCGACCAAGGCCAAGACCGGCGGCGGAGGCAGCTCCGCCGTTATCCCGACGTCCACAGTGGACCCACTGCCGGGGCTGCAGCAGCGGGTGCCGGGGGCCGCGGTGACCCTGGACGACGGCAGTGACGTGGCGCGCGCGGCCGCGCTGGCCCGGACCGCCGACGTCAGCGTGGTGATGGTCGGGGACAACGAGACCGAGGGCAAGGACCGGCCGAGCCTGGCCCTGGACGGCAACCAGGACGCCCTGGTGACCGCCGTCGCCGAGGCCAACCCGCACACGGTCGTCGTGGTGAAGAGCGGCGGCCCGGTGCTCATGCCGTGGGCCTCGCGCGTGCCGGCGATCCTCCAGGCGTGGTACCCCGGCCAGCAGGACGGCGCGGCGGTGGCGGGCGTGCTCTTCGGCGACGTCAACCCGTCGGCGAAGCTGCCGATCACGTTCCCGGCCGCGGACGCCGACACGCCGGCGAACACCCCGGCGCAGTTCCCGGGGATCAACGGCGTCGCGACCTACTCGGAAGGGCTGCAGATCGGCTACCGGTGGTTCGACGCGCAGGGCCGGGAGCCGCTGTTCCCCTTCGGCCACGGCCTGTCGTACACGACGTTCGCCTACTCGGACCTGTCGGTGCGCAGCACCGGCGACGGCGCCACGGCGACGTTCACGGTGCGGAACACCGGCCACCGGGCGGGCGCCGAGGTCGCCCAGCTGTACCTGGGCTTCCCGGCGGCCGCGGGCGAGCCGCCGCGGCAGCTCAAGGGCTTCGAGCGGGTCTCGCTCGCACCGGGACAGGCCCGGCGTGTGACGATCCGGCTGGACGCACGGGCGTTCTCCGTCTGGGACACGGCGACCCACGCGTGGCGGCCGGCACGGGGCACGTTCACCGTGTCCGTGGGCGGCTCGTCACGATCCCTGCCTCTGACGCGTCAGATCTTGCAGCCGGGCGCGGTGGCGGAGGCGAGTATCAGCTCCGGGGACGCGGCCACCGCGCCGACCGGGTCGTAGGTGCCGTCGACGTCCCGCTGCGCCTGGTTCATCGCCTGGACGGCCCGGTCCTGGGCCGCCACGCTGCCCTGCTTCGCGCGGTCGAGCGCGTCCTTGGCCTCGGTGGCGCGGTCGCGGGCCTTGGTGAACTTCGTGACCAACGCCTGCCGGACGGTGTCCCCGAGCGGCACCGGCGCGGGCGGCAGCGCGGTGAGCTTGTCGACCACTTCGCCGGTGCGCGCCGCGATCCCGCCCAGCGTCGCGCTGAGCGCCTTCTGCGATTCGTCGAACGTGTCGGGCGTCGGCTGGACGGCCTCGGCCTCCTGGTTGGTGCGCAGCCGGTAGCCGTGGACGGCCGAGCAGAACCCGTCCATCCAGCGCACGGCCGCCGGGTCGGCGACGGGCCGGGACGTGATGGTCGTGACCGGGCTCGGGTTCTGGGCAGGCGGGGCGGCGGTCGGCGTGTTCCCGCACGCGGTCAGCAGCAGGCAGGCGCCCAGCAGGGCGGTGGCGATCTTCATGGGTTCCCCTCGCGTTTGCCGCGTACACGCGCGAGGGGGCCGGATGGTTGCGTCACGCGGCGGCGAGAGTTCCGCCGAGGGCCCGCAGGCCCTCATCGGTCAGTTCGGCCCGCGTCCACTGCCCGACGGCCACGACCCGCGACGGCCGGATCAGGCCGGCCCGCGCCAGCTGGTGCGCGGTGGCCTGGTCGCAGCAGGGCAGGCCGTCGACGCGCAGGTCGGGCTCGCAGCTGCAGGTGAGTTCGGCCCGCCCGGCCCCGACGGCCCGCAGCATCGCCATCGCCCGGCGGTTCAGTTCGGTGTGCATGGTGGTCATCCCCCTCGTGTGGTGCTGACAATGAGGAGACGTGACCGCCGTCACCGAATACGCGAGTTCCGGCAGGGTCACCCGATCGGCGCTACTTCCCCCACCGTTGGTCATCGGGGTCTTCGCCGCGAGCGAGCGCGTCGAGGTAGGCCCGATCGACGGCGAAGCGGGCGGCGATCTCTTCGCCTCGCGCCACGGAGCCGTGCCCGGGGACGAGGACATCAACACGCCCCGCGGCGTCTTCCAGCCGGTCGAGCGCGGCGCGGTAGTGGGCGGGCTCTTCGTTCCGGCGGCGGTCGAGGAGCGGGATCAGGACGTCGGAGAGCAGGTCACCGGCAATCAGCACGCCCCGGTCGGCGAGCAGGAGAGCGGCGTGGCCCGGGGCGTGCGCGTCGTGCTCGATGAGTTCGCCCGGGAGGGGATGGTGGTTTTCGGGCAGCGGAGTGAGGAGGGCGATCGGTTCAAGGGGGATGTCCGGCGCGGTTTCCCGGGCCATGGCCTGAGCGCGTTCGCGGGCTTCGCCGGCGATGCGGGCGTTGGTGGGGGTGGCGTAGCGGGGGACGTCGCCGAAGCGGGGGTGCCAGAGCAGGTGGTCCCAGTGGGGGTGGGTGGAGAACCCGGCGACCACGGGGGTGTCGAGCCGCTCGAGGTCGTCGGCGAGCTGGTCGAGTTCGGAGCCGTGGATCCCGGGGTCGACGAGGAGGAGGCCGTCGTCCGTTTCCACGACGGTGGTGTTGCTCCAGACCCACTCGCTCTGTCGTACCCAGACACCGTCGGCAACCTGATTCAGCATCGGGCCACGGTGTCAGGTGCGGCTGGTGGGCGCAATCGCTTCGGTGGAGACGCTGCTTGCGCGGCTGGTCGGAGGTCGGAAACTCGCTCTGCGGCTCGGGCAGCGGCCGTGAAGTGTGGTGGCGGGGGCGATCGTTTGCGCTGCTGCCGCCCCGGGGGCGCCCCCCGGTTCCAGCGTATCGGCGGCTGCCGACAAGATCGGCGGGAAAGCCGCTGCCTGGGCCTGTTTGTCCACATCCGGCCCGGCCTGTGGAAACCCGGCCGGGCAATGACCCCGACGCGATTTCAAGGCTCTTCCCGCAGGGCTCCCGCGGCTGTCGGGCGCAGTCGCCTCAACGTCGCCGCGGCTGTCGGGCGCAGTCGCCTCAGCGCCGCCGCCCGGGGGCGCCCCCCGGTTCCAGCGTATCGGCCGCTGCCGACAAGATCGTCCGGAAAACCGCTGCCCGGGCTCGTTCATCCACATCCGCACCAGCCTGTGGAAACCCGGCCCAGGCACCGACTACGACCACACTTCAGGACCCGCCGGGCAAACCTCAGAGCCGTTCCTGCAAGGCGTCCGCCGCCGCGAGAAGGTCCGCCGCCCACCGCGCGCCCGGCTTTCGCCCGATCCGCTCGATCGGCCCGGAAACCGAGACCGCCGCCACGACCGTCCCCGCCGAATCGCGCACCGGGGCCGAGATGCTCGCCACCCCCGGCTCGCGCTCCGCCACGCTCTGCGCCCACCCGCGCCGCCGGACCTCCAGGAGTGTCCGCTCGCCGAAGACCGCGTCCGCCAGGATCGTGCGCTGCGTGTGCGGGTCCGCCCAGGCCGCGAGCACCTTCGCGCCCGAGCCCGCCGTCATCGGCAGGCGGGACCCCACCGGGACCGTGTCGCGCAGGCCACTCGGCGGCTCCGCCGTCGCGACGCACACGCGCTGGATGCCGTCGCGCCGGTACAGCTGGACGCTCTCGCCCGTGACGTCGCGCAGCTTCGGCAGGACCACGCCCGCCGCGTCGAGCAGAGGGTCCGTCGAACCGCCCGCGAGCTCGGCCAGTGCCGTACCGGGACGCCAGCGGCCGTCCGGACCGCGGCGCAGCAGCCGGTGCACCTCGAGCCCGACCGCGAGCCGGTGGGCGGTGGCCCGGGGCAGGCCCGTCCGCGTGCACAGTTCCGCGAGGCCGCAGGGGTCGTCCGCGACCGCCTGCAGGACGGCCACTGCTTTGTCCAGTACTCCGATACCGCTATGCTGTCCCACGAACCGATACTAGCGTCCCGCACTTTGGGAAGTCCAGTATCTGGGAAAACCCTGAACTCGAGCTGCGCCCTCCTTCGCGGCTCGCACCCCGATCTCGCAGGTGCGCGCCCGAGTTCGTCGACGAACCGTGGAAGGAGCCGGAGATGACCAGCCCGACCGGCAAGGCCCGCACGCTGGCGGAGAAGGTGTGGGAAAGCCACCTCGTGCGCCGAGGCGAAGGTGCCGAACCGGACCTGCTCTACATCGACCTCCACCTGCTGCACGAAGTCACCAGCCCGCAGGCCTTCGACGGCCTCCGCCTGGCCGGGCGGCCGGTGCGCCGCCCCGACCTGACCATCGCGACCGAGGACCACAACGTCCCGACCGTCGACATCGAGCTCCCCATCGCCGATCCGGTCTCGCGCACCCAGGTCGACACCCTTCGCCGCAACTGCAAGGAGTTCGGGGTCCGGCTGCACCCGATGGGTGACGCCGAGCAGGGGATCGTGCACGTCATCGGCCCGCAGCTGGGCCTGACCCAGCCCGGCATGACCGTCGTCTGCGGCGACAGCCACACCTCGACGCACGGCGCGTTCGGCGCCATCGCCTTCGGCATCGGCACGTCCGAGGTCGAGCACGTGCTGGCCACCCAGACGCTGCCGCTGCGTCCTTTCAAGACCATGGCGATCACCGTCGACGGCGAGCTGCGCCCGGGCGTCACGGCGAAGGACATCATCCTCGCGGTGATCGCCAAGATCGGCACCGGCGGTGGCCAGGGCTACATCCTGGAGTACCGCGGTTCGGCCATCGAGGCGCTCTCGATGGAGGCCCGGATGACCGTCTGCAACATGTCGATCGAGGCCGGCGCCCGCGCCGGGATGATCGCGCCGGACGAGACGACCTTCGCCTACCTGAAGGGCCGCCCGCACGCGCCGCAGGGCGCGGACTGGGACGCGGCGCTGGAGAACTGGCGGCAGCTGCGCACCGACGACGGCGCCGAGTTCGACGCCGAGGTGCACCTCGACGCGAGCGAGCTGACGCCGTTCGTGACCTGGGGCACCAACCCCGGCCAGGGCCTCCCGCTGGGCGCCGAGGTGCCCGACCCGGAGGCGATCCCGGACGAGAACGACCGCATCGCCGCTGAAAAAGCCCTGTCCTACATGGACCTGAAGCCCGGCACGCCGCTGCGCGAGATCGCCGTCGACACCGTCTTCCTCGGCTCCTGCACCAACGGCCGGATCGAGGACCTGCGGGCCGCGGCCGAGGTGCTGCGCGGTCGGAAAGTGGCGGACTCGGTCCGCATGCTGGTGGTTCCCGGCTCGATGCGCGTCCGCAAGGCCGCCGAGGCCGAGGGGCTCGACCAGGTCTTCACCGAGGCGGGCGCGGAGTGGCGCCAGGCCGGCTGCTCGATGTGCCTCGGCATGAACCCGGACCAGCTGAAGCCGGGCGAGCGCAGCGCGTCGACGTCCAACCGCAACTTCGAGGGCCGGCAGGGCAAGGGCGGCCGGACGCACCTGGTGTCGCCGCTGGTGGCCGCCGCCACGGCCGTCCGGGGCACGCTCTCGTCCCCGGACGACCTGCTGACCGCCGCCCGCTGACCCACCCGAGGAGCTACCCATGGAACCGTTCACCCAGCACACCGGCGTCGGCGTCCCGCTGCGCCGGTCCAACGTGGACACCGACCAGATCATCCCCGCGGTCTACCTCAAGCGGGTGACCCGGACCGGGTTCGAGGACGGCCTGTTCGCCGCCTGGCGCGGCGACGAGAACTTCATCCTCAACTCCGAGCCGTTCCGGAACGGGAGCGTGCTGGTCGCGGGGCCGGACTTCGGAACCGGTTCCTCCCGCGAGCACGCCGTCTGGGCGCTGATGGACTACGGCTTCCGGGTCGTCATCTCCGCCCGGTTCGCCGACATCTTCCGCGGCAACTCCGGCAAGGGCGGCCTGGTGGCCGCGCAGTGCGAGCAACACGACGTCGAGCTGCTCTGGAAGCTGCTGGAGAACGAGCCCGGCACCGAGGTCACGGTCGACCTCGAGACCAAGACCGTGCGGGCCAAGGACTTCACCGCGCCCTTCCAGATCGACGACTACGTCCGCTGGCGGCTGCTGGAAGGCCTCGACGACATCGCGCTGACGTTGCGCCATGCCGGTGAGATCGACGCCTTCGAGGCGAGCCGCCCGTCGTGGAAGCCGACGACGACGCCGGTGGCCGCCGGCTGATCCGGTCCAGGGGCGCCTTCCCTTGTGCGACAAGGGAAGGCGCCCCTTTTCCGGCTGTTTCCTCCGGATGCCGAACGGCCCTCCGCGAGCCTTTTACCGGGGCTCGGCGCGAGGCGGAACCCGTCCCGGGACAAGGGAAAGTTCCGCATGCCGTTTGGAATTTGTGCTGCCTTGGTAATACCGTGTCGCTAGTCGGCCGATGCGGCCGTGGAGCCTTCCTGGAGGACTGGACATGGCCAACAAGGCCCAGCTGATCGAGGCGCTGACCGAGCGCCTGGGCGACAAGAAGGCCGCTGCCGAGGCGGTCGACGGTCTGGTCGACATCATCATCCGGACGGTCAACAAGGGCGAAAAGGTCAACATCACCGGCTTCGGTGTGTTCGAAAAGCGCGCCCGCGCGGCACGGACGGCGCGCAACCCGCGCACCGGCGAAGCGGTGCGGGTGAGGAAGACGAACGTGCCCGCGTTCCGCGCCGGCACCACCTTCAGGGAAGTCGTTTCCGGGGCGAAGAAGCTGCCGAAGGCCACCCCGGTCAAGCGCGCGGCGGCGACCACGACCACGCGAGCGGCGGCCTCCCGCACGGCGGCGGCCCCGAAGCCGGCGACGACCACGCGGACCCGCACGACGGCGGCCAAGCCGGCGGCAACGAGGACAACGGCGGCCAAGGCGGCCCCGAAGACGACCGCGGCCAAGCCGGCGACAACCCGTTCGCGGACGACGGCGGCCAAGCCGGCCACAACCACGGCGGCGAAGTCGACGGCAGCGAAGGCCGCCACGGCGACGAAGACGGCGGCGGCGAAGACGGCCACGGCCGCGAAGTCGACGGCGGCGAAGGCGACGACCGCGGCGAAGACCGCAGCCGCCAAGACGACCGCGGCCGCGAAGGCCCCGGCGGCGAAGGCCCCGGCCGCCAAGACGACCACGGCCCGCAAGGCCCCGGCGAGGCGCACCTCGACCGCGGCGAAGAAGGACTGATCGCCCGAAACTGTCGTACCCCTGCGGTAACGTGAAATCCGGGGGACCCCCTTGGGGCGACCCCCTGCTCGACGAGCAGCTTTCCGGCAGGGCCCCGCGCGACTTGCGTGGGGCCCTGCCGCATGTCCGGGCCCTGCCGAGGAAGTAGGCCGCGCGCCCGAGGGGGCGGTGGGCGCATCCAGCCGGCCGCCCCGCGCACCGGCTCGCGTGCCCGGGCAGTCGGCTGCCGCACCGGGACAGTCGGCTCGCGCACCCGAACGGTCGGCCGCCGCACGGGAATGGTCGGTTGACGCACCTGGACGGTCGGCTCGCGCACCTGGGCGGTCGGCTCGCGCACCTGGGCGGTCGGCCGATGTACCGGGACGGTCGGCTCGCGTGCCCGGACGGTCGGTCGGTGTGCGGGAATGGTCGGTTGACGCACCTGGGCGGTCGGCTCGCGTACCTGGGCGGTCGGCCGATGTGCCGGGACCGTTGGCTCGCGTACCCGGACGGTCGGCCGGTGTGCGGGAATGGCCGGCTTGCGTACCTGGGCGGTCAGTTGGCGTACCCGGACGGTCGGTCGCGGATCGGGTTGCGGCGTGGGCGAATCGACCGGCGGTGCAAGCGATCCTGTCTCGGGTGCACGAACCCCGTTGCCTGCGCACCTCATCCGACCGTCCGAGTACGCGGGCCGACTGTCCGGGTACGCCAGCCGACCCTGCAGGTAGGCGGGCGCGCGAGTCCGGCGAGGTGTCCGGGGGCGGGAGTTGGTTCGCCACATACGTGAGCCCTCGGCTGCGGTGGCTGGGAAGCCGGCCGGCGGGTGGGAAGTCACCCACTGCCGGCGCCTGGCTTCCGACCGGGCACCCGCGTCACCCGGCCGGCCCAACCCCGCCCCCGCAACCGGTTCCGCCCAATTTCGCAAAGTTGCTTGAGCGCCCGGCCGAGTGGTGCCACGCTGCGTTCCTCGGGCCCGCGTCCGGCGGGGCCGGCGGTGCGAGGCGAACCTGGGGGCGACCACCATCGACATCCGGCTGCTCGGCCCGTTTCAGGTGCTCGTCGACGGTGCGCCGGTCGTGCTGACCAGTTCGCGCCAGCGCGCGCTGCTCGCCACCCTCGCCCTCGCCGCCGGGCGGCTCGTCTCCATCGATGCCCTCGCCCGGGGTGTCTGGGGGGAAACCCCGCCCGCGCACATCCGGGGCAGCCTGCAGACCTACGTCATGCGCCTGCGCCGGCTGTGCGGCGAAGACTCCGTCGTCACCGAACCGGACGGGTACCGGCTGGTCGTCGACCCGTCCCGGGTGGACGCGCTGCGGTTCCTGCACACCCTCGACCAGGCCGCCGCCGCCACGGAACCCGCCCGGCGGCGGGAACTGCTCACCGCCGCGCTCGACGGATGGGGTGGGGTTCCCCTCGAAGGCGTCGGGTCCCCGGCGCTGTCCGCCGAGTGGGGACCGCTGCTGACCGAGCGGTACCTCTTCGCCGTCGAACAGCGCATCGACCTCGACACCGGGCTCGTCCCCGACGCGCGGCTCGTCGCCGAGCTCACCGATCTCGTCGCCCAGCACCCGCTGCGGGAATCGCTGTGGGAACGGCTGGTGCGCGCCCTCGCCCGGTCCGGGCGCCGGGCCGAAGCCCTCGCGCGCTACGCCGGGCTGCGGGCGTTGCTGGCCGACGAACTGGGCGTCGAACCGGGCGAAGACCTCCGCCGGCTGCACGCCGAACTGCTCGCCGCCGACGCCGATCCGGCTGTCCACACCGTGCCGCGGCAGCTGCCCTTCGACGTCGCCGGCTTCACCGGCCGGGGTCCCGAGCTCGCCGAACTCGACCGGCTGCCGCCCGGGGGCGCGTCCGGCATCGTCGTCATCGAGGGCACCGCCGGTGTCGGGAAGACGTCGCTGGCCGTGCACTGGTCACACCGCGTCCGCGAGCGCTTCCCCGGCGGCCAGCTGTTCCTCGACCTGCGCGGCCACTCCGCCGACACCCCGGTCACCCCCGGCGCCGCGCTGGCCGGCTTCCTGCGCGCGCTCGGCGTCCCGGCCGAGACCCTGCCCTCCACTGTGGAGGAACGCTCGGCGCTGCTGCGCAGCAGGCTGGCGGGCAGCCGCACCCTGATGCTGCTCGACAACGCCCGCGACGCCGACCAGGTCCGTCCGCTCCTGCCCGGACCGGGCAACCTCGTCGTCGTGACCAGCCGGAACCAGCTGCGCGGCCTCGTCGCCCGCGACGGCGCCCGGCGCATCGCCCTGCGTTCCTTCGACGACCGCGACGCGGCCGCGCTGCTCGCCGGCAGTGTCGGGCCGCAGCGCCTCGCCGCCGAACCCGACGCCGTCGCCGAACTCGTCCAGCTCTGCGGCCGCCTGCCGCTGGCACTGGCGCTGGCCGGGGAGCGCGCTTCCCGGTTCTCCGGCGTCTCGCTCGCCGGCATCGTCGAAGAACTCCGGGACCAGCGGCTGCGGCTCGACACCCTGCGCGACCCGCAGGACGCCGGCACCGATCTCCGTGCCGCGTTCTCCTGGTCCTACAAGGCCCTGCGCCCGGCCGCCGCCCGCTTCTTCCGGCTGCTCGGCCTGCACCCCGGCCACGGCTTCAGCCTCGCCTCGGCCGCCGCGCTCGCCGGCGCCGACCTGCGCGAAGCACGCGAGCTCGCCGACCAGCTCGCCGCCGCCCACCTGCTCAACCAGCCCGGCACCGACCGCTACCAGTTCCACGACCTCCTGCGCGTCTACGCGGGCGAGCTCGTCGAAACCGAAACGACGGCGGCCGAGCGCGCGGAGGCGCTGCGCCGGCTCGTCGACTGGTACCTCGCCAGCGTCGCCGAAGCGAACAAGCTGGTCCGCCCCGACCTGCTCACCGAGGACATCACGCTCGACCCGCCGCCGCTGCCCGCCGTCCGCTTCGCACAGCACGAGCAGACGATCGCCTGGTACACCACCGAACGCCAGGCCCTCACCGCGCTCGTCGGGATCGCCGCCGGGCACGGCTGGACCGCGCACGCCTGGAAACTCGCCTGGCTGCTGCGCGGGTTCTTCGCCGAGCGCCACGACCGCGACGACTGGATCACCACCGCCCGCGCGGCCGTCGCCGCCACGCGCGACGCCGGCGACGGGACGGGCCTGCAGTACAGCGCCAACAACCTCGGCTCGGCCTACCTGCGCACCCTGCAGTCCGACCTGGCGATCGAAGCGCTGGAGGAAGCGCGCGCCGCATCCGAAGGCGGCGACGGCACCACGCTGACGGTGGCGATCCTGTCCAACCTCGCCGGTGCCTACTACGTCCGCGCCGAGTTCGCCGAAGCCGAGCGCTACGCCCTCAAAGCCGTCGACCTCGCGCGCGAGCACGGCCAGCGCACCTTCGTGCCGCACGCGCTGCTCAACGTCAGCGCCAGCCGCATCGGCCTGCGCGACTACGACCACGCCGCCGAAGCCGCCCAGGCGGCCCACGAAGCCTTCGCCGAACTCGGCGACCGCTACCACGCGGCGCTGGCGCTGGGGAACGTCGCCGAGGCCCTCGAAGGCGCCGGCCGCCACGACGAAGCGGAGCGGGCCGGGCTCGACGCGCTCGCCGAGCTCAAGGAGCTGAACGCCGACTACGGCACGATCGACGTCCAGATCACCCTCGGCCGGCTGAAGCACCGCACCGGCCGCGCGGCCGAGGCGGGCGGCCACTGGGCCGAGGCGCTGACCGTCAGCCAGCGCCTCGGCGACCCCCGCGCCGCGGAAGTCCAGGCCCTGCTGGCCACGGTGCCGACAGAAACCCCCTCGCCCGGGGATGCGCCGTACCCCTAGCCCGGCGCAGCCCAGCGGGACCCTGAGCAAGTACACCAAGATCGACTGTCACGGCGCTGTCTCGTCGTGACAGGGGCGCTACCCGGAGCGCCGGCCGCTCAGGACCGGCTGGGGGAAGGAGCGGGCAGGGCGCTCGGGTGGTAGTCCGCCGCCAGCAGCACCGGGCCTTCGGTGCCGGTCGGCGGCCGGAACGACAACACCCAGAACGAGCCCTTCTTGCTCGGCACCACCCCGCCGCGCGCCGCCGAAAGCTCGACCCCGTCGCGGTCGGCGAGCGCGCTCACCAGGTCCGGGATCACCCCGCCCTGGCTGCACACGACCGGTGTCCCGCCGTCCCCGGCCACCGCCAGCAGCCGCGCCACGCCGAGGACCGGGTCCGGCCAGTAGCCCTCCTCCGAGAACAGCGGTTCGTGCCGGACCTCGGCCTCGAGGTCCTCCGCCACTCCGTGGACGGTCTGGACGCACCGCAGCCGCGGCGCCGAGAGCACCCGGTCCGGGCCGAACAGCGCCAGCACCCGGCGCAGCGCCGCCGCCTGGCGCGAGCCCGCCTCCGACAGCGGCCGGAGGTCGTCGTCGCCGGACCACTCGTCGCGCTTGCCCGCCTTCGCGTGGCGCACCAGCACCAGCGTCGTCAGGCCCACCGGGAGTTCGCAGAACGCCCGCAGCACCCGGACGTCTTCCGGGCGCGTGAGCAGCTTCTCCGCCGCCGTCGGCTCCAGCCAGCGCAGCTCGTCGACCTCGTCGTTCGCCGCGAACTCGCCGGAAACCGCTTCCGCGGCGAAGTAGTCGACCGTCTTCGGCACCGTCCCGGAGCCGTTCCGGGACGGCACCGGGTACGCCGACCGGGCCAGGTAGCGGCCCAGGACCGCGGTGAACCCGGTCTCCTCCCGGACTTCCCGGACGGCGGCCTCGGCGATCGTCTCGCCCGCGTCGAGCTTCCCCTTCGGCAACGACCAGTCGTCGTACCGCGGGCGGTGGACCAGCGCGACCTCGGTCGTGCCCCCGGCGACGCGCCACAGCACCGCGCCGGCCGCCCGTACCTCCTGGGTCATCCGGCGGCCCCGTGCAGCTTCGCCAGTTCCAGCTGGTGGTCACGCACGCGCGAGCCTTCGGCCGGGGACGGCGACCACTCGCCGCTCTCGGTCAGCACCCAGCACCGGGTCTCCGGGTCGAGCGCCGAGTCGAAGATGTTGTCGAGCTGGGCGGTCAGCTTCGGGTCCTTGACGCGGACCAGCGCCTCGATCCGGCGGTCCAGGTTGCGGTGCATCATGTCCGCGCTGCCGATCCAGTGCGTGCCGCCGGCGCGGAAGTTGAAGATCCGCGAGTGCTCCAGGAACCGGCCGAGGATCGACCGGACGTGGATGTTCTCCGACAGCCCCTCGACGCCGGGCTTGAGCGTGCAGATCCCGCGCACCACGATCTCGACTGGCACGCCGGCCTGGGAGGCGTGGTAGAGCGCGTCGATGACCTGCTCGTCGACCAGTGAGTTGCACTTGATCCGGATCCCGGCGGCCTGCCCGGCCCGCGCCAGCTCGATCTCTTCGCCGATCGCGCGCACGATGCCGCGGCGGATGCCGTGCGGCGAGGTCAGGATCGTGCGGTAGGTGTCCTGCCGCGAGTAGCCGGTGAGGACGTTGAACAGGTCGGTGACGTCCGCGCCGATGCTCGGGTCGGCGGTGAACAGGCCGATGTCCTCGTAGAGCCGGGCTGTCTTCGGGTTGTAGTTGCCGGTGCCGATGTGGCAGTAGCGGCGGATGGTCGAGCCCTCCTGGCGCACGATCATCGACACCTTGCAGTGCGTCTTCAGCCCGACCAGGCCGTAGACGACGTGCACGCCCGCGCGCTCCAGCGTCCGCGCCCAGGTGATGTTCGCCTGCTCGTCGAAGCGCGCCTTGATCTCCACCAGCGCGACGACCTGCTTGCCGGCCTCGGCGGCGTCGATCAGGGCGTCGACGATCGGGGAGTCACCCGAGGTCCGGTAGAGGGTCTGCTTGATCGCGAGGACCTTCGGGTCGGCCGCCGCCTGCTCGATGAACCGCTGCACGCTGGTCGAGAACGAGTCGTACGGGTGGTGCACCAGCACGTCACCCTCGCGCAGCGTCGCGAACACGCTCTTCGGCGTCTCGCGCTCGCCGAACGCCGGGTGCGTCGCCGGGACGAACGGCCGGTCCTTCAGCTCCTTGCGGTCCACAGCGGACAGCTGGTGCAGGCAGGTCAGGTCGAGCAGGCCGGGCACCTCGACCACGTCCGCCGGGTCGACGTCCAGCTCGCGCAGCAGCAGCTCGAGCATGTGCTCGCTCATGTCCTGGGCGACCTCGAGGCGCACCGGCGGGCCGAACCGGCGCTGCGCCAGTTCGCGCTCGAGGGCCTGCAGGAGGTCTTCGTCACGGTCTTCGTCGACCTCGAAGTCGGCGTTGCGGGTGACGCGGAAGACGTGGTGCTCGGTGACGTCCATGCCGGTGAACAGCTCGCCGAGGTGCGCGGCGATCAGCTCCTCGAGGGGGAGGAACGTCGCCGTCCGGCTGGTGCGCTCGGTCTCGACGCGCATCAGGCGCGGCACGTTGCTCGGCACCTTGACCCTGGCGAAGCGCTCGGTGCCGCCTTCCGGGTCGCGGACCGTCACCGCGAGGTTGAGGGAAAGGCCCGAAATGTACGGGAACGGGTGCGCCGGGTCCACGGCCAGCGGCGTCAGGACCGGGAAGATCTGCTCGGAGAAGTAGCTGGACAGCCGGAGCTGGTCGGCGCCGGTCAGGTCGGCCCAGCCGACGATGTGGATGTCCTGCTCGGCCAGCTGCGGGCGCAGGTGCTTCTCGAAGGCGCCGGTCTGCCGCTCGACGAGGTCCTGGTTGCGCTTGGCAATGTAGCCGAGCTGCTCGCGCGGGGTGAGCCCGTCCGCGCTGCGGACCAGCAGGCCGGTCTCGTCGCGGCGCTTCAGGCCGGCGACGCGGACCATGTAGAACTCGTCCAGATTGGACGCGAAGATGGCGAGGAACTTCGCCCGCTCCAGCAGCGGCTGCGACTCGTCCTCGGCCAGCGCGAGCACGCGGGCGTTGAAGTCCTGCCACGAGAGCTCGCGGTTGAAGTACCGGTCGTCGGGCAGCGTCTCGACGGCGGTCGGCGCGACGGTGACGGCGGGCGGCGCGGACGGGACGGCCCGGAACTCCTCGGCGTTGCGGGCGTTGCCCTGCGTGGCGCTGCGGCGGCGCGTCGTGGCCGAGGTCGCGGCCGCGGCGGTGGTCTTGCGGGTGCGCGCCTTGCCGGCGTTGGCACGGGCGGCGGTGTCGCGCGCGGTGGACTTCGACGGCACCTTTTTCGCCGTGGCCGGCTTCTTCGCCGCATCGGCGGATTCACTGGCCGGGTTCCTTCGCCTCCGCGGTGCGGGCGTGCCGCCGTCGTCTGTGCTCACGGCACCCATTCTTCACTACGCGGGGCGGAATTGCGCAGGCCGCGGTGAAGGTCGGATGAACAGCTCAGTGCGGGAGGGCACACGGTTCCCGGAGGAAGGCTGCGGTGTGTTTTCCGACACCGAGGGCGCGGACGTGGGCGAGATCATCCGGGGTGTCGACGTCGCTGCGGAGGGTGGGGAGGGGGGCGGAGAGGGCGATCGCCCCGGAGGCGGCGTGGAGGCGTGCGGAGGCGGGGCCGAAGCGGGGGTCGAGCGGTTCGCCGGGGGCGGCCAGGAGGAGGGTGGTGCCGGTGCCTTGGCGATCGGCTACGAAGGCTCGGCGGGCTGCGTTGTGGGCTGGGCCTGCGGCTGGGCTTTGGGCTGCGGCTGCGCTTTGAGCTGCGGCTGCGGCTGCGGCCAGGGCTTCGGCTTCGGCCAGTGCGGTGGTGAGGTCGCCGGCGCGGAGGGCGGGGAGGTCGGCTTGGAGCGCGCCGACGACGGCGTCCGGATCGTCGGCTCTGAGCAGGGCTTCGCCGTGGCGGAAGGCGGCGTTGAGGGTCTTCTCGGCGGGTTCTTCGACGATCTCGACCCCGAGTTCGCCCAGCTCCGCGACGGCCCGCGGATCGGCGGCGACGAGCAGGACGCGCCTGACCTCGGCGCTGGCGGTGACGGCCGCGAGGGTGTCCTTGGCCAGGGCGAGGACCAGCCCGGGGTGCCGATCCGCCTCGACGGCACCACGAAGCCGCGACTTGCCGTCGCGGGGGTGTTTCATCGGCACGATCAGATCCACGTCCACGTGTCCATCTTTACCCGAAAGCGGCGCTGCCGGTGGCGGGCCGGGGTGGGTTGTCCACAGGTGACGGGTGTTGTGGACAGGTTCTGGGTGGTGGGGGTTCGGGGCGGGGGTTTGTCGGGTGGGGGCGATAGCGTCGAAATCGGGGGTGCCCCGTTGGGGGATGGTGGCCCCCTTGGGAGGGCGGGCTCTGTGTCGGGTGGGGGTGGTGCCCGGCCCGCACTGCGCCGATCCGCCTGGGTGCACAGCCACCCAGCGACCGCCCGTCACAACCCACGCCAGGCGCGCAGGGAAAGGCTCGGTAGACCAGTTCCCGGCTGATCGTCGAGACCGGCCGGCCTCGGCCGCGAAGGCCCGCAGCGACGCCCGGGCCCGCGGGCCCCGGCCAGGCGATCAAGACCTCCTCCCGGGAGAATCGGCAACCGCAACCGCAACCGCGACCGCGCCTCCGCCGGCGCCGACGGAAGTGTCGCGGCCTGGTCTGCCGGCGTTTTGTGGTCCGGTAGTCGACTAGCGGGCTGCTTCCTCTGGCAAGGGCCGGGGTGTGCGGGCTATGGGGGCTCGACCAGCGGAGCGAGGTGCTCGGTGGTGGGTTCGGGCCGCCGTTGCCGGGCCGGGCCCGGGTAACCAGTGGGTCCCGACCGAAGACCCGGCCCGATCCCGCCCGCGAGCAGCCGCGACTTGGCCCCGCCGCCGACCCGCGACCCCGCAAACGCCGACCGGACCGGACAGCCGAAGCACCCCCGGCCTGGTCAACCCACCCGCCCACCCCACCCAACCGGACCCTCCCTGGACCCGCCCGAGCCCGGCGCGGCAGGATCAAGGCCCGACCCGTCGTGTGGAGGAGGAGATCGTGGCCCGGCGTGAGAAGGGCGGCTTCTGGGTGGGCTTGGCCGCCGCACTGTTCTACCCGCTCACCGGTATCGGGCGGCGGGTCTACGTCGGCGCCGAAAAGATTCCGCGGCAGGGGCCCGCTCTGCTCGTCATGAACCACATCTCGCACCTCGATCCCGTCGTCGACGCCGTCTTCGTGCACCGGCAGAAGCGGGTTCCGCGGTTCCTCTTCAAGGAGAGCCTGCTGCGCGCGCCGGTGCTCGGGCCGATCGTCGGGGGGTCCGGGCAGATCCCCGTCTCGCGGGGGTCGGCCGCCGCCGGGGACAGTCTCAAAGCCGCTCACCAGGCCCTCGAAGAGGGGAAGATCGTCGTCATCTACCCCGAGGGCACCATCACCAAGGATCCCGCCGGGTGGCCGAAGGAGTCCTTCACCGGCGCCGCCCGGCTCGCGCTGCAGAACGACGTTCCCGTCATCCCCATCGCCCGGTGGGGGACCAGCCAGATCTTCAACGGCTACACGAAGAAGTTCACGCCTTTCCCGCGCAAGACGATCACCCACTCCGTCGGCGACCCGCTCGACCTGTCCGCCTACCGCGGCGGCAACACCCGCAGCGCCACGAAACTGCGCGAGGTCACCAAGGTCATGATGGACGAGGTGACCCGGCTCCTCGCCGGAATCCGGCACGAGGAACCGCCGTCGGCCAAGCCGGGGGATCCCGTCTGATGCGCGCCGACGTGCAGCGGGTCACCGTGCTCGGGGCCGGCTCGTGGGGCACCGCCTTCGCCAAGGTGCTCGGCGACGCCGGCCGGGACGTCACCGTCTGGGCGCGCCGGGACCAGGTCGCCGAGGACATCCGGGACCGGCACACCAACAGCGCCTACCTGCCCGGTGTCACCCTGCCGCCGAACATCACCGCGACCAGCGACCCGGCGAAGGCCCTCGGAGCAGCCGAAGCCGTCGTCCTCGCCGTGCCCAGCCAGAGCCTGCGGGCCAACCTGACCGCGTGGCGCGAGCTGCTGCCGGACGACGCGATCCTCGTCAGCCTCGCCAAGGGTGTCGAGCTCGGCACGCTCAAGCGGATGAGCGAGGTGATCGGCGAGATCGTCGGCATCGACGGAGGCGAGGTCGTCGTCGTCACCGGGCCGAACCTGGCCAAGGAGATCGCCGCCGGGCAGCCGTCGGCCTCTGTGCTCGCCTGCGCCGACCACGAACGCGCCGTCGCGATCCAGCGCGCCTGCGCCAACTCCTACTTCCGCCCGTACACCAACACCGACGTCGTCGGCTGCGAGCTCGGCGGGGCCTGCAAGAACGTCATCGCGCTCAGCACCGGGATGGCCGCGGGCCTCGGCCTCGGCACCAACACGATGGCGACGCTCATCACCCGCGGCCTGGCCGAAATGGCCCGGCTCGGCGCGAAGCTGGGCGCCGACCCACTCACCTTCGCCGGGCTCGCCGGCGTCGGCGACCTGGTCGCCACCTGCTCTTCGCCGCTTTCGCGCAACCGCACCTTCGGCGAACGCCTCGGCCGTGGCGAGACGCTCGAACAGGCGCAGGCGGCGGCCGGCGGGCAGGTCGCCGAGGGCGTCATGTCGTGCTCGTCGATCCGGGCGCTCGCCATGAGCCTCGGTGTCGACATGCCGATCACCGACGCCATGCACCGCGTCTGCCACGAAGGCGTCGACCCGCGCCGGGCCGGTGCCGAGCTGCTCGGCCGGTCGCAGAAACACGAGTGGTCCTGATCCTTGGGACGGCTTGACCGGGAAGGACGCGACTGCGACGCTTGTCGCATGTTCGCGTACGCCATGTCCGAGTCGAGGGGCCGCACCGGCCTCCGCTCCGCCGTGCGCGCGTGTCGCTGTTGTCGGTGAACCCAGCCCCGGCCCAGCTCGACACCCCTATCTTCTGCGTGAGGACCCTCATGTTCGCCGTTCCGGACAACACCCTGCTGCGTCCCGAAAACCCCGCCCTGCGCCACCCGGTGCGCGTCGCCCTCGAGGTCGCCGCCGACCGCGACCGCTGGCGCCACCTGCTGCGCTACGACCCCGACGAGCGCTTCGCGACGCTGGTGTCGAAGGACGAGCGGGAGGAGGTGTGGCTGATGAGCTGGCTCCCCGGCCAGCGCACCGACCTGCACGACCACGCCTTCGCCAGCGGCGCGTTCACCGTGGTCGGCGGCCACCTCACCGAGGCCGTGGCCCGCCGGGCGCCGGGCGGCCGCGCGGTCACCGAGCTGCACGCCCTGTCCGCCGGGCAGTCGCGGGTGTTCGGCCCCGGGTACGTGCACGAGGTCCGCAACGACGGCCCGGACCCGGCCGTCTCGATCCACGTCTACCGCGACGCCGGCCGCGCGATGCGCCCGTACCACCTGGACCCGGTCGACGGCCCGCTCCCCGGCTGATCAGTCCAGGTCGCCGCGGGCCCGGAACCCCTGCTCGATCCGGGAGCGGTCCGCACCCGCGGCCAGCAGCGTGTGCAGCAGGATCCGCGCCTTCCGCGCGTTCAGCCAGCCCGCCATCGTCGCGCCCAGCGCGATCAGGCTCGACTCCGAGCCGTGGAAACCGTACGTCGAGCGCAGCGTCGGCCCGGCGCCCGTCCGCGAGGCGACGACCACGGGCAGGGACGGCACCAGCCGCGCGATCACGTCCGCCGTGCCGCCCGAGACGTGGCCCACCCCCGTCGCGGCGATCACCACGCCGCGCACATCCGGCTGCGAAGCCGTGTGCTCCAGGAACGCGCCCGAGTCGTCGAGACCGGTTTCCACGATCGGGACCAGGCCGTCGAAGCCGCCGCCGTCGAAGGACGGCAGCCGCGGCGGGGACGGGTGGAACCAGTGCACCGCGTGCTCGACGACCATGCCCAGCGGCCCGGCCGGTGCCGAGGAGAACGCGTCCAAGTGGCTCGAGTGCGCCTTCCGCACCCAGCGGGCCGCGTGGACGTCGTCGTTGAGCGTGACCAGCACGCCCCGGCCGCGGCTGCGCGGATCGGCCGCGACGGTGAGCGCGTTGCGCAGGTTCGCCGGGCCGTCCGGGCTGAACAGCCCGGCGTTGCGCATCGCGCCGGTGACCACCACCGGGACGTCCGAGGGCCAGTGCAGGTCCAGGAAGTACGCCGTTTCCTCGAGGGTGTCCGTGCCCTGGACGACTACAAACCCGTCGGCGTCCTGGCGCAGGCCCCATTCGCGGCAGCGCAGCAGCGTCGCGAAGTCCAGCGACGCGCTGCCGATCCCGGCCAGCGTCTCGGCCAGGACGTCCATCGGCAGGTCGCCGAGCCCGCCGAGCAGGTCGGCCGCGCCGAGCCGCGGGACGGCCCCGCCGCCGCTGTCCGGGGCCATCGAGATGGTGCCGCCGAGGGAGGCGAGGGCGATCAAAGGCATGCGGCCACCCTATTCAGCCGCCTTTGACCGCCTGGAGCGTGTAGGTCGCCGCCAGCCGCCACTCGCCGGTGGCCTCGTCGAGCAGCGCCGCCCAGCGCCGATCGAGGCACCCGCCGCGTCGGCGAGGCCGGTCGAACCGCACCACCCCGCTCAGGTGCGCCGGATCCTCGGCGAACCGCGCGAAGGCGTGGTCCGGCGACGCCGCGTGCAGGACCGCGCGTTCGTCCCGGTCGGCCTTGGTGACCGCGAACGAGTCCGTCACGACGTTATGACACCGCCGCGCGCTCGGCCGCGCTGCGCAGCACGCAGAACTCGTTGCCTTCGGGGTCGGCGAGCACCGCCCAGCCCGTGCCGTCCGGCTTGCGGAGGTCGTTCACCAGCGTCGCGCCGAGGCCCAGGAGCCGTGCGACCTCCTCGTCGCGCGGGATGTCCGGCTGCAGGCACAGGTGGAGCCGGTTCTTCACCGTCTTCGGCTCGGGCACGCGCAGGAAGAGCAGGTTCGTTCCGTCGTTCAGCTCGAAGCCGACTTCGTCGTCGCCCGGCTGGTCCTCGTCCGGGATCGGCTTCCCGGTCACCTGGCTCCAGAACTGGCAGAGCGTGTACGGGTCGGCGCAGTCCACGGACACGTTCAGCACGGACGACGGCATGGCACTCCTCGAAAAGTCGGCTGGGCCCGAGTCTGGCCCAGCCCCGCGGAGAGAGCGAACCGATTTAGGACGCCAGTGCCAGCCCGGCCGTCCGGTGCACCCGGCGGCTGTCGTCGACGATGAGGATCTCGCAGTCCGGCCGGTCGGCCGCCCAGGTGATGCCCTCGGTTCCCATCGCGAACGCCGCCGTGGCCAGCGCGTCCGCCGTCACCAGGTCGCCGGCCACGACGGTGACGCTCATCAGTCCGGTCGCCGGTGTCCCGGACCGGCCGTCGAGGATGTGCGAGCCGCGCTCGTACGCCGCCGAGGTCGCGATCGCGCCGTTGCGGGACTCCAGGACCGCGCACACGGCCAGCGGCTGCTCGGGGTGGCGCACCCCGACCCGCCACGGACGGCCCGGCTCCGGCTCGCCCGCGGTGACGACGTCGCCGCCGGCGTTGAGGCAGAACGTCGTCGCGCCTTCGGCCTTCAGCATCTCGGCCGCGCGCTGCACCGCCCAGCCCTTCACCACCGCGCACGGGTCGAGGCCGCGGCCCGGCAGCCGCGCGCGGAACGCGCCGCCGGAAAGCTGCTCGTAGTACGCGCACAGCTCCAGCACCTCGATCAGGTCGTCGCTCAGCTCGGCGGCCGTCAGCTCGCCGCGGTCGTACCGGCTGACCTCGCTGTCCTCCCGGAACGGGCTGAACCGGGCGTCGACGTCCCGGAACCACGCGAAGACGTCGTCGACGACCTCGGTGAAGTCGTCCTCGTCCCGCAGGTCCAGCGAGATCGGCAGCCCCATGACCTGTTCGACCCGGTTCGTCATCGGTTACCCCTCGCGTCGATCGCGGCCTGCAGGGACGTCTTGTAGGACTCGCTGGTCTCGGTGGCGCCGGTCACCGTGTCGATGTCGGCGCTCTGCGCCTTGATCGCCTCTTCCTGCAGCTTCGGGAGGGCGGTGAGCGAGCGGCCGCCGTCCGGGGCCTGCAGCAGGGTGATGGCGGTGAGCCGGGCGCCGGTGAACGTCACCTGCACCTGCACGGTGCCGTAGCGGCTCGACTCGGCGCTGCCCTTCGTCGTCACGGTCTCGCCCGCGGTGTCCCTGGACGACGGAACCTCCGAAGTGGACGGTGCCGGACCGGACGAAGTGGCCGGAGCCGCCGGTGTGCTCGTCGGGGCCGCCGAAGTGACCGGTGTGGACGGTGCGGTGGCCGCCGGCGGCGGCGCCTGGGCGACGGCGGCGGTGTTGTGCACCGGCCCCGGCTCGAACCGCCAGACGGCGATGAACCCGGCGATGGACAGCGCGACGACGAAAATGGTCTTCTTCACAGCAATCCCCCTAGGCCGCGAGGCTGAAACGTTCGGCGTGGACCTGGGAACCCGGCACGCGCAGCTCGCGCAGGCTGCGCAGCACCGCGGACGTCATCCCCGGCGGGCCGCAGACGAACACGTCCCGCTCGTGCACGTCCGGCACCATCATGTGCAGGTTCGCCGGCCCGAGCATCACCCCGCGCGGCCCGACCGCCTGGTCCGGTCCGGTGAGGACGCTGACGCTGGCGCCGCGGGCCTTGGCCAGCTCGTTCAGCTCCGGCAGCAGCACCGCGTCCGCCTGCGACCGCACCCGGTACAGCACGACGACATGGCCGTCGATGTCCTCCAGCAGCGCGCGGATCGGCGTGATCCCGACCCCGCCCGCGACGAGCAGCGCGTTGGGCCGCCGCTGGTGGATCGTCGTGAAGGCGCCGTACGGGCCTTCGGCGAACACGCGCGTCCCGACGCGCAGGTTGCGCAGCCCGGCGCTGGAGTCCCCGAGCGCCTTCGCCGTCAGCCGCAGGGAACGGCCGTCGGGCGCGGCCGACAGGGAGAAGGGATTGGCCTGCCACCACCGGTCTTTGGTCAGGAACCGCCACAGGAAGAACTGCCCCGCCTTGGCCGGCATCTTGTCCAGGTGCTTGCCGGACATGTACACCGAAACGACGTCCGGTGACTCGGACACCACCGCCGTGACCCGCAGCTGGTGGCGCAGGTTCCGCCACAGCGGCAGCACGACCCGCCCGGCGAGCACGGCCGCGCCGGCCCCGAGCCACAGCGTCCACCAGTACGCCTTCGCCGGTTCCGAGCCGGCGAACGACTGGCCCAGCGCGATCTGGTGGGTGAAGGCCAGCAGCACCGCGGCGTAGGTGTAGAGGTGGATGAAGTGCCACGTCTCGTAGGCCAGCCGCTTGCGCGCGAACTTCGCCGAAGCGGCCCCGACGATGAGGATCACCGCGAAGGCGACCAGCGCCCGCAGGATCCCTTCGAGCGTGTCGGCCATCTCGACCAGCTCGTCGACGACGCCCTTGTCCGAGACCTCCGCGTAGCCCATGGTGATGAACACCAGGTGCGCCAGCAGCGTCCAAAGGATCGTGAAGCCGGTCCAGCGGTGCCAGGTGGTCAGCCGGTCCATCCCGAGCCGCCGGTCCAGCCAGGGCAGCCGGGCCACCAGCAGCAGCTGGAACGCCATCGCCAGCGCGCCGTAGAGGCCGGCCAGCCTGCCGATCGTGATCAGCACGTTCTGCGACACCCCGGCCTGCACGAACAGGACGGTGACGGCGGCCACGTTGGCGCCGAGGAAGAGGAAAAGGCCGGATTTCGCGGCGATCCGGGGGCGGATCGCCGGGCGCGCGGCCTCGGCGGTCTGCGTCATGGTGGTCACACGGATCCCCCTTCGGTTCGGTTCACGAAGGTCAGCCTCGCCACGCAGGCTGTGGCGAGTCTGGGTACCGGCTGTCGGAATCCTGTCGGCCGCGGGCGCCGCCTCGCCCGCCGCGCACGCGGGGGAGAAGATGCAGGGGTGCAGACTCCCGACCCCGTGCGCCTGCTCGTCGTCGACGACGAGCCGCACATCGCCGACCTCGTCGCCACCGTCGCCCGGTACGAGGGCTGGCAGGCGGTCACGGCCGGCACCGGGCAGGCCGCGCTGAGCCGGGCCGCGGAGTTCGGGCCGGACATCGTCGTGCTCGACCTGATGCTGCCCGACTTCGACGGCTTCACCGTGCTCGACCGGCTGCGGGCGGGCGGCAACGCGGTGCCCGTGGTGTTCCTCACGGCCAAGGACGCGACGGCCGACCGGATCGCCGGGCTCACCCGCGGGGGTGACGACTACCTCGTCAAGCCGTTCTCGGTCGAGGAGCTGATGGCGCGGCTGCGGGCGGTGCTGCGGCGCAGCGCCGGGGTCGCGCACCAGCCCGAGGCCCGCGGGGCCGTGCTGCGCGTCGGCGACCTCACCCTGGACGAGGACACCCGCGAGGTCCGCCGCGGCGACGTCCTGGCCGAGCTGACCCCGACCGAGTACGAGCTGCTGCGCTACCTCATGCGCCGCTCGCCCGCGGTGCTGACCAAGGCGCAGATCCTCGACCACGTCTGGGAGTACGACTTCGGCGGCCGGTCCAATGTGGTCGAACTGGTGATCTCGCACCTGCGGCGCAAGGTCGACGCGGGTGACGGCGAACCGCTGATCCACACCGTCCGCGGCGTCGGGTACGTCGTGCGGCAGGCGCACCGGTGAAGGGCCTCTTCACCCGGTGGTACGGCGCCTGGCAGCGCACCCGGCTGGGCACCCGGATCACCCTCGGCCTCGGCGCGCTCGCGCTGGTGGTGTTCGCGGCCGTGGGCGTCACGACGGTCGGGATCATGCACGGCTACCTCGACCGGCGGCTGGACGAGCAGCTGTCCAAGAGCCAGAACACCCAGCTGCCGCTGCTGCGCGAAACGCACGGCTCGCCGCAGTCGGTGTACTCGTGGTACTCGGCGCTCTACAAAGTGCAGGACGGAGTCGCCGTCCCCGAGCCCGGCGGCCGGCTGCCGGGCGATGCCAAGCAGCTGGCGAAGATCGCCGCCGAGGCGGTGAGCGGGGACGTCACCCGGAACATCTACCTGCGCGACGACGGCCCGTACCGGGTGCGCGCCTGCCCGGTGGACACCGACTCGGTGCTGCTGTCGGCGGCGCCGCAGCAGGACCTCGACGCCACGGTCCGGCAGCTGGTCTGGGTCGAGGTCGGCGCGTTCGCGCTCGCACTGGCCGTGCTGGTGGTCGTGGGACGGCTGGTGCTGCGCCGCGGCCTGCGCCCGCTGGCCGACATGGCGGGCACCGCGCACGACATCGCCACCCACGACCTCACCGTGAACCCGGACCTGCCGGTGCGCGCGGCGGGCACCGGCGGCGGCGCCGAAGTCGACGAGCTGCGGACGGCGTTCAACGTGATGCTGGCCCACATCGACACGTCACTGGCCGCGAAGACCGCGGCCACCGAGCGGCTGCGGCGGTTCGTCGCGGACGCCTCCCACGAGCTGCGGACCCCGCTGACGTCGATCCGCGGGTACGCCGACCTCTTCCGCTACGCCGCGGCGAACGAGCCGGCCGAGCGGGAGGCGCACCTGGCGAAGATCCGCGAGGAGACCGCGCGGATGACCGTGCTCGTCGACGACCTCCTGCTGCTGGCCCGGCTCGACGCGCGGGCCGCCGAGACGCCGCTGCGGCCCGAACGCCTCGACCTGGCCGAGCTGGCCGGTGACGCGGCGGACGCGTTCGCCGCCGGGCGGCCGGACCACCCGCTCACCTCGGCGCTTTCGGCGGCGTTCGTGCACGCCGACCCGGTGCGGCTGCGGCAGGTGCTGGACAACCTGCTGGCCAACGCGGCCGTGCACACCCCGCCCGGGACGGCGGTGCACGTGTCGGTGACCGCTTCGGACGGCGAGGCCGTCGTGCAGGTGACCGACACCGGGCCGGGCATCGTGGCGGAGGACCGGGAGCGGATCTTCGACCGGTTCTTCCGCGTCGACGACTCCCGCACCCGCGGCAACGGCGGCACCGGGCTCGGGCTGTCGGTGGTCCAGTCCCTGGTGACCGCGCACGGCGGCACGGTCTCGGTGGCGTCCGGGTCCGGCCGGACCACGTTCACCGTCCGGTTGCCGCTCGCGCGGTGACGTGCGGCGGGGTCGTCCAGCCGGGGGAGAGGTCTGCGGACGGCTCGGGCACGCCGTAGACCGTCCGCACCGGGAGCACACCCGCCCAGGCCGTGTCCGCCTCGACGTCTTCGGGCTCGTCGTCCGGGCCCTCGGCCCGCATCTTCACCGACGCCTCGGCGAGGTCCAGCGCGAGCACCGACACCGCGGCGAACTCCTTGGCGTTGACCTCGCGCGCGTGCTCCCACGAGCCCGGTGCGAGGTGGTCGGTGAGCACCTTCAGGCCGTGCAGCTTCGCTTCGGCGTCGAGGACCGGCTTCGCCCGGCCGAGGATGACGGCGCTGCGGTAGTTCATCGAGTGGTTGTTGACCGAGCGTGAATAGACGATGCCGTCGAGCAGCGTCACCGTCACGCAGACGTCGACGCCGTGCGCGGCGGTGCGGAGGCTGGCCGCGCCGGTCGACCCGTGCAGGTAGAGCGTGTCGCCGTCGCGGCCGTAGCCGGTGGGGAGGACCAGCGGCACGCCGTCGCGGACCACCCCGAGGTGGCAGATCAGGCCTTCGTCGAGGACCGCGTGCAGTGCGGACCGGTCGGTGACGGCGCGGTGCTTCTTGCGGCCGAGCGTGGTGCGGGGCGTGGTCGACAACATGCGACCAGCGTCTCCCGCCGCAGTGGCCTCGGAAAACGGCCACTTCTCGTACACTTGGGAAGTCCACTCCGGATTGGAGGTCCCGTGTCCGACACCGCGCTCCCGGTGAGCCTCGACCGTTCGGCGGTGACCCCGCTGGCCGTCCAGCTGGCCGACGCGCTGCGCGAAGCGGCGGCGAGCGGCCACCTGCGCGGCGGCGACCGGCTGCCCTCGACGCGGGCACTGGCCGGGCGGCTCGGCGTCAGCCGCACGGTGACGTCGGCGGCGTACGAGCAGCTGCACGCCGAAGGCTGGATCGCCGGGCGGCACGGCTCCGGCACGTACGTGACGACCCCACCGTCGTTCTCCGCTTCCGAGGTCCCCGCGCCCGCCGTGCCGACGCCCGAGGCCGCCACGCCGTCGCTGCTGGACCTGGGCCCGGGCACGCCGTGGGCGGCGGGGCTGGACCGGGCGGCCTGGCGCCGCGCGTGGCGAGCGGCCGCGGACCCGGAACCGCTGGTCCGCGCCCACCGGGCCGGGCTGCCGGAGTACCGCGCGGCGGTGTCGGAGCACCTGCTGCGCCACCGCGGCCTCGCGGCGGGTTCGGTACTGGCCACCGGCGGCACGACGGCGGCGGTGGTGGAGCTGGCCGCGGCGGTGCTGGAACGCGGGGACGTCGTCGCCGTCGAGGAGCCCGGCTACCAGCGGGCGGTCCAGGCGTTCCGGCGCGCGGGCATGCGTGTGGTCGGCGTGCCGGTGGACCTCGAAGGGCTGCGGCCGGACGCGATCCCGGAGGGCGCGCGGGCGGTGTACTGCTCGCCGGCGCACCAGTACCCGATGGGCAGCAGGCTGAGCGCGGCCCGGCGGGTCTCGCTGGTCGAGCGCGCCCGATCGTCGGGGATGCTGGTCATCGAGGACGACTACGACGGCGAGCTGCGGTTCGACGTGGCACCGCTGCCGATGCTGGCGTCGCTGGCCCCGGACGTCGTGGCGCACCTGGGGACGACGTCGAAGATCCTCACCCCGACGCTGGGCGCGGGCTGGATGGTGGCGCCGGAGGCGATCACCTCGGCGGTGCTGGCGTACCGCGACCTGACCGGAACCCGGCCGTCCCCGGCGGGACAGCGAGTGCTGTACGAGTTCGCGCGCAACGGCGACCTGGGCCGTCACCTGCGCAAACTGCGCCGCGAGATGGCGGAGAGGCGATCACTGCTGGCGGGCGCGCTGTCGGCCGCGGACATCCCGGTCCGCGGCGACGACGCGGGGGCGCACCTGGTGGTGCCGTTCCCGTCGGCCGAAGTGGAGGCGTCGGTGATCGCTTCCGCCGAGCGGCGGGGGATCCGGCTGGATGGGCTGGCGCGGCACTTCGCCGGAGCGCCGTCGGCGTTCGGGGTGGCGATCGGGTACGCGGGGTGTGCGCGGGAGGCGTTGGTGGCGGCTCTGCCGACGCTGGTGGCGTTGCTGCGCTGAGACGGGCCTCGACGGACAAGACGTGCCGGGGCCGTCACCGGTTGCGTTCACCGCTCGCCGCCGTCCCCCGTCGCACGGGGCTGGGCTGTTCCGCGAGGTCACCGGGTACGGTGGCTCACCATGAGCGAGAAGATCCGGGTGGCCGTGGTGTTCGGCGGGCGCAGCAGCGAGCACACCATCTCGTGCCTGTCCGCCGGCAGCGTGCTCGGGCACCTCGACCCCGAACGGTTCGAGGCCGTCCCGGTCGGCATCACGCGCGAGGGCCGGTGGGTGCTCGGCTCCGGGGACTCCGCCCAGCTCGCCATCCGCGGCCGCGAACTGCCCTCCGTGGACGACGGCAAGGGGCTCGTGCTCGCCGGTGACCCCTCCAGCCAGGGCCTGGTCGCGGTGGAACCCGGCCGGGAAAGCGAACTGCTGTCCCACGTCGACGTCGTCTTCCCCGTCCTGCACGGCGCCTTCGGCGAGGACGGCACCATCCAGGGGCTCCTCGAGCTCGCCGGCATCCCCTACGTCGGGCCCGGCGTGCTCGCCAGCGCGGCCGCCATGGACAAGGAAACGGCCAAGAAACTGCTTGCCGCCGAAGGGCTTCCGGTCGGGACCTACCGCGCCCTCCGCCGTGACCAGTCCACTTTGGATGAAGGGGACCGGGCCGCGCTCGGGCTGCCCGTGTTCGTCAAGCCGTCGCGGGCCGGCAGTTCCGTCGGGATCTCGCGCGTGGCGGACTGGGCCGAGCTCGACGCGGCCATCGGACTCGCCCGCGCGACCGACCCGAAGGTCCTGGTGGAGGCCGCCGTCGTCGGGCGTGAGGTCGAGTGCGGCGTCCTGGAGTTCCCCGACGGCCGCGTCGAAGCCTCGCTGCCCGCCGAGATCCGCGTGCTGTCGGAGGACGAAGACGCCTGGTACGACTTCGAAACCAAGTACCTCGGCGACGACGCCGAGCTCGACATCCCCGCCAAGCTCGACGACGCACTGACCGAGAAGCTCCGCGCGATGGCCGTCGAAGCCTTCCGGGCGCTGGACTGCCAGGGCTTGGCCCGCGTCGACTTCTTCGTCACCGAAGACCATGAGCTGATCATCAACGAGGTCAACACCATGCCGGGCTTCACCACGAAGTCCGCCTACCCGAAGATGTGGGAGGTCACCGGCATGGACTACGCGACCCTGCTGACCACCCTCGTCGAGACGGCGATCGCCCGCGGAACCGGCCTCCGCTAGGAAAAGCGCAGCGGACGCGCGGGCAGCTTCGCCGCCACGGTGTCCGAAATCTCCTGCAGCGGCCCGGTTCCGGCGGTGTCCGGCACGGTCAGCGCCGCGTAGACCTCGCGGTCCACCACGTACCACGTCGACGCGCCCTCGCCCGGCACCTGCAGCCACTGCACCTTGTTCACCAGCCGCAGCTGCGCCGTCGGCGTCAGCTCCGGGGGACGGTCGAGGCCGCAGCGCAGCACCACGGGATCAGGGGAACCCCAGGCCACCGTGGCGGGCGGCGCCGGGTCCGCCAAAGCACGCACCTTGAGCGCCGTCCCGTTCGAGGTCAGCTCGGAGGGCACCGCGCCCAGCAGCGTCGTGCAGCCCGGCGACCCCGCGGCAGGCGCCGGCACGGCGACCAACGGCAGCGGGCCGGCGATGTCCGCGGGGGACGGCCGGGTCAGCGCGAACACGGCGACGGCGACCGCCAGCGCCACGGCGAGCGCGGCCGCGGTGACGAGCACCACCCGGGGCGGCGCACCGGTGTCGGAATCAGGCACCCGACCACTACACCATTGCTCAGAGGTGGACGACCGGGCAGGTCAGCGTCCGCGTGATGCCTTCCACGTTCTGCACCTTCGCGACCACGAGCTGGCCCAGCTGGTCCACGTTGTCGGCGGCGGCGCGGACGATCACGTCGTACGGTCCGGTGACATCCTCCGAGCTGGTCACACCCGGGATGCTGGAGATCTCGGCAGCCACCGCGGCCGCCTTGCCGACCTCGGTCTGGATGAGGATGTATGCGTGGACCACGGCGCGCCCTTTCGTCGGGATCTTGTTCCTCAAGGTAGGAACGTCACCAGCAACGTATCGCCAGCTCACGGAAAAACATAGGGCATCCGACTATCGGTGATCGATCTTTGTCCCGGTAGAGAAAGCAGAGGTGACCGGTGTCACCGAACGACGGAACGGTCGCCGAGACCGGGGAGTTCGCGCTCATCCGCGCCGTCACCGAAGGACGGCGCCAGCCGCCGGGCACGCTGCTCGGCCCGGGCGACGACGCCGCCGTCGTCGCGGCCCCGGACGGCCGGGTGGTCGCCAGCACCGACGTGCTCGTCCAGGGCGTCCACTTCCGCCTGGACTGGTCGACGCCCGAGCACGTCGGGCGCAAGGCCGTCGCGGTCAACCTGGCCGACATCGCCGCCATGGGCGCCACCCCGACCACCGTCCTGGTCGGCCTGGCCTGCCCGCCCGAGACGCCCAGCGACGTCGTGAAGGGGATCACCGACGGTATGTGGGCCGAAGCCGACCGGGCCGGCATCGGCGTCTCCGGCGGCGACATGGTCCGCGCCGACCAGCTCGTGATCAGTGTCACGGCGCTGGGCGACCTGGGCGACCGCGAGCCGGTGACGCGCTCGGGCGCCCGCCCCGGTGACGTCCTCGCGGTGAACGGGCGGCTCGGCTGGGCCGCGGCCGGCCTGGCCGTGCTCGGCCGCGGCTTCCGGTCCCCGGTCGGTGTCGTCAACGCCCAGCGCTGCCCGGAACCGCCCTACGAGGCCGGGCCGCGGGCCGCCCTCGCCGGGGCCACCGCGATGATCGACGTCTCCGACGGCCTGCTCGCCGACCTCGGCCACATCGGCGAGGCCTCCGACGTCGGCATCGACGTCCGCACCGCCGACCTCGACGTCCCCGCCCGGCTCACCGAGGTCGGCGCCGCCCTCGGCGCGGATCCACTGGACTGGGTGCTCACCGGCGGCGAGGACCACGCGCTGGCGGCCACCTTCCCGCCGTTCACCGAGCTGCCGGAGGGCTGGCGCACCATCGGGGTGGTCACCATGGCGGGCTCCGGGATCACCGTCGACGGGAAACCGTTTTCGCGAGAAGCCGGATGGGCGCACTGGCGCTGATCTAGGCTCCGGAAGCGTGAGAATCGTTCCAGTCCCCTACGACCACCCCGACGCGGCCAAGCTCATGGCCGCGGTGCAGCAGGTGTACGTCGAGCGCTACGGCAGCGAAGACGCCACGCCGATGAGCCCCGCGGACTTCGATCCGCCTCAGGGCCTGTTCCTCGTCGGCTACCAGGGCGAGGAAGCCGTCGCCTGCGGGGCGTGGCGCGCCCACGACGGTCCCGAGCCCGACTTCCGGCCGGGTGACGCCGAGTTCAAGCGGATGTACGTCTCCGACGTGGCGCGCGGCCGCGGGTTCGCGCGGATGATCCTGTTCGAGCTGGAACGCACGGCGGCGCTGTCCGGCCGCAAGCGCGCGGTCCTCGAGACCGGGACGAAGCAGCCGGAGGCGATCGCGCTCTACACGTCGTCGGGCTACACCGAGATCCCGAAGTTCGGTGTCTACAAGAACGAGCCGGAGAGCCGCTGCTTCGGCAAGGACCTCACCTCGGGGTGAGCTTCAGCAGGGCCGCCGCGTGCGGCCGCAGGGACGCGCTCACCGCGGTGCCGACGTCCCGGTGGGCCCAGAGGTCCCGGACGTTCCAGGCGCCGGGAATCACGGCGGAAACGGTTGCGGTGGTGCTGCCGGTGTTGAGCAGCACCACCGCGAACCCGCCGTCGCTCAACGGTTTTCCCCACACCTGGTAGCCGGGGCCCGCGGCGAGCCGCCGTCCCTGGCTGCCCGCGAAGTCCTGGTCGACGGCGATCGCCTCGGCGTTCCCGAGCGTCGCGAGGTCGGTGCCGCTCAGCTTCGCCGGGTCGGTGCCGGCGAACAGCGGCGCGTTCAGCACGGCCCAGACGCTGAAGTGCGCGCGCGACTCGTCGGCGGTCAGCGTGCCGTTGCCGACCTGCAGCATGTCCGGGTCGTTCCAGCCGCCGGGGGAGCCGCTGTGGACGGCGACGGCGGCCTGCCGGTCGATCGTCGCGAGGACGGAATCCCAGGTCGCGAAGAGGTCGTCGGTGGTGCGCCAGAGGTTCGCCACCGGCCGCGCCCAGGTCCACGGGCTGGAGACGCCGTACTCGGAGATCGCGTAGACGATCGGGCGGGGCAACGCGGCCAGCTCGTCGCGCATCTTCTCGAACGCGGCCTTCCGGTCGAGGCCGTCGACGGTGTCGGCGTAGCACCAGTCGTACTTGAGGTAGTCGACGCCCCAGCGGTCGAACGTCTCGGCGTCCTGGCGCTCGTGGCCGAGCGAGCCGATGCCGGACGCCGGGTAGGCGTCGTTCGCCATGGCGCAGGTCCGGCTGCCGGGCACGGCGTAGATGCCGAACAGCAACCCGCGGGAGTGGACGTAGTCGGCGAGGTCGGCGATGCCGTGCGGGAACCGCTTCGGGTCCGGCTGCAGCGAGCCGTCGGCGGCCCGGGTGGCGGCCTGCCAGCAGTCGTCGACGACGACGTACTCGTAACCCGCGTCACGCAGGCCGGTGTCGGCGAGCGCGTCGGCGGCCCTGCGCACCACGTCCTTGGTGAGGTCGTGGCAGCGGACCTGGTTCCAGCTGTTCCAGCCCATCGGCGGGGTGCCGGCCAGGCCGTTCGCCAGGGCCGGCGTGGCGACGGGCAGGCTGAGCAGCCACGTCAGCACGACGAGGAGGAGCACGAGCGGGCTGGTTTTCGGCTTGGCGGCGATGGCGTGATCCAATCGCAGAACACGTGAAACCGCAGTCACCCGGAGGCGGCATGCCGATCTACGCACTCGGATCCCTCGAGCCGACGATCCACCCCGACGCCTACGTCCACCCGGACGCGACCGTGATCGGCGACGTCCGGATCGGCGCGCACGCGTCCGTCTGGCCGCAGACCGTGCTGCGCGGCGACCACGGCTACATCGAGATCGGCGAGCGCTCGAACGTCCAGGACGGCTGCGTCTTGCACTGCACCGAGCGGCACCCGACGATCCTCGGGCCGTCGTCGGCGATCGGGCACGCGGTGCACGTCGAGGGCGCGACGATCGGGACCGGCTGCCTGATCGCGTCCGGTTCGGTGGTGCTGAACGGCTCGGTGATCGAGGACGGCGGCATGGTCGGCGCGGGCGCGGTGCTGTCCTACGACTCGCACGTCAAGACCGGCGAGATCGCGCTGGGCGTGCCGGGGAAGGTGCGGGAGAACAAGTCGTTCGGCCCGGAGAGCATCGCCATGGTGGTGGACTCCTACGTCGAGCGAGGCAAGCGGTTCCGGACCGAGCTGAGGCGGCTCGACCCGCTCGGGTGACGCCGGCCACGCCCGGTAGGCTTGCGCGCCGTGACCGCACGACCGCTGCAGGACATCGTCGAGGCAGGCTGGGCGAAAGCCCTCGAACCGGTGGCGCCGCAGGTCGCCGCGATGGGGGAGTTCCTCCGCGCGGAGATCGCCGCGGGCCGCACCTACCTGCCGGCGGGTGAGCACGTGCTGCGGGCGTTCAAGCAGCCGTTCCACGACGTCCGGGTGCTGATCGTCGGCCAGGACCCGTACCCGACGCCGGGGCACGCGGTCGGCCTGAGCTTCTCGGTCGCGCCCGACGTCCGGCCGATCCCGAAGAGCCTGATCAACATCTACAAGGAGTACGTCGACGACCTCGGCCACCCGCTGCCGTCCAACGGCGACCTGACACCGTGGGCCGAGCAGGGCGTGCTGCTGCTCAACCGGTCGCTGACCGTGCAGCCCGGCAAGTCCAACTCGCACCAGGGCAAGGGCTGGGAAGCGGTCACCGAGCAGGCGATCAAGGCCCTCGCGGCCCGGTCGGAGCCGATGGTGGCGATCCTGTGGGGCCGCAACGCCCGCAACCTGCGCCCGATGCTGGGCGACGTGCCGTGCATCGAGTCCGCGCACCCGAGCCCGCTCTCGGCGCACAACGGCTTCTTCGGGTCCCGGCCGTTCAGCCGGGCCAACCAGCTGCTGGAGCAGCAGGGCGCGGCGCCGGTGGACTGGAAACTTCCCTGACGATCGGTGTCCGGATCGGCGTGACGGCTCCGACCAAAGGGGGAAAATGAACCCCATTCCGGAGGAAACCATGAACGTCACCTCGGCCGACGGCACGTCGATCTTCTTCGAGCAGCGCGGGGACGGCCCGCCGGTGATCCTGGTCGGCGGCGCGTTCAACGACCGCACGACCACGGTCGGCCTGGCGGAGGTCCTGGCCGGCGACTTCACGGCGATCACTTTCGACCGCCGCGGGCGCGGGGACTCCGGTGACGCTCCTTCGTACGCCGTCGAGCGGGAGATCGAGGACCTCGCGGCGCTGATCGCCCAGGCGGGCGGGACGGCGACGGTGTTCGGGCACTCGTCGGGCGCGATCCTGGCCCTGGAGGCGGCCGCGGCGGGCATCGGCATCGAGAAGGTGGTCGCGTACGAGCCGCCGTACGCGACCGACGAGCACCCGCGGGCCGACGTGGTGGACGAGGTGCGCGCCCACCTCGCGGCGGGGGACCGCGACGCCGCGGTGGCGACGTTCCTGCAGGTCGCGGGTACACCGGCGGAGATGATCGAGGGGATGAAGCAGGCCCCGGTGTGGGGCTGGTTCACGGCGCTGGCGCACACGCTGCCGTACGACCTGACGATCTGCGGCCCGGACGCCCGCCCTTCGCAGAACCTGGCCCGCATCCAGGTGCCGACCCTGGTGATCGGCGGCGGCGCGAGCGACGACGCGCTGCAGTCAGGCGCCCGCGCGGCGGCCGCGGCGGTGCCGGGCGCCCGTCACGAGACCCTGGAGGGGCAGGACCACGGGGTGCTGCAGCACCCGGAGACCCTCAAGGACCTGCTGACCGATTTCCTGAAGTGAGTTGACCGCTCAGGTGACCCCGCCGGGGGTCCAGGGGGCTTGCCCCCTGGCGGGTCTGGGGGTTCGACCCCCAGAAGACACCTGAAGCGAAAAAAATGGCGAGTGCTCTCCACGAGCACTCGCCACCCTGAATTTTCGCTTCAGCCTCGAACGACCTTGCCCGCCTTGATGCACGAGGTGCACACGTTCAGGCGCTTGCGCTGGGACACACCCACCTTGGCGTGGACGGTCTGGATGTTCGGGTTCCACCGGCGGTTGGTACGGCGGTGGGAGTGCGAGACCGCCTTGCCGAAGCCCGGTCCCTTGCCACAGACGTCGCACACGGCAGCCACGTCGAACTCCTTTGGATCTGGGTCATAGAAATGAGCCCAGACGGACTGGGCAACTCGACCATAGTAACTACTGGGATCGAGGCCCCGAGCACCGGGTCGATACGCTGCCCGGGGACCGGGTAGGAGGTTACGGGGTGCGGGTGCTGGACGCGGCGGCGGTGTCGGCCTGGGCGGCGGGTTGTGTGCGCAGCCTGGCGAGCCTGCGGCCGGCCATCGACGACATCAACGTCTACCCCGTCGCGGACTCCGACACCGGCTCCAACATGCTCTTCACGATGACCGGCGCCGCCGCGGAACTCGCCGATGCCGCCCCGGAGGACGCCGCCGAAGCGCTGAAGGTGCTCGCGCGGGGAGCCGTGGCCGCCGCCAAGGGCAACTCCGGCGTCATCCTCTCCCAGGTCATCCGCGGGCTGGCCGACCGCGCCGAAGGCGAGCTGGACGGCCCGTGGCTGGCCGGTGCCCTCGGGCACGCCGACGAGGTCGCCACCGGCGCCGTCAGCCGCCCGGTCGCCGGGACCATCCTGACCGTCCTGCACGCCGTCGCCCTCGCCGTCCGCGGCGACACGAGCCCCCTGGGCGACATCGCGCGGAAGGCCGCGAAAGAGGCCGCGCACGCCCTCGAGAAGACGCCCGAGCAGCTGCCCGCGCTGGCCAAGGCCGGGGTCGTCGACGCCGGGGCGCGCGGGCTGGTCGCCGTGCTCGACGCGCTGGTCGGCGTGCTCACCGGCGCTCCCGTCGAGCACGAGCACGTGCTCGAAGCCCACGCGCACGACGAGGCCTACGCCTGGGAGGTCATGTACCTGCTCGACGGCGTCGACGAGGCGAACCTGCCGACCCTGCGCAAGGAGCTGAGCGGTCTCGGCGACAGCGTCACGGTGGCCGGCGACGGCTCGGGCAGCCACGCCGTGCACGTCCACTGCGCCGACATCGGCGCCGCCATCGAGGCCGGGCTGGCGCTCGGCCGCCCGCGCCGGATCCGGGTCGAGCCGCTGCTCACGCCGACGCCGATCGAGCCGGGCGGCGGGATCGACCGCACGGTCGTCGCGGTCGTGCACGGCGGGGCGCTGGCCGAGCTGCTGCGCGCGGAAAGCATCCCGGTGCTGGCCGTGCCCGAGGGCGGGACGCCGAGCGTCGAGGACATGATCGGCCTGCTCAACGAGGCCGCCGGCCGGCAGGTCACCGTGCTGCCGGGCAGCGTCGCCCTGACCGCCGCGGCCGACACCGCGGCCGGGCACGCCATGGCCGCCGACCGCGACGTCGTGGTCATCCCGTGCGCGTCCCCGGTGCAGGTGCTGGCCGCCCTCGCCGTGCACGACGCCGGCCGCCGCACCAACGACGACGTCGTCGCGATGGCCGAAGCGGCCGCCGCGACCAGGCGTGGCGAACTGCGGATCGCGCAGGAGGAGTCGCTAACCTGGGTGGGCCGGGCCCAGTCCGGTGACGTGGTCGGCCTGGTCGACGACGAGGTGGTGCTGATCGAGCCCGCGCCCGCGTCCGAGACCAACCTGGTCGCGGCCGCGATGAAGGTGCTGAACCGGATGCTGGCGCTCGGCGGCGAGCTGGTGACGGTGCTCAGCGGGGCGGCGGCCCCGCCGGGGATCGCCGAGGAGCTCGAGGAGCAGCTGCGGGTCGAGCACCCGGAGGTGGAACTGACCAGCTACGCCAGCGGCCAGACCGGCGCCGTGCTGCTGATGGGAGTCGAATAGCGAGATGGCCGGACTGCGCGACAAGCTGCCGCTGCTGCTGGGCGCCAAGACGGCGAAGGCGCTCGCCACTTCGCTGGACATCGAGACGGTCAGCGACCTGCTGCGCCACTACCCGCGCCGCTACGCCGAGCGCGGCGAGCTCACCGACATCCACGGCCTCGAGCTGGGCGAGCACGCCACCGTGCTGGCGCGCATCGAAAAGGTGAGCAAGCGGCGGATGAAGGCGCGCAACGGCACCATCCTCGACATGGTCATCACCGACGGGAAACGGCGGCTGACCTGCGCGTTCTTCAACCAGGCCTGGCGGGAGAAGGACCTCGTCCCCGGCAAGACCGGCCTGTTCGCCGGCAAGGTGTCCGCCTTCCGCGACACGCTGCAGCTGACGAACCCCGAGTACGAGCTGTTCGACGCCGAGAACGAAGCCGAGGCGATGGACAACTTCCTCGCCGCGATCATCCCGGTCTACCCGGCGGCGCAGGGCATGCCGACCTGGTCGATCGCCAAGTGCGTGCGCCAGGTCCTCGACGTCCTCGAGGTCGACGACGACCCGATGCCCGCGGAGCTGCGGCGGCTGCACAAGCTGGCCGACCTCGACAACGCGCTGCGCGGTATCCACCGCCCGGAGAACTGGGCGCACCTGGAGGCGTCGAAGAAGCGGCTCAAATGGGACGAGGCCATGGCCGTCCAGCTGATCTTCGCGCAGCGGCGGCACTCGGCCATCTCGCGGCCGGCGAAGGCGAACCCGCACGTCAGCGGCGGTCTCCTGGACGCCTTCGACAAGCGGCTGCCCTTCGACCTCACGGCGGGCCAGCGGGGGATCGGCGACGAGATCGCCGCCGACCTGTCCTCCGAGCACCCGATGAACCGGCTGCTGCAGGGTGAGGTCGGCTCGGGCAAGACGGTGGTCGCGCTGCGGGCCATGCTGCAGATCGTCGACAACGGGCGGCAGGCCGCGATGCTGGCGCCGACCGAAGTCCTGGCCGCGCAGCACGCGCGGTCGCTGCGGGAGATGCTCGGCGACCTCGGCCAGGCGGGCGAGCTGGGTGCGGCGGAGAACGCCACGCGCGTCACGCTGCTCACCGGGTCGATGGGCGCGAAGGAACGCAAGAAGTCGCTGCTGGAGATCGTCAGCGGCGAAGCGGGAATCGTCGTCGGCACGCACGCGCTGATCCAGGACCACGTCGAGTTCGCCGACCTCGGCCTCGCCGTCGTCGACGAGCAGCACCGCTTCGGCGTCGAACAGCGGGACGCGCTGCGCACCCGCGGGGCCGGCGACACGAGCCCGCACGTCCTCGTGATGACCGCGACGCCGATCCCGCGCACGGTCGCGATGACCGTGTACGGCGACCTGGAGGTCTCCGCGCTGCGCGAGATGCCGGCCGGGCGGTCGCCGATCTCGACCACCGTCGTGCCGGTCGCCGAAAAGCCGGCCTGGTTCGAGCGGATCTGGCAGCGCGTGCGCGAAGAGGTCGGCAAGGGGCACCAGGCGTACGTCGTCTGCCCGCGGATCGGCGACGAGCCGCCGTCGGACAAGAGCGACAAGCGGCCGCCGCTCGCCGTTCTGGACGTCGCGCCCGAGCTGGAGCACGGTCCGCTGCAGGGCCTGAAGATCGGGGTGCTGCACGGCCGGATGCCGCCCGACGACAAGGACGCGGTGATGCGGGCGTTTTCGGCGGGGCAGCTGGACGTCCTGGTGGCCACGACGGTGATCGAGGTCGGCGTGAACGTGCCGAACGCCACCGCGATGGTGATCATGGACGCCGACCGGTTCGGCGTCAGCCAGCTGCACCAGCTGCGCGGCCGCGTCGGCCGGGGCAGCGTGCCGGGGCTGTGCCTGCTGGTCACCGAGGCCCTGGACGGCACCGCGACCCGCGAACGGCTGGCCGCGGTCGAGTCCACGACGGACGGCTTCGAGCTTTCGCGGCTGGACCTGGAGCTGCGCCGCGAAGGCGACATCCTCGGCGCGGCGCAGTCCGGGAAGCGGTCCACGCTCAAGCTGCTGTCGCTGCTGCGGGACGAGGACGTGATCGCCGCGTCCCGGCAGAGCGCGCAGGAGATCGTCGAGAAGGACCCGGAGCTGAAGAAGTACCACGGCCTGGCCCAGATGGTGGGTGACGTCGTCGACGTGGACCGCGCGGAGTACCTGGAGAAGAGTTGATCCGCCCGGCCACGGTGGCCGACGCCGACGCGATCGGCGAGGTCCACGTGCGGTCCTGGCAGGCGGCGTACGAGGGCCTGATCCCGGCGGACTTCCTCGCCCGGCTTTCGGCGTCCTCGCGCGCGGCGGCGTGGGCGCGGCGCATCGGCGACGGTGGCCCGGTGCTGGTGGTCGAGGAGGAAGGCGTCGTCGTCGGCTTCGCCGCCTTCGGGCCTTCGCAGCTCTACGCGTTGTACTTGCTGCCGGAGTTCTGGGGCCGTGGCCTCGGCCGGGCGCTGCACGACCGCGTGGTCGCGGAAATGTCCGGCGACAGCGCCATCCTGTGGGTGCTCGCGACGAACGAGCGGGCGAAGGCGTTCTACGTCCGCCAAGGCTGGGTGGACGACGACGCCCGCCAGACCGAGACGATCGACGACGGGCGCGTCACCCTGGAGGAGATGCGCTACCGCCGTCCGCTGCCGTGAACACCCCCGCTTTCGCGGCCGCCGCGGCGGCTTTCGCGGCGACGTCCGCGTCCCGCGGGGTCACGCCTTCCCGGGAGACGAACAGCCGGTAGAAGATCGGCCCGCAGGCCACCCGGACCACCTCGACGGCGTCCGTGCCTGCCGGGACCTCGCCGCGCTCGATCGCCCGGTGCACGGCGGCGGCCGAGCGGGCGTGGCGGTCGACGTAGAACTCCTGCAGGGCGCCGGCGGCCCGGGCGGAGAGGAACGCGGCCGAGATCGACGCCGTCGGCAGCTCGCGCTCGCCCGGCGTGGTGAAGTAGCGCACCAGCTCCAGGTTGATCCCGCGCAGGTCACCCTCGAGCGAGCCGGTGTCCGGGGCGGCCCACTCCTGCTCGGTGCCCATCTGCAGGGCCGCCGCGACCAGGCCCTCGGCGGACTCCCAGCGGCGGTACAGCGTCGTCTTGTGCACGCCGGAGCGTTCGGCGACCGCCTCGACGGTCAGCTCGGCGTACCCGCGTTCGCCGAGCAGCTCGAGGGTGGCGTTCAACGCGGCGAGGCGGGTCCGCTCGGTGCGGCCGCCGGGGCGCCTGGTCCCGGAAATCTCGGTTGCCAACTGCTACTCCTGTTGCGTTAGTGTCTCCAGTATGACAGGAACCGTCGACGTTGCCGAGATCGCCGAGCTGGCCGGCGACGCCGAAGTCGTCGCCATCGGCGAGAACAACCACCACATCCGCGAGTTCGGCGTGCTGCGCGACCGCCTCCTGCGCCACCTGGTGACCGAGCGCGGGTTCACCGTGCTCGGGTTCGAGAGCGGCTTCGCGGAGGGGCGTCTGGTCGACGCGTGGCTCCAGGGTGGTCCGGGCGAGGTCGCGGACGTCGCGCGGGACGGTTTCACGTTCGGTCTCGGCGACTCGGCCGAGGTGCACGAGATGCTGACCTGGCTGCGCGGCCGCGGTGTCCGGTTCTCCGGGCTCGACGTGCCGAGCTCGGCCGGTTCGCCGGTGCCCGCGTTGCGGGCGGTCCGTGAAGTCCTGTCGCGGGTGGATCCCGCGAACGTGTCCCTTGTGGACACCGCGTTGGCGGCGTGCGAGCCGTACGCGTCGGTGAGCAGTGCGGTCGCGCCGGGCCGGTACCGGGAGCTGGGTGTCGCGGCGCGGGATGCGGCCACGGCCGCGTTGACTGTCCTCAAAGGACATGTTGACTCGCTGGCGCCCGAAGCCGCGCACGACGCGGAAGGCGCGTTGCGCGTCGACCTGTACCTGCGGGAGCTGGACGCGCTGATGGCCGGCCGCGCGCCCGAGCCGCAGAGTTCGTCGCGGGACACCTACATGGCGGCCACCGTGCGCCTGCTGCGGAGGCGGTTCCCGGGCGAGAAGATCGTGCTGATGCTCCACAACGGACACCTCCAGCGGGTGCCGTTCTCGCCGATGCCGGGCATGACGGCGCCGTCCGCGGGCACGCACCTGGCGGCCGAGCTGGGCGACCGTTACTTCGCCTTGGCGCTCACCGCCGTTTCGGGGACGACGACCGGGCTGGCGCCCGACCCGGCGTACCCGCTGGGGTTCCGGATGTTCGAGCAGGCGCTCGGGGAACCGGCGGAAGGCAGTGTCGAGGCAGTGCTGGCGTCGCGGGCGCCGTGCGTGGTCGAGCACCCTGCGGCGTCGGGCATCCGGCACGCGCACACGGCTGTGCCGGTCGACGTCGCGTCGGCGTTCGACGCGGTTGTCTGCCTGGAGAAGCAGGAAACGATTTTCCGGTCCGCCGCTGAATAGGTGTGCCCGTTCGGCTGCTTGCCGTAGTGCCCGCGATGGGCGTTTCCTACCGGTATGGCCGGGCGGAGGCGGGCGCTGATCGTCGCCAACGGCGAGTACGACAACGCGGGACTGCAGCGGCTGGGCTCTCCCGCGGCGGACGCCGACGCCCTGGCCGCGGTGCTCGGCGACCGGGCGATCAGCGACTTCGAGGTCGGCGTCGTCCGCAACGAAACCGCGCACGTGGTGCAGGCGGAGATCGAGGACCTGTGCCTGGAGGGCAAGCTCGACGACGTCCTCCTGATGCACTTTTCCTGCCACGGCCTGAAGGATGACGCGGGCGGGCTGTACTTCGCCGCCCGCAACACGCGCCCGGACCGCCTCCGGTCGACGGCGGTGTCCGCGCAGTTCGTGCAGCAGTGCATCCGGCAGAGCCGCTCGCGCAGCGTCGTCCTGCTGCTGGACTGTTGTTACGGCGGGGCGTTCAGCCAAGGGGTCGCGGTCCGGGCGTCGGGTGACGCGAACGTCCTCGACAGCTTCCGCGGCGGCCGCGGCCGGGCGGTCATCACGGCGTCGAACTCGATCGAGTACGCGTTCGAGGGCGCGACCCTGGCGGCGGGCCAGCCGGCCCGGCCGTCGGTGTTCACCTCGGCGCTGGTGGAGGGCCTGCGCACGGGCGAAGCGGACCGTGACGAGGACGGCTGGATCGCGCTGGGGGAGCTGTACGAGTACCTGTTCGACCGGGTCAGGGAGCGCAACCCGAAGCAGACGCCGAGCCGCGACATCGAGATGCAGGGTGAGCTGTACCTGGCGAAGAGCAGGCGCCGCCGGATCAGGCCGTCCCCGATCCCCTCGGACCTGGCGGCGGCGATCGAGGCGGAGAACCCGTTCACCCGTCTCGGGGCGGTGGCGGAGCTGCGTCGTCGGTTGTCGAGTGCCAACCTGCCGGTGGCGATGGGGGCGTTCGAGGCGCTGCGGGCCATGGCATCGACGGACATCGAGCACGTGGCGGCGGCGGCCTCGGACGCGTTGTCGTCGGCGGTGGTCCGGGTGGACGTGCCGTCGGTCCGGTTGTCGGCCTCGCCGGGGTCGTCGGTGTCGGCTTCCCTGCGGGTGCTGGGGCCGCCCGTGGCGCGGGAGGTGCGGTTCGAGGCTTCGGACGCGTGGATCGCGGTGGCTGAGGTGCCGGACGGGGCTTCGCTGTCGGTGGAGGCGGGGGACGCGGGGGTGCGGCGCGGGGAGGTGGTGGTGAGCGGGCCGACCGGCGAGGCGGTCGTGACGGTGGAGGTCGAGACCCTGCCGGTTGTCGTGGCGGAGCCGGAGCCGGTCGCCGCCGAGCCGGTGGCGGTGGCCGAGTCCGCGGCTGCGCCCGCGGCGCGGCCGGAGGCGGCTGGGCCGGTCGCGGTGGCCGAGCCGGCGACTGCTCCCGTGGCGCCGGTGGTGGCCGAGCCGGCGCTCGATCCGGACCCTGCCGCGGCGACCGAGCGAAAGCCCGTTGCCGGGCCAGGGAGCCCTGCGGCACCCGAGGCCACGCCGGCGGCCGCCGCACGAACCGGCCAGCCGGGAGCCGTGGATCCCGTCGGCGGGTTCGCCGGGGTGGCCGCGATCGCCGGGTCGGTGTTCGCCGTCGTCGGGTTGCCGATGAAGTACCGCTGGGACAGCTACCTCCTCGCCGAATACCGCCCCGGCATGCAGGTCTACGTCGTGCTCGTGGCCGTCTGCGCGCTGGTCGCCGGCCTGCTCACCCTCGTCCCGCGGACGCGAGCGCGCACCGGCCCCGCGCTGCTGGCCGGCGCCGGGCTGGCCGCCCTGTTCGGGCTGGCGCGGTTCGTCGGCGAGATCATCACCCTCTCCGCGGCCTCCGCCGCCGGGCGGGGCACCGGGTACACCCTGGTCGCGTTCGCCTCGGACAGCTCGTCGGGCACCGGGCTGAACGCCGGCTTCACCTTCGTCCTCCTCGCCCACCTCGCGTGGGTGCTCGCCGGGGCCTGCGCGCTCGTGGCGCTGCGCCGGAACCCCGCCGTCGGCCTGCGTGCCGGGCCGGTGCGCGGGTGGCCGGCCTGGTCGGCGATCGGCCTGGGTGTGCTGCTCGGCGTCGGGTGGCTCACCCAGCTCGTGGAGCTGTCCGCCTACGACTCCGACAGCGCCGGCCGCAACGCCGCCTACTACGTCCTCGGCGCGCTGCTGGCCGTCCTCGTGCCCGTCGTCGCCGTGGTGCTGAGCCCCGCGGTGCTGGTGACGGGCATCGCCGGCCTGGCCGGCGTCCTCGGGCCGACCTTCGCCGTGCTGGCGGACTACTCGTCGCTGACCTACGCGGGGCAGGCGATCGCCGTGTCGGCGCTGGTCCTGCTGGCGATCGACACCGTGGTCCTCGTCCTGCGGAATCAGCCGAACGGGCGACAGTCCTGAGTTGTCGTCCCGGACCCGCAGGGGTACCACGACGATCATGAGGATGCTTCTCGCGGCCGTGGCCGTGCTCGCCGGGCAGGTCTCGAGCGGTGGGGTGCAGCCGGATCCGCCGAACTGGGGGCTGGACCGGATCGACCAGCGCACCGGCCTCGACCACGCGTACCACTACGCGAGCGACGCCTCGGGCGTGACGATCTACGTGATCGACAGCGGCGTCGACGCGAAGCACCCCGACTTCCAGGGCCGGGTCGCGCCCGGCCGCGACTTCCTCGACGGCGGCTCCGACACCACGGACACGAACGGCCACGGCACCCGCCTCGCCGGCATCGCGGCGGGCAAGGACTACGGCGTCGCGAAGGGCGCGCAGATCGTGCCGGTGCGGGTGCTGGACAAGGACGGTGGTGGCGCCACCGACAAGATCATCGCGGGGATCGACTGGGTGGCGCAGAACGCCCAGCAGCCGGCGGTCGCGGTCCTGGGCATCGGAGGCGTCCCGAACGACCAGCTCGACGCGGCGGTGAAGAGGCTGGCGGCGGTGGTCCCGATCGCGGTCCCGGCGGGCAGCGAGACGGCCGACGCGAGCGGCTACTCGCCCGGCCGCGTGCCGGAGGCCCTGACGGTGGCGGCGTCCGACACCCAGGACCGCCCGGACAAGACGTCGAACTCGGGCCAGGACGTGGACCTGTACGCCCCGGGCGCGGACATCCCGTCCCCGATAGCGGGCGGAGCGACGGCGGGGCCGGAATCGGGCACTTCGATGGCGGCGGCCTTCGCGGCCGGAGTGGCGGCGGTGTACCGGGCCCAGCACCCCGGCGACACGCCGGCCCAGGTGGACGACGCCCTGATCCGCGCGGCGACGCCGGACGTGCTGAAGGGGGTCCCGGACGGGACGGCCAACCGGTTGCTCTACGCCCCGCCGGGCGGCTGAGGGGGCGGTTGTCCACAACTTGGCCGGGGTGGGGATGGCGTGTCCGATCTGCGGCTTTTTTGGGGTTTTTGTCGGGTGGGGCCGATAGACTGGCCCAGACGAGTAATGCGTAACTCGGCGCTCGGCCAGGAAGCGATCCAGTTCGGCGGAGACGTAGCCCTCGTCGGCGATGATCAGCAGGCTGGGGCGGTCGGTGAGCAGGTGGGGTTCGTGGTCGCAGATGGCCATGATTACCTGCCGCTCGTCGACCTTCGGATCGGCCAGCGCCCAGGCGATCGGGAGTCCGGCCGGGGTGCAGACCAGATGCAGCCGCAGGCCCCAGAACCAGCGCGAGTGTGAGCGGCAGAAGCCGTACTTGGCCCAGCCGGCCAGCTCCGAACGCTTGACCGTCGGCCGCGACCGCCCGCACTCCGCCGGGGTCGAGTCGACGATCCAGGTGGTGTCGGTCCACAGGTCGGTGTCCGCCGCCAGCCACCGCATCACGGATCTTGAACACCCTTCGTCCATCTCTGGTCACCACCCAGACTTACGCGTTACTCGTCTAGGGGACGCCTCTCGGGGGCTCGGGTGGGGGCTGTCTGGTTGCTGGCGGCCCCTGGCAAAGGCTCGGCGTGGCGTTGGGCGGCCGAGACCCCGCGCCGCCGCTGTCGCTGTTGTCCGAGGGCCGCACCGCCACCCGGCTGCCCGCCAAGATCGCCGATCCGCTCGAGCAGCTGCGCCGTCCCCTACCCGGAACAGCGAAGTACGCCTCTCCGCCTGCAATGAGCGGCCGCGTCGCCGAGGGAGGTATCACGAAATGGCAGTCAGCAGTCGGTCTCGCCTGGGGCAAGCCTGCGCCTCGCGTCAGCGACGGCCGACCGGTTGCCCCACGCGCCGTCTGGCGGGGGAGCCGAGACTCCGGAAAGCTGGCCCCCAAGGAGGTCCCCATGCCCCGGTTCCCGCCAGTCCCCCGCCAACCCCACGTTCGACCTGGCCGAGCTGGTCGGCCGGAACACCGAAGACGCCACCGAACGCTGCGAACGCGACGGCTTCCAAGTCCAGGTCATCGACGAGACGACCGAGGCGGTCACCCTCGAACTGCGCCCCAACCGCATCCGGCTCACCGCGCGCCGAGGTGTCGTCGAAGACTGCCACCAAGGGTGACCAGCGAACCCCCTGGTCCGCATGATGTCCATCACCCGGGACCGAACTCCCGCAGAGCGGGAAGAACCGGGTAACGTGCGTTGACTTACCGATCCAAGAGGGAAGGACCGGGCATGTTCCGCAAGGTTCTGGTGGCCAACCGCGGGGAGATCGCGATCCGGGCGTTCCGCGCCGGCTACGAGCTGGGCGCCGGGACGGTCGCCGTGTTTCCGCACGAAGACCGCAACTCGCTGCACCGGCTGAAGGCCGATGAGGCGTACGAGATCGGCGAACCCGGTCACCCCGTGCGCGCCTACCTCTCGGTCGACGAGATCGTCGCCGCCGCGAAGAAGGCCAAAGCCGACGCCGTCTACCCCGGCTACGGCTTCCTCTCGGAGAACCCCGATCTCGCGCGCGCCTGCGAAGAAGCGGGCATCACCTTCGTCGGGCCGCCTGCCGAGATCCTCGAACTCACCGGTAACAAGGCTCGCGCGGTCAAGGCCGCGCGCGAGGCCGGTGTTCCCGTGCTCGGGTCCTCCGAACCGTCCAGCGACGTCGACGCCCTGGTCGCCGCGGCCGAAGAGCTGGGCTTCCCCGTCTTCGTCAAGGCCGTCGCCGGTGGTGGTGGCCGGGGCATGCGGCGGGTCGAGGACCCCGCCGTGCTGCGCGAGTCCATCGAGGCCGCCGCGCGGGAGGCCGAGTCCGCCTTCGGCGACCCGACCGTCTTCCTCGAGAAGGCCGTCGTCGAGCCGCGGCACATCGAGGTGCAGATCCTCGCCGATGGCGAGGGCAACGTCATCCACCTCTTCGAGCGCGACTGCTCCGTGCAGCGGCGCCACCAGAAGGTCGTCGAGCTCGCGCCGGCGCCGAACCTCGACCCCGAGCTGCGCGACCGCATCTGCGCCGACGCCGTCAAGTTCGCCCGGCAGATCGGCTACCGCAACGCCGGCACCGTCGAGTTCCTGCTCGACAAGCACGGCAACCACGTCTTCATCGAGATGAACCCGCGCATCCAGGTCGAGCACACGGTCACCGAAGAGGTCACCGACGTCGACCTCGTGCAGTCGCAGCTGCGGATCGCCTCCGGGGAAACGCTCGCCGACCTCGGGCTCTCCCAGGACAAGATCTACCTGCGCGGCGCCGCTCTCCAGTGCCGCATCACCACCGAAGACCCGGCCAACGGCTTCCGCCCGGACACCGGCATGATCTCCGCCTACCGCTCGCCGGGCGGCTCCGGCATCCGGCTCGACGGCGGCACCGCCTTCTCCGGCACCGAGATCAGCGCGCACTTCGACTCGCTGCTGGTCAAGCTCACCTGCCGCGGCCGCGACTTCAAGACCGCCGTCGGGCGCGCGCGCCGGGCCGTCGCGGAGTTCCGGATCCGCGGCGTCGCGACGAACATCCCGTTCCTGCAGGCCGTCCTCGACGACCCGGACTTCCGCGCCGGCCGCGTCACGACGTCGTTCATCGAACAGCGCCCGCAGCTGCTCACCGCGCGGCAGTCCGCCGACCGCGGCACGCGGCTGCTGACCTACCTCGCCGACCAGACGGTCAACAAGCCGCACGGCGAGCGCCCGAAGACCCCGGACGCCACCGTCAAGCTTCCGAAGCTGCCGAAGGACGCCGAGCCGGCGCCGGGTTCGAAGCAGAAGCTCGTCGAGCTGGGCCCGGCCGCGTTCGCCGAATGGCTGCGGAAGTCGCCGCACATCGGCGTCACCGACACGACGTTCCGCGACGCGCACCAGTCGCTGCTCGCCACCCGCGTCCGCACCAAGGACCTCCTCGCGGTGGCGCCGGTCGTCGCGAACACGCTGCCGCAGCTGCTGTCGCTGGAGTGCTGGGGCGGCGCCACTTACGACGTCGCCCTGCGGTTCCTCGCCGAGGACCCGTGGGAGCGGCTGGCCGCGCTGCGCGAAGCCGTGCCGAACATCTGCCTGCAGATGCTGCTGCGCGGGCGCAACACCGTCGGGTACACGCCGTACCCCACCGAGGTGACGACCGCCTTCGTCCAGGAAGCCACGAAGACCGGCATCGACATCTTCCGGATCTTCGACGCGCTCAACGACGTCGAGCAGATGCGCCCGGCCATCGAAGCCGTGCGCGAGACCGGGACGGCCGTCGCCGAGGTCGCGCTCTGCTACACCTCGGACCTGTCGGACCCGGGCGAGAAGCTCTACACGCTCGACTACTACCTCAAGCTGGCCGAGCAGATCGTCGGCGCCGGGGCGCACGTCCTGGCGATCAAGGACATGGCCGGGCTGCTGCGCGCGCCCGCGGCGACCAAGCTGGTCACCGCGCTGCGCAAGGAGTTCGACCTGCCGGTGCACATCCACACCCACGACACCGCGGGCGGCCAGCTGGCCACCTACCTCGCGGCGATCAACGCGGGCGCGGACGCCGTCGACGGCGCGGTGTCGTCGATGGCGGGCACGACGTCGCAGCCGTCGCTGTCCTCGATCGTGGCGGCCACCGACCACTCGGCCCGGACCACCGGGCTGGACCTGCGGGCGATCGGCGACCTGGAGCCGTACTGGGAGAGCGTGCGCAAGATCTACGCGCCCTTCGAGGCCGGGCTCGCGTCGCCGACCGGGCGCGTCTACGACCACGAGATCCCCGGCGGGCAGCTGTCGAACCTGCGCACGCAGGCCATCGCGCTGGGCCTCGGCGACCGGTTCGAGGACATCGAGGCCATGTACGCGGCGGCGGACAAGATCCTCGGCCACCTGGTGAAGGTGACGCCGTCGTCCAAGGTCGTCGGCGACCTCGCGCTGCACCTGGTCGGCGCGGGCGTCTCGCCGGCCGACTTCGAGGCGGAGCCGAACAAGTTCGACATCCCCGACTCGGTGATCGGCTTCCTGCGCGGCGAGCTCGGCGACCCGCCGGGCGGCTGGCCGGAGCCGTTCCGCACCAAGGCCCTCGAAGGGCGCGCGGCGGCGAAGCCGGTCGTCGAACTGTCCGAAGAGGACCGTGCCGCGCTGGCTTCGGAGCCGCGCCGGACGCTCAACCGGCTGCTGTTCCCCGGCCCGACGAAGGAGTTCGAGGCGCACCGGGAGGCCTACGGCGACACGTCGGTGCTGCCCAGCAAGGACTTCTTCTACGGCCTGCGTCCGGGCGAGGAGTACCCGGTCGACCTCGAACCGGGTGTCCGGCTGCTCATCGAGCTGGAGGCGATCGGCGAGGCCGACGAGCGCGGCGTCCGCACGGTGATGTCGACGCTGAACGGCCAGCTGCGGCCGATCCAGATCCGCGACCGCTCGATCGCCTCGGACATCCCGGCGACGGAGAAGGCCGAGAAGGGCAACCCGAAGCAGGTCGCGGCGCCGTTCGCGGGCGTGGTGACGCTGCAGGTCGCCGAGGGTGACACGGTCGAGGCCGGCGCGACGGTCGCGACGATCGAGGCGATGAAGATGGAGGCCTCGATCACCGCGTCGACCGGCGGCAAGGTGGGCAGGCTGGCGATCACGTCGGTGCAGCAGGTCGAGGGCGGTGACCTTCTGCTGGTCCTGGAATGAGCGATACGCTCGCCGGATGCTGATCAACGCGGTACCGCAACGGCAGGGCGCGGCCGGGCCGCGCGCGGCGGAACTGCCGGACGGCTGCGTGGCGCTCGCGGAGCTGGCCGGGCACGTGCTCGGCCGGCCCGTGCACCACGTCCGGCAGACCCGCTCGGTGTCCGAAGTGGACAGGGGAATCGCGTCCCGAGCGGTGCTGACCGGCGCGAATCGCGCGGCCCAGCTGGCCGCACTGGAGGCCCCGGGCGGCCCGGTGCTGACGATCGGCGGCGACTGCGGCGTCGAGCTGGTCCCGATCGGCGTGGCCCGCTTCCGCCACGGGCCCGGGCTGGGTGTCGTGTGGTTCGACGCCCACGCGGACCTGAACACCGTGGATTCGTCGCCGTCGGGGGCGTTCCACGGGATGGTGCTGCGATCGCTGCTGGGAGAGGGCGACCCGGAGTTCGCGGCGGCGCCGGCCCTCTCGCCCGGGAACGTGGCGCTGCCCGGGACGCGGGTGTTCGACCCGGACGAAGAAGCGGCTTTGGCGCGCGGGCTGGCGGTGACGTCGGTGGCCGCCTTGACGGGCGTGGAGAAGCTGTACGTGCACGTGGACCTGGACGTGCTGGACCCGGGCGAGTTCGCGGGGCTGAACTACCCGGAGCCGGGAGGCTGGACGATCGAGCGGCTGGTGGCGGAGCTGGACGCGCTGGCCCGGTTCGAGGTGGTCGGGGCGGGGATCACCGAGTGCGTGGGCACACCGCGCGAGGTCGAGGTCCTGGAGCCGGTGATCGCGGCGATCGGCCGGCTGCTCCGAGCGCAGTAGCAACCGTAGCCGTTCAGTGGACTTGTTCTCTACATAGCCCCCTTTGTAGAGTGCAACTATGGCTCCGCCGAGGATGACGCTGTCCATCCAGCTGGTCTTGATGGCCTTGCTGGCCGATCCCGCGCGACGCATGTACGGCTTGGAGCTGTGTGCCGAGACGGGTCTGCCCAGCGGGACGATCTACCCGATCCTGGCGCGCTTGGAGAAGGTGGGCTGGCTGGCCTATGAGCTGGAGGACATCGATCCGAGCGAGCTGGGGCGTCCGCGTCGCCGCTACTACCGGCTCGAGCCCAACAGCCTCAGCGAGGTGAAGGCGGCACTGCATCGTGCCCAAGCATCCGCGCAGGCGCTCGGCCGGTTGCGGCCCGGCCTGCAGGGTGGTGTGTGATGGGTGGCGACTGCCTGCTTCGGGATGTCCGGGATGACTGACGACAAGCTGCCGCTCTCCGGGAGCCGGGTGTACAGGTTCGAGTGCCCGAAGTGCGCTGCCGTACTTCTGACCCTCCAGGAGGACCCGCAGTCGTGTCGGGCCTGTTCGTATCTCGAGCAGACGCCGGCATGTGCGATGTCGCGGCGATTGACCAGCTGGGCCGTCGCTCTGCTGCCCCGGGGTGAACGAGACGGATACGCCGACGAGTTCCGGGCCAATCTGCAGGTGATGGCAGGCCGAGGGGATGGTCGATGGGCTCAAGTACGTCTGGCACTGAGCACCCTGCGCGGTGTCTGGCGGCTGCGTCGTGATTCGAAGAAATCCGGGTCCCTGACGTGGTGGAGGTACTACTGATGGCCAAAGCGCCGGTGCAGCTGTCCGGTGAACCTCCGCATCCCCACGGTGTCGTCGGCTACCTGCTCGACGACGACACCCGCACCCGCAACGCAATCCGGCTGGTCCGGTGGGCGGTACTGGGCTTGGCCATCGTGGCCGGAGCCGTAGTGGCACTGGCTCTGGTTTCGCCGGTTGCGGCAGCCGGCTTGCTGGTCGGCGGCTCGACGGCCACCGGTGCGGTGTCGGCGTGGCGTCGCCGCGGAAAAAGCCCGCACTGACCCGCTATTCCTTGTAGGCCTCGCGGACGGCCTTCAGCGCGTTCGCCAGGTCCGCGCCGAGGTCACGCGCCTGGGCCGCGAACTCCGCGGCGGCGGCCGCCAGCAGGGCTTCGCGGTCCGGACGGCCGGACGGGATCGTCACCACCGTGCCGCGGGCGCGGGCCGTCGCCACCCAGCCCGCCGTCTCCAGCTCGCGGTACGCCCTCGCCACCGTTCCCGATGCCAGGCCCAGGTCGCGCGCCAGCTGGCGGATCGGGGGCAGCCTCGTCCCCTCCGGCAGCGCCCCCGTCGTCGCCGCGCGGATCACCTGGTCGTGGACCTGGCGCCAAGGTGGGACGCCGTTCTCGGTGTCGACGACGATCTTCACGCCGCCGCCGGCAGGCGCTTCGCCGGGGCCGTCACCGCCAGGAACGCCGTCAGGCCCGCCACGACCGCCAGGAACGAACCGAAGTCACCCACCGGCCAGCCGACCGCCGTGCACGCGCCGATGCCCAGCCCGACCGCCACCCGTGCGCTGCGGCAGCGCAGCGCCAGGTCGGCCCGCGCCGCTCCCACCGCCGGGCGGCGCACCGCCAGCAGCGTGATCGCCGCGCTGACCAGTGCCGTGCCCGCCGCCACCGCCAGCAGCTTCCACTGCGCCGTCAGGCCCAGGTGCAGCAGCGATCCGGCGGCCGCCAGCCCGCCCAGCACCAGGATCCACGCCGGGACGATCCCGAGCAGCGTCCGCGGCGCCAGCTCGGCTTCGCGGCGCGGGCCCCGGGCCGGGCGCTGGGCCAGCAGCTCGGCGATCAGGCCGCCCAGCAGCAGCGTCGCCAGGATCGTGCCCGTGCCGCCGTCGCCGAGCAGCGGCGGGATCGCGAGGAACAGCCACGGGTACCAGAGCCGGCGCCGCTTGAGGTAGCGGACGGCCAGCTCGACCTCGGCGGCGTCCGGCTCGGCCACGCCCCAGCGCTCCAGCAAGCGCTTACCGTGCTTCTTCCCCGGCCAGAGCACGATCAGGATGGCCAGGCCGGCCAGGCCCGTGATCACGGCGACCCCGAGCACGTTGTCCCACGGCATGCGGATCCTCCTCGTCTTGTATCAACAACACGATACAAGATGCCGCGTAACCCCGCCGCGCACCGCTCGTTGAAGGTTCGTCCGTTCGCAGGCACGACAGCGGGCAGTCGGCGGGACGCTTGTCAGCCGACGGCAGCCGAGCCGCGGGAATTTGTCACCGCGATGACAAATAATCGGTTTTCCTTCACGGGTGTGACACGTTTGGCGTTAGTTTTTCGATGTGTCGGTTGTCATCCCGCAACAGGCGCGGGGTGCCCGGCCGCGAGGTACCTGCGACCGGTGTCCCGGGGCGGAGCAAAGGAGCTGCGATGTCGGTGGAGCGCGGATTCGATCACGCTGCGCCGCCGCCCACCGCCGCTCTACCGCGCAAGCTGGCCGACATCCTGCGGCCGGAACTGGCCAGTCTCGCTGCTGAAATCGTCGAAGAAATCCGCGCGACGATCCCGGCGTACGCGCGTCCGCTCGACGGGCCGTACGGCAAGTCCATCCGGGCCGGTGTCGAATACGCGATCACGCTGTTCGTCGCGCAGATCGCCGACCCGACCGTGTCGAAGGAGCAGTCCCACGAGGTGCACCACCGCCTGGGGCAGAACGAAATGCGCGAAGGCCGCAGCCTCGACACGCTGCAGTCGGCCTACCGCGTCGGCGCGCGCGTGTCGTGGCGGCGCATCATGCGCGTCGGGCGGCGCAGCGGCCTTTCGTCGGCGGTGATGTCGCAGCTGGCCGACGCGATGCTGGCGTTCATGGACGAGCTCGCGTCGGTGGCCCTCGACGGCTACCTGGAGGCGAAGGCGCGCACGGCGGGCGCGCTGGACACGTGGCGCCGCAAGCTGCTCCACCTGATCCTGGAGACGCCGCCGGCGTCCCCGAAAGCGATTGCCGAGCTGGCCCAGCTGATCGGCTGGCCGGTCCCGTCCGACGCGACCCCGGTGGCGGTGAGCCCGGCGGGCGGCGTCGCCCCGGCCCGCCGCCACGCCGGCCTCGACGCGGACGTCCTCGCCGAACTCGACACCCCCGACCCGAAACTGGTGGTCCCCGGCGAGCTGAGCGGCGCCCGCCTGGCGGCGCTGCAGGTGGCGCTGCCGGACTGCCGCCTGTCGATCGGGCCGTGCGTCGCGCTGGCGTCGGTCGCGGATTCCCTGCGCTGGGCCCGCAACGCCCTGCAGCTGGCCGACCGCGGCGTCCTGGCGGCCCGCCCGGTCCTGCGCGCGGAGGAGCACCTGGCGACACTGCTGGTCAACTCGGACACGGGCCTGGTCGGCACGCTGCGGCACCGGTTGTTCGCGCCGCTGGCGGACATGACGGGCAAGCAGCAGGAACGGCTGCTGGAGACGCTGCGGGCGTGGCTGGACAGCCAGGGCAACGTGGTGGAGATCGCCGAACGCCTCGGGGTGCACCCGCAGACGGTCCGCTACCGCATGCGCCAGCTGCAGGCGACGTTCGGGGACAGCCTGCGCGACCCGGCGGCGCGGTTCGAGATGGAGCTGGCCCTGCGGGCCGGCGCGGCTCCGCTGCCGCTGCGGTACCCGGTGAGCGAGCTGCTGCCGTCGCAGCGGTCCGGTGGGTCGCGTCCACAGTGGACTAATCAGTAAGGGATTTGGCTCCGGCGCCGCCGTCCGGGGCGATTTGGCCGGTTTCCTGCCCGTTGCCCTGTCAATGGTTCGTCGGTTGTTCGGCCTGTTCTGTTTCGGGTAGAGAATGTGGCTGACGGGGGTATGCGGCGAATTGCAGCGGCCAGGCAGGATCTACACGCCAGGGAGGCGCCATGACTCACCGACGCGTCGGAGGCGATGAAACACGCACTCGGTACACACCCGCTCCTCGGATCACCGTTGCCGCTCGAGCGGGCAGCCTGCCCACCCTGACCATGGAGTTCCCCTGTGCTGCGTGGAGCGGGACCGGTCCGGGGCCGACGACCAGGCTGACGTTCGCCGAAGTGTTCGAGTATCGATTCATCGAATCCAAAATCGCCTATTTCGAATCCAATTCGGAAGATTTCGCGTTTGCGTTGATCGAGGTCGTCGATTCGCAACTCAAAGAGCGAATGCTCGGCAGGGGCTGGTATCGGAATATTGCCCCAGACAATGAATGGATGCCCGGCGTGAGAGATGCTGATTTGCATCATTATCGAATCGGTTTCGACGAGCATGGGCACTATGAGGTTGTATGCCTTGGAATTGACATAGCAGAAACAACCAGTGAATGGGTCTAGTTGATTGCCTGTCAGGGGAGGCACTCGGCTACCTCGGTTTCGCGGCCGCCTTCTTCGCCGCCGCCGCCGAGCCCGGGATGGGCGGCAGGGTGTCGGGCGGGCAGTTGGTGTGGTCGGGCTCGGTGCACCCGTTCAGGTTGTAGGTGTCGATGAAGGCCTGGTTGCCCCAGCCCGTGCTCATCCCGCTGAGCAGCGGGGTCAGGTCCTGGCCGTCGGCGCCGCAGCCGCGGAACGGGGGCAGGTAGAAGCCCTTCTCCGGGTCGGTGCGGACGTGGCCGGTGGTGAACGGGTCGTAGGGACCGGTGATCTCGAGCGACACCGGCTCGCTCGTCACGCAGTCGGGGCCGACGTCGAGCGGGACGCCGTTGATCTTCGCGCCGCTCAGCTTGCCCATCACCTTCAGTTCGGTGCGCAGGTACGTGAAGCCGTCGTCGCCGGTGAACAGGCCGCCGCCGACCTCGATCATCTTGCTGTTCTTGTAGTCGAGCGGCAGGAACTCGACCGTCGCGGTCACCGGCACGAACCCGAAGCCGAGGAACGAGGTGGTCGCCGGCTTGAAGATCGCCGCCCCGGAGACCCGGGACGCGGCGGTGTCGATGTCCACCGTGAAGAACGCGTTGAGCAGGAAGGCCGGGTCCGCGGTGACCGTCGCGCCCAGCCGGGCGACGGTCGACTTCGTCATGATCGTGATCAGGCCGAGCGGCACGGTGTACTCGTTCGGCGGCGGCGGTTCGTCGTCCAGAGCGGCCTTCGCGCCGAGCGCGGCCTTCTGCTCGGCACCCGGCTTCGCCGTCGGCAGGACGAGGACCGTGCCCAGCGTCGTCTGCTGGTCGGGATCGAGCGTGCACGCGATCGGCTGCGCCGGGGCGGCCTCGGGTGCGGGCGTGGCGGTCGCGCCCGGCGCGGGGACGGCGGCCAGCGCGAGCTTCGGCGCGGTGACGTCGAAGGTGACGGCGCCGACGGTGTTGATCGCGATCTCCGGCACGGCGCCGGTCGCGGTGAGGGTGACGTCGCCGGTCTCCGGCAGGGGCGTCGGCGCCACGGTCAACGGCACCGGGATCTGGTCCGAGCGCTCGCCCTGGTGCACGGTGAGGGCGAGCTGCACCGCGCCCTGCAGCGAACCGGTGGTGGCACCGGCGGGCAGGAGCGACAGCGCGACGTCGCGAGGAAGGCTGAACTGCGCGGAATACCTGCCGATCGTCGCCGAGGTGCCCGTCTTCGCCTGGGTGGGCAGGGTCGCCGACGTTTCGACGGTGAGCTTGCGCGAGCCGAGCGGATCGGCGAAGGGACAGGTCACCGAGACCGACGCCGTCGCCGCCTTCTCCGGTGGGGCCGCGGGGGCGGGGGCGGCCGAGCCGACCCCGGTCAGTGCGCCGTTCGCCGCGGACAGCAGGCCGGCGGCCGCCAGCGCGGTCACCGTGACGGAGCGGGGCCGGAGTCGACGTGGCATCGGTTTCCCTGTGTGTTCGGTGGTCCGGAAAAAGACGCCAATCCCGGTGCGGGCCCCTCGCGTGAGGGCGCCCGCACCGGGATCCGGCGTCAGCTGACGGTGATGCTCGGGCTGAACGCGGTGTTCTGCGCCGGGTTGGTGACCTTGAGCGTGCAGCTCATCGACCACGGCGTCCAGGTGTTGTTGGCCTTCTTGTGGAACTCGAGGGCCGCGGTGACCGTGGTGCCCATCGACAGCGTGTCGGTGCCCGCCGTCGCCGGCGCCGTGTAGCTCGGCACGCTCGAGGTCGCGACCTGCGAGATGTTCACCGTGATCGGGCCGCCGGCCGGGTAGATGGTCTCCGGGATGTTCAGCCCGGTGGCCGCCGGCTGCGACAGGGTGCCCGAGGCCGCCGTCACCGGCACCGTGGCGGTGCCGCGGATGCCGTCGTAGCCGACCGCGGTGAGCAGCGCGTGCACGCCGGCGCTGATCGTCGCGGAGCCGCCCACGTTGGCCGGGGTGAGGGTGCCGCCTGCCGCGACGGAGTCCTCGGCGTCCAGGTGCGAGGTCACCAGGACCGGCTGCGGCGTGACGCCCGGGAAGGTGCAGGTGTAGGTCAGGGGCGTGGTGCCACCGGCGGTGTAGGTGACCGTGGCGGCGGCCGCGGTGCCCGCGGTCAGCACCGCGATGGCGCCGACGGCGGTAGCGGTGGTCGTGATTCCGGCGGACAGCCTGCTGAGTCGGGACATACCCATCTCCTTTGATTCAGTACAGTCTCGGCTTTGGCTGATCGATTGCTCGCCGTCGTGCTGTGCCGCTCACGTTCGCCCGCCCCCATTGCCCCGAGCGGCGGGACGCGAATTCACCGACGTGCGAGGTGGAGGTCCATCTGCCGGGAATGAGGCTACTCGCGGGTTCAGTAGGGAACAAGACTTTGCGGCATCGGCAGTCCGCCGCTTCGGGGTGGTCCGGGTTTCTTGTTCGTACTCGCGCAGGACCGTCAGTGGTTTCATCGGATTTTGACAAAGATCCATCGCGTGGCGGAACGGCGCCGGGAACGGTCTACCATTCACGATCTTGCCGAAGCAATCGCGGATAAGGAATCGGGAGAAAGGAGGCTACCGTGCCACTTGCTTCACGTTGTGAACGGGTATCGGTCAGGGGAGCCGCATTGACGGTCTCGGCGGCACTGGCCCTGTCGCTGTGCACGTCGCCGGCGTCGGCGGCCACCGCCGGCGGGGTGATCGCGTGGGGGAAGCAGGACTTCGCCGTCACCGTTCCCCCCGCCGAGGCGCTGTCCGGGGTCACCGCCGTGTCGGCGGGCACGACGAGCGTGCTCGCGTTGAAGGGCGGGGCTGTCCTCGCGTGGGGCGCGAACAACTGGGGCGCCAACGAAGTGCCCGCCGCGGCGCTGTCCGGGGTCGGTCAGATCGCGTCGGGCTGGGGGCACGAACTCGCGCTCAAGAACGGCCAGGTCCTGGCCTGGGGCAACGACTGGTACGGCCAGACCGACCTGCCCGCCGCGGTGACCAGCGGTGTCACCGCGATCTCGACGTCCTATATGCACAGCCTGGCGCTCAAGCAGAACGGCCAGGTGGTGAGCTGGGGCAGCCGGACCGACGTGCCGGCGGCCGCTCAGTCCGGCGTGACCGCGATCGCCGCCGGCGCCGACCACAACCTGGTGATCAAGAACGGCGGCGTGCTGGCGTGGGGGAACAACGCCTACGGTCAGGCGACCGTGCCGGCGGGGCTGTCCTCGGGGGTCACCGCGGTGTCCGCCGGGGCCCAGCACAGCCTGGCGCTGAAGGACGGCCGCGTCTACGCGTGGGGCCGCAACAACTACGGGCAGACGACCGTTCCCCCGGAAGCCCTCTCGGACGTCGTGGGCATCGACGCCGGGTCCAACCACAACCTGGCGGTCAAGGCCAACGGCGACATCGTCGTGTGGGGCTCGAACCTCGTCGGGGAGTCGAGCCCGGCCACGTGCGGGCCGGTCTTCGCCATCTCCGCGGGCGAGAACGACAGTTTCGTGGTCAAGGAAGACATCAACGCGCCCTGCTGAGCGGACGGGTGGCGGGCGGGGCGCCCGCCACCCGGTGGGTCAGCTCTGCGGAGCGGTCAGATCGAGCGAAATGGTGTTGCCCGGCCCGGAAACCAGGGCGCCGAGCGCGAGGTCGGCGATGAAGCAGTTGCTGAACTCCGGAATCGTGTACGTGGCGCCGACGGTGATCTTCGGCGCGGTGATGTCGATGTCCGGGGCGACCAGGTTCAGCTCCACCGGGGTCTTCGTCCGGCAGGCGCCGGGCACGGTCGGCAGCGGGATCACCGGCGCGAGCAGCCCGACCCAGATGTCGGAGATCTCCATGTTGGCCTTGGCGTGCGTGGTCAGCGTGCCGTCGGCGATGGTGCCGGTGGCCGGGCCGAGCGGGATCACCTTGACCTTGGCCTTGATCCGGAACAGGCCGGAGACCAGGGAGATGTCGGCCTGCGACGGCGGCAGCGTCAGGTCCGCCTTGAGGCCGACCGAGCCGGTCTGGTCGTCGATGATGAGGTTGCCCTGGAGCGAGCCGGGGCCGAGTTTCATGGTGCTGCCGGTCTTCTTCACCGTGGTGGTGCCGGCGACGCTGTAGGACACGGGGATCTCGATGATGTCGGCCGAAGCCGGCGTCACGGCCACCCCACCGAGCACGACGGCCGTCGCCGACGTGAGCACGGCCAGTCTCTTCAGCTGCGTTGCCACGGACATGGTTGTCCTCCTTTTGCGTTTTCCCGGCCGTTTCCGGGTGCTCCCGGAAACGGTGACGTGCGGTAGTGCGGTGGACCGCCTCAGCGGGGCTCGAGTTCGGTGACGACCCAGCCGCCGTTGGTGTGCTCCGCGGTCACGGAAAGCTGAGCCGCGGCGCTGTCGATCGCATTGTTGTCGGCACGGACGGCGGATTGGTCGAGAAAGACGAGTAACCGCGCGTGACCATTTTCGAGTTCTTGGACCGCGATGGCCGAAACGCGCGAAGTGAGCACGAGTTTCTGTTCCGGAGCTTTGCGCCTGACTTCGGCGAAGAGCTTGTCGTAGGAATCCTTGGCCGACCCACGCAACACGGCGGCGGCCGCCTTTTCGGTGACGTCGGTCCGGTCGTAGGAATAGGAGAAGATCCGGTTGACGGCGAGGGTGACCGCGGAGGTGACATCGGCGGTGGCCGCAACATCGGTGAGAGCGCGGTTCGCCGCGGCGGGGTTGGCGGCGGCGGAGCGGGCTTCGAGGGTGAACCAGACGCCGGCGCCGGTGAGGAGGACGGCGGCGGCGAGGAGGAGCACGGGAAGACGACGCCAGGCGGGGCGGGCTTCGGCGGGGGTGGTACCGGGCTCGGCGGCTTCGGCCTCGGCGGCTTCGGGCTCGGCCGCCTCGCGCTCGGTGGCGGTGTTGCTCTTGGCGGCAGAGCCGCCGAGAGCGGTGCGTTCGTTGGTGGTGGCGGGGGTGTTGTCGGTGGTCGCGTTGCCCGTGGTGGCGTCGGCGGTGGCGGCGGCGGGCCCGCCCGCAGCCGCGCGAGTCTCCTCGCCAGCGGCACCCTCGGCCGTGTTCGCGTCAACGGGCCCGGCGGCACCCACCGTGCGGCTCATCGGGCCCCCACCGGCAGCTGGTCCAGCGCGCTGAGTTTCCACCCGTCCGGCGTCCGGCTGAGCGCTGCCGCGAAGCGGTTGCGCTTCACCGCCGGGGCCGTTCCCTGCTTGGCCATCGTGATCTCCACCGAGGCCAGCATCTTCGCCGTGCCCGCGTGCTCGTCCAGTTCGCTCAGGGCCGCGTCCACCACGCGGCCCGTGGCCACCGTCGCGTTCGCCGACAGCGTCTTCTTCGTGGTCTCGTCCGTCCGGGCCAGCTGGTCGTGCAGGGGGCCCGTCGAGGCCGACAGCCACTTGCCGAGGCCGCCCTCGACGTCGTGGTAGTCCAGGGTGTTCAGCTCGGCCACCAGCGTGCGGCCGGTCGCCAGTGCTTCGTCGCGCGCCGCCCCGTACGTCACCGAGGAGGCGTGGGCCGCCGCGTACCACGAATAGCCCGACCAGCCCGCGAACACCGCCGCCGCTGCCGCCAGTGCCACCGGGATCACCCTCACCGCAGCCACAGCATCTCCTCGAGGCTCGTCGCCGTCGCCTGGGTGCCCAGGGCCAGCGGGCTCGTCACGCCGCCCGGTACCGCCGGGGCCGGCACCGGCGGGTGCGGGGCGTTCTGCGCGCCGCGCACCGAGCTCTCGCTGCCGTAGGGCAGCGTGCAGGCCGAGTCCGTGTTGAACGGCAGCGGCGACAGGTCGCTGCTCGGCCGGTGCGGGGTCTTCTCGTAGCCCGCCAGGCACGGCGGCGGGTCGTTGAAGTTCAGCGACAGCCCCAGCCGCAGTGCGCTCCCCGAGTCGTTCAGCGCCGAGCCGACCGCCGCCACCGCCTTCGGGGTGTCGGCCAGGAACTGCTGTTCCGCCGCGGTGCGGGTGGCGAACACCCGGGACGTCGTCAGCAGGTTGGCCAGCAGGATCGGCAGGCCGGGATCGTTCTCCTCGAGCAGCCCGCTGAGCTCCGACGCCGCCGGCGGGGCGGCCGCGATCAGCCGCCGCAGGTCGCCGTCGGAGTTCGCCAGCTGCTGGGCGAAGACGCGGGCGTTGCTGCTGAACGAGCGCCACTCCGCCGACGAGCCGAGCTGCGTGCGCAGCACCGTCGCGCCGTCGTCGATCAGCTTCGACGTCTGCGGCAGGTGGTTGCTCGCCTCCTGGGTGAACGTCGTCGCCGAGTCCATCAGCGTCTGCAGGTCCGGGCCGCTGCCGCGCAGGGCGTCGTCGAGCTCGTCCACCACCGTGCGCAGGTCCTGGGTCGGCACCGACGCGGTGAACGAGTCCAGGTCGGTCAGCAGGCTGTTCACCGGCAGCGGCAGCGTCGTCGACTCGCGGCGGATCACCGAGCCGCCGCCGAGGTAGGGCGCGTCGGCCGTGCGCGGCTGCAGGTCGACGTACTGCTCGCCGACCGCCGAGCGGTTCGCCACCACCGCCCGCGAGTCCGCCGGGATCGGCGGGGCGGCGTCGTCGATGAGCAGGTCCGCCTCCATCCCGGTGACGGTGAGCCGCAGCTCGCCGACCCGGCCGACGGCGACGCCGCGGTAGGTCACCTCGCCGTTGGTGAACAGGCCGCCGCCTTCGGCGAGCTCGAGCTTCACCGTGTAGCTGCCGGACCCGAACAACCGGCCCAGCCCGGCGTAGTTCGCGCCGACGAACGCGGTCGTGGCCAGCGCGATCACCACGAACAGGACGACCTGGACACGGACTCTGCGGCTCAGCATCAGCTGCCTCCGGAGACCCGGGTCCCGCTGCTCGGCAGCGGGAGCGTCGGCAGGCCCGGCGGGACACCTTCGCCGGGCGGGGGCAGCGGCACGCCGGGTGCCGGGATCATCGAGACGTAGGAGTTGACGTAGTCGCCCTTGACCGCGCCGAGCACCGAGTCCGGGAACGGGAACGTCGGCAGCATCTGCAGCGACTGCGGCAGGTCCTGCCCGGCCGCGGCCAGCTGCCCCAGGATCGGGGCGAGCGCACGGAGGTCGGCGACCATGTCGTCGCGCGTGCGGTCGACGACGTCGGTGGCGACCGTCCCGAGCCGGTCCAGCGCCTGCAGCATCGACACCAGCTGCGTGCGCTGGTCGGTGAGCGTTCGCAGCCCCGGCGTCAGGTCGGTCAGCGCGCCGGAGACCTGCTCGTGGCGGTTCGCCAGGGTGGCCGAGAGCCGGTTCAGCCCGTCGAGCGCCTCGGTGATGTCGGAGCGGTGCGCGTCCAGGTCGGTCACCAGGGTGTCCACCCCGGACAGGAACGACCGGATCTGGTCTTCGTTGCCGTTCATCACCTTCGACAGTTCACGGTTGATCGTCTGCAGCTGCCCGATGCCGCCGCCGTTGAGCAGCAGGGAAAGGGCGCCGAAGATCTCTTCGAACTCGGGGTTGCGGTTGGTGCGGTCCAGGGTGATCGTGGCGCCGTTCGCCAGCCGCCCGGTGCCCGCGGGTTTCGGGTCGCCGTCCGGCGCGGCCAGTTCGACGAACTTCTCGCCCAGCAGGCTGGACTGGCGCAGCCGCGCGACCGCGTTGGCGGGCAGCACGACGTCGCCGTTGACCTTCAGCACCGTTTCGGCCGTCCAGCCGTCCCCGCCCAGCCGGACTTCCTGCACCCGCCCGACCGGGACGTCCCCGACCTTCACCGCGGCCTGCGGCACCAGGTCGAGCACGTCGGCGAACTGCACGGTCACCGAGTACGGGTGGTCGCCGACGTCCGCGCCGCCCGGCAGGGGCAGGTCGTAGACGCCCTTGAACTCGCCTGAGGAGCAGCCCGCGAGGGTCAGGCACCCGACGGCCACGGTCGCGACGATCCGCTTCACCGCCTGCCTCCGTTCGTGTACACGTCGCCGGTGACCGGCAGCGGCAGCGGCTGGAGGTAGTAGTCGAAGTTGCCGCGGCCCCGCAGCTGCCCGGTGGCCGGGTCGACCGCGTCGAGCACGTTGGACACCGCGAGCGGGACGTCGTCGAGCGTCTCGGCCAGCGCCGCGCGCTGCTCGACGAGGGTCTGCGTGGTCGTCACCAAGTTGTCCACGTTGGCCTTGAGCGCGCCGCGGTTGTCGCGGATGAACCCCTGGACGTCGGCCAGCGCGCGACCGAGGCCCTCGAGCGCCTTGGCCAGGTCGCCGCTGTTGGCGGCCAGCGTGCCGGAGATCTGCGCCAGCTGCTGGTTGACGTTGTTCACCTGGCTGTCGTTGGTGGCCAGCATGGTGGTGAACTGCTGCAGCTCGCCGACCGTGCCGAACAGGTCGCTCGAGTTGCCGGCCAGCGTGCGGGCCAGCTGGGCGAAGTTGCGGACGCTGTCGTTGAACGCGCGGCCGTTGCCCTGCAGGTTCTGCGCGCCGGTCTTCAGCAGGTCCGAGAGCGCGCCCTGTGCGTTGGCGCCGTCCGGGCCGAGCGCCTTCGAAATCGTGTCCAGGCTGGCGTAGAGCTGGTCGAGCTCCACCGGGGTGGCCGTGCGCTGGACCGGGATCGTCGCGCCGTCCGGCAGCCGCGGCCCGCCGCGGGCCGGCTTGGCGAACTGCAGGTACCGGTCGGCGACGACGCTGGGGGCGATCACCAGCAGCGTGGTGTCCTCGGCGACGCCGACCGAGCCGTCGACGCTCAGGTCGACCTGCACCCGGTCACCGCGCGGGGTGACCTTGTCCACCTGGCCGATCCGGACGCCGAGCACGCGGACGTCCGAGCCGGGGTAGACGCCGACCGCGCGGGTGAAGAAGGCCGTGACGTGGTGCTGGCCGGAGCCGGAGAACACCCACCACAGCGCCGCGGAGACGACGAGGGCGAGCAGCAGCGCGGCGGCGACGAAACGGCTCGCCAGGACGCCGGCGCGGGTGGTGGTCAACGCGCTCACTTCGCCCCTCCCGGGTTCTTCGGCGGGGTGCAGGGGTCGTGGTTCTCGGGCAGCAGCCCGCAGAGGTAGGCGTCGATCCAGCGGCCGTTGCCGGTCGTGTTGGTGAGCACCCGGAAGTACGGGCCGGCCAGCTGCAGACCCCTGGTGAGGTTGTCGTTCTGCCGCTTGAGCAGGTCGGTGACCTGGCCGAGCGACTGCAGGGCGGGCTTGAGCGCGTCGGTGTTGTCCCGCACCAGCCCGCTGAGCTGCTCGCCCAGCCGCGCCGAGCCGGTCAGCAGCTCGCGGATCGCGTCCCGGCGGCTGTTGAGCTCGGTGAGCAGCAGGTTGCCGTCGCCGATCAGCTTTTCGAAGTCGTCGTTGGAGTTCGCCAGCGTCGTGGTCAGCTTCCGGGCGTTGGCCAGCAGGTCGGCGATCTGGCTGTCGCGGCTGGAGACCGTCTTGGACAGCCGGGACAGGCCGTCGAGCGCGCTGCGGACGTGCTCGGGGGAGTTGCGGAAGGTGTCCGACAACGTGGTGAAGCTGTCCGCGAGCTGCTTGGTGTCGATCGCGCCCACGGTGTCGGCGAGGCCGTTGAAGGCGTCGGTGACGTCGTAGGGCGTGACGGTCCGGGCCCGCGGGATCGGCTGGTCCGGGTTCTGGACGGCGTCACCGGTCGGGTTGAGCGCGAGGAACTTGCGGCCCAGCAACGTCTTGATCTTGATCTCGGCCGACGTGCGGTCGCCGACCCAGGCGTTCTTGACCCGGAAGAAGACCAGGACGTGGTCGTCGGCCAGCCGGACGTCGCGGACCTCGCCGACCTTGATGCCGGCGATCCGCACCTCGTCGTCCGGCTGCAGGCCCGCGGCCTCGGAGAACTCGGCCTCGTAGGTGGTGCCGCCGCCGACGATCGGCAGGTTGTCGTAGTTGAACGTCACGGTCAGCAGCGCGGCCAGCGCGACGCTGCCGATCACGCCGAGGACGATCGGGTTGCGCTCCTTGAAGGACTTCACGATTCGCACCTCTGCGTGGGGACGAACACGCCGCGCTGGGGCGTGGTTTCGAGCGTGGCGCGGCAGAGGAAGAAGTTCATCCACGAGCCGTAGGACGCGGTCCGGGCGATCTCGTTGAACTTCACCGGCAGGTTCGTCAAGAAACTGTCCACATCGGACTGGTTCTGGGCCAGCGTGCCCGCGACGCCCTTCAGTCCGGCGATGCTGTCCTTCAGCGGCGGCCGGGCCTGCTCGAACAGGCCGGCGGTGGACTCGGTCAGCGCGCCGATCCCGCTGATGGCGTCGCCGATCGCGGCGCGGTCACCGGCCAGGCCGGACACCAGCTGCCGCAGGGTGGACACCAGGTTCGCGAGCGCGTCACCCTTGCCGTTGACCGTCTTGAGCACGTCGTTGAGGTTGCCGATCACCTCGCCGATCACCTTGTCGCGCGAGGCGAGGGTGGTGGTCAGCGAGCCGGTGTGCTGCAGCAGGCTCTCGACGGTGCCGCCTTCGCCCTGCAGCACCTGGACGATCTCGCCGGAGAGCTCGTTGACGTCGTTGGGCGACAGCGCCTGGAACAGCGGCTTGAAGCCGTTGAACAGGTCGGTGAGGTCCAGCGCGGGGGTCGTGCGGTCCAGCGGGATCTCGCCGCCCTGGGGCAGCTGGTCCCGGGTGCCGGTGGTCCCGCGCTCCAGCGCGACGTACCGCTGGCCGACCATGTTGCGGTACTTGATGACCGCGTGCACGTCGGCGGGGAGCCGGCGGCCCTGGTCGAGGGAGAACCCGACCACCGCGCGGTTGCGGTCGCCGATCTCCAGGGACTCCACCTGGCCGACGCGGACCCCGGAAATGCGCACGTCGTCGCCGACGTTGAGCGCGGTGGCGTCGAGGAACTTGGCCGTGTAGCGCTCGGTGGCGCCGACACCGGCGTTGGTGATCGAGATGGCCAGCAGGGCCGTCGCCAGCGCCGTGACGGCGATGAAGACGAGGCTCTTGACCAGCGGGGCGGCGATGTTCCTCACTTGAGCGTCACCTCCGTGCCGCGGTAGAGCGGGCCGACGAGCACGCTGCTCCAGGCCGGGACCTCGCCGGTGGGCACCCCGATCGACGGCGCGACCAGGGTGGACAGCAGCTGCTCCTCCTGCGGCGAGTTGGCGACACCGAGATCGCCCTGGCCGCCGGTCAGAAGCGGGTGCCCGGTGGTGCCGGGGGCCGCGGCCGCGGTGCCGGCGGTGGGGGCGACGCCGGAGGGGTAGCAGCGGGGCTCGCCGCTGTCGGTGAAGCGCGGGTCGTCCCGGCCGGGCAGGTACTTGCCGCTGTTGGCGGTCACCGAGACTTCGGCGTGGAAGCCCGGCTCGTCCGTGCCCGCGCCGAGCACCTTGTCCATGGATTTCCTCAGTGCGTTGAGCGAGCCGATCGTGCAGGCGAAGCTGGGGGAGTACTTCGCCGCGACCTCCAGCGGCGCGCGGCTGTCGGCGGCCAGGGAGATGAGGTTGTCCCGGTTGCGGGCCAGGAACGCGGCGACCTGCTGGGACGACGACGTCACCTGCTGGTACACCCCGGCGAGGTCGGCCTGCTTCTCCTTGACCGTGTTGAGCGTGACGGCGGAGTCGGTGAGCGCGTCCAGCAGGTCGGGCGCGATGTCGCCGTAGAGCCGGGAAACCGAGGCGAGGTCCCGGACGTCCGAGGTCAGCTGCGGGAGGTCGGGGTTGAACTGCTCGAGGTAGTCCGCGGCGGTGCCGATGGTCTTGCCGAGCTGCTCGCCGCGTCCCTCCAGCGCCGTGGAAACCGCGGTCAGCGTCGTGGCCAGCTTCTGGGGCTGGACCGCCTGCAGCACCGGCAGCAGGTTGCCGAAGACCCGTTCCAGCTCGACCGCGTTCGCCGAGTGGTCCTGCTCGATGACGTCGCCGGCGACCAGGTGCGGGGCGCGCTCGCCGTCCGGGATGGACAGCTGGACGTACCGCTCGCCGAACAGCGTCTTCGGCACGAGCAGCGCGGAGACGTTGCGGGGCAGCATGTCCACCTTGCCCGGTTCCAGAGCAAGCGCTATCTCGGCGCCCTGCGGTGTCGCCCGGACGCCGCGGATCTCGCCGACGAGCACGCCACGGGCCTTGACCTGGCCGCCGGGGGAGAGCTGGTTGCCGATCCGGCTCGCCTTGAGCGTGACCGGGACCGTGGTGACGAAGTCCTTGTCGTAGACCTTGATCGAGAGCGTCACCAGCGCACCCATCACCACGAGGAACAGCACGCCCGCGGTGCGGATCCCGGCCTTGCGGCGGGTTTCCCGGCTCATCCGGCCACCTGCACGGTCGTCGTCGCGCCCCAGATCGCGAGGGAGAGGAAGAAGTCGAGGACGCTGATCGCGACGATCGCGGTGCGCACCGCGCGGCCCACCGCGACGCCGACGCCGGCCGGCCCGCCGCTCGCGCGGAAGCCGTAGTAGCAGTGCGCCAGCACCACCACGACGCTGAACGCCAGCACCTTCCCGAAGGACCACAGCACGTCGCCGGGCGGGAGGAACAGCAGGAAGTAGTGGTCGTAGGTGCCGGCGGACTGGCCGAAGAACCACACGGTGACCTGGCGCGAGGCGAGGTAGCTCGACAGCAGCCCGATCGCGTAGAGCGGGATGACGGCGAGGAAACCGGCGATCACCCTGGTCGTCACCAGGTAGGGGACGCTGGGGATGCCCATCACCTCCAGCGCGTCGATCTCCTCGGAGATCCGCATCGCGCCGAGCTGGGCGGTGAAGCCGCAGCCGACCGTGGCGCTCAGTGCGAGCCCGGAGACCAGCGGCGCGACCTCGCGGGTGTTGAAGTAGGCGGAGACGAACCCGGCGAACGCCGACGTCCCGACCTGGTTGAGCGCGGAGTAACCCTGGAGGCCGACGACCGTGCCGGTGGCCACGGTCATCCCGATCATCACGCCGACCGTGCCGCCGATGACGGCCAGCGCGCCGCTGCCGAAGCTGACCTCGGCCAGCAGGCGGACGACTTCGCGCAGGTAGCGGTGCAGGGCCCGCGGAGTCCACGCGATGGCGCGGAGGAAGAAGAGGATCTGGTCGCCGAGGGTGTCGAGGAAGCCGAACCGGCGGTCGACGGCCTCGCGTACCCGAGCCGCTCTCGGGAGGTCCGTGGTCGTCACTTCTCAGCTCCCCTTGGGCGGCACGAGTTGCAGGTAGACGGTGGTGAGGATCAGGTTCAGCACGAACAGCAGCAGGAACGTGATCACGACGGACTGGTTGACCGCGTCGCCGACGCCCTTCGGGCCGCCCTTGGGGTTGAGGCCGCGGTAGGAGGCGACCACCCCGGCGACGAACCCGAAGATGACCGCCTTGATCTCGCTGATCCACAGGTCGGGCAGCTGCGCCAGGGCCGAGAAGCTCGCCAGGTAGGCGCCCGGGGTGCCGTGCTGCATGATCACGTTGAAGAAGTAGCCGCCGAGCACGCCGACGACGCTGACCATGCCGTTGAGGAAGATCGCGACGCCCATCGCGGCGAGCACCCGCGGCACGATCAGGCGCTGGATCGGCGAGACGCCGAGCACCTCCATCGCGTCGATCTCTTCGCGGATGGTGCGGGAACCGAGGTCGGCGCACATCGCGCTGCCGCCCGCGCCGGCGATCAGCAGCGCCGTGACGATCGGGCTGGCCTGCTGGATGATCGCGAGCACGCTCGCCGCGCCGGTGAACGACTGCGCGCCGATCTGCGTGGTCAGCGACCCGATGTGCAGCGCGATCACCGCGCCGAACGGGATCGAGACCAGCGCCGTCGGCAGGATCGACACGCTCGCGATGAACCAGAACTGCTGGATCAGCTCGCGCACCTGGAACGGGCGCCGGAAGGTCAGCCGGACGACGTCGAGGCCGAGTCCGTAGAGCCGTCCGGTCTGCCGCAGTGCGGCCGCCCCCGGGAACGACGCCGTCGTCGTCCGTTCGGCCATTCGTGTGCCTCCAGCGGTTTCGGCGGCACGACGAATACGCCCGAGAAGGCCAATGGAAAATGGACCGAACGGAGTAACAATTGCCGGCCATTCACGGTCTCGGGGGCACCGTGCCGTTTCCTACTGGTCGGTACGCTAACGACGGCCTTGCTGGGAGACAAGAACTTGAGCAGGATCACGGGGTCACGGGCTGGTAACCGAGCATTTCTTGTCCGGCAATGACAAACGGACCTGATCTTGTTGTCAACGAAGGAAAAGAACTCCCGCTCCGCCCGCACCCGGCCTTGACAATACGTCCGGCTTTGTCAATTCCCGCGTACCGGAACAGTCGACACGCGTACCTCGGGGGTCGGCCTGCGTACCCGGAGGGTCGGACGGCGATCCGACCCTCCGGATGCGTGAACCGACCCTCCGGGTACGTGAACCGACCGCGTGGGTGCGCGAACCGACCCTCCGGGTACGGGTCAGGACTTGAGGGCGGCGAGGAGTTCGTAGGAGCGGACGCGGTCGGCGTGGCCGTGGACCATCGTGGTGACCATCAGCTCGTCCGCGCCGGTGTCGGCCAGCAGCTGCTCGAGTCCCTTTTGGACGGTTTCGGGCGAGCCGACGATGCTGGATCCGAAGCGCTCGGCCAGGAACGCGCGGTCCATTTCGGTGTACGGGTACTCCGCGGCCTCTTCCGGGGTCGGCAGGGCGATCGGGCGGCCGCGGCGGAGGCTGAGGAACGTCAGCCCGCTCGGGCCGGCCAGGAACCGGGCGCGCTCGTCGGTTTCGGCGGCGACCACGGACACCCCGAGCATCACGTACGGCTCGTCGAGCACGCCGGGCCGGAAGTTGTCGCGGTAGAGCTGCACGGCCGGGATGGTGTTCTCGGCGGCGAAGTGGTGCGCGAAGGAGAACGGCAGCCCGAGCCGGGCGGCGAGCTGGGCGCTGAAGCCGCTCGAACCGAGCAGCCACACCGGCGGCTGGTTGCCCTCGGCGACGGCCGCGTTGACCCCGCGCGCCTCCGAATGGGTGAAGTAGCCGATCAGCTCCTGCAGGTGCTCCGGGAAGTTCTCGGCCGACAGCCCGCCCGGCCCCCGCAGGGCGAGCGCGGTCCGCTGGTCGGTGCCGGGCGCGCGGCCGATGCCGAGGTCGATCCGGCCGGGGTGGAACGCCTCCAGGGTGCCGAACTGCTCGGCGACGACCAGCGGCGCGTGGTTGGGCAGCATCACCCCGCCGGACCCGACGCGGATGCGCTCGGTGGCGTCGGCGACGTGCCCGATCAGCACGGCGGTGGCGGAGCTGGCGATCCCGGGCATGTTGTGGTGCTCGGCCAGCCAGTAGCGGCGGTAGCCCAGCCGTTCCGCGGCGCGGGCGAGGTCCAGGGTGTTGCGCAGCGTCTCGCCGACGGTGTTCCCCTCCGAGATGGGGGACAGGTCGAGCACGGACAGCGGCACGTCAGGCAGTGAGCTCACAACCGGGGTCAACGCCCCGGTGCCGCCAATGCTTCCCGAGGGCCGTCTGTGACGACCTTCACGCCCCGCGCCGCCGGTCCCCGCGCGACCGGTGCGGGCCGGAGTTCCGATTTCCGCACCCGGCCGCGCGGGATTGGCTACGGTGGGCGAACCGGAAAATGAACAACAGGAGGACGGGGTGCCGCGTCCCGAGCGACCGTTGGATCCCGGAGACGATCAGCTGACCGAATTCGCCGCCGATCTCCGGCGGTTGCGGGAGAGCGCCGGGAATCCGACCTACCGCGAGCTCGGACGGCGGGCGCACTACTCGGCCGGCACGCTGTCGGAGGCCGCCGGCGGGCGGAAACTCCCCAGCCTGGCGGTGACCTTGGCCTACGTCCGGGCCTGCGGCGGGGTACCGGGTGAATGGGAGGAACGCTGGCACGCGGTCGCCGAAGAGTCGCGCGCCGAGGGTGCCGATTCACCGCCCGAGCCGGAATCCGGGGAAATTCCGCCGTACGTCGGGCTGGCCGCTTTCACCCCCGCCGACGCGGGTCGATTCTTCGGTCGCGAACGACTCGTCGAAAAGCTCGTCGAACGACTCGGGAGACAGCGTTTTCTCGCCGTCCTCGGCGCCTCCGGCTCCGGGAAGTCCTCCCTGCTGCGGGCCGGTCTGCTGCCTTCGGTGAAGGGCCCGGCCGTGCTGCTGACCCCGGGGCACCGCCCGCTGCAGGAGTGCGCGGTCAAGTTCGCCGCCGCGCTCGGCGTCGCGCCCGGTGCCCTGCTCGACGACTTCGCCGCGCACCCGCGCAACCTCGGCCTCGCCGCCCGCCAGCTGGCCGACGAGGGCGGTGAGGACGTCGTGCTGGTCGTCGACCAGTTCGAGGAGGTCTTCACCCTCTGCCAGGACGACCAGGAGCAGGCCCGCTTCCTCGACGCGCTGGTCACCGCGACCACCGAGCCCGGCAGCCGCACCCGGGTCGTCCTCGGCATCCGCACCGACTTCTACACCCACTGCGCGCGGCACGCCGAGCTCGCCGAGGCCATGCAGGACGCCCAGGTCCTGGTCGGCCCGATGACGACCGAGGAGCTCCGCCAGGCGATCACCCGGCCCGCCGTCGACACCGGCTACCGCGTCGAGACCGCACTGGTCTCCCGCCTGGTCGCCGACGCCACCGGCCAGCCCGGTGTGCTCCCGCTGCTTTCGCACGCGCTGCTGGAGACGTGGCGCCGCCGCCGCGGCACCACGCTGACCCTGACCGCCTACGAGTCCACCGGCGGCATCGAGCGGGCCATCGCGCAGACGTCCGAAGGCACGTACGCGAAGCTTTCCCCGCGCCAGCAGCGGCTGGCGCGCCAGATCTTCCTCCGGATGACCGCGCTCGGCGAAGGCACCGAAGACACCAAGCGGCGCATCGGCCGCGCCGAGCTCGACGCCGACGACCCCGACACCGCCGTCGTCCTCGGCGAGCTGGCCGCGGCCCGGCTGGTCACCCTCGACGACACCGGCATCGAGATCGCCCACGAAGCCCTCATCCGCGGCTGGCCGCGGCTGCGCGAGTGGCTCACCGAAGACCGGGAAGGCCTGCGCGTGCACCGGCAGCTCACCGAGGCGACCGGGGCCTGGGAGTCGGTCGACGAGGACCCCGGCTGGCTCTACCGCGGCACCCGGCTGGCCATCGCCCGGGAGTGGGCCGCGCACCAGGACTCGGCGCTGTCCCGGCGTGAGCGGCGGTTCCTCGACGCGAGCCTCGCCGTCGAGCACGCCGAGGAGGAACGCGACCGCCGCCGCACCCGCCGGCTGCGCCAGCTGGTCGCCCTGCTGGCGGTGCTGCTGGTCTTCGCGGTGGCCGCCACCGTCTACGCCGTGCGTGCCGAGACCACGGCCACCGAGCAGCGCAACGACGCGCTCGCCCAGAAGGTCGCCGGCCAGGCGCTGGCCATGCGCGCCACCAACCCGGCGCTGGCCGCGCAGCTCGCCCTCGCCGCGTACCGCCTCGACCCCGGCGCCGAGGAGCGCAGCGGCCTGCTCGGCATGTTCGGCTCGCCGTACGCGACACGGCTGACCGGGCACACCGGCCGGATCAACACCGTCGCACTCCGGCCGGACGGGCAGGTCATCGCCACGGCCAGCTGGGACGGCACGGCCCGGCTCTGGGACGTCCACGACCCGCACCACCCGGCGCCGCTCGGCGTGCTCGCCGGGCACCAGGGCAACGTGAACAACGTCGCCTTCGCCGCCGACGGCCGGACCGTCGCCACCGCGGGCTTCGACGGCACCGTCCGCGTCTGGGACGTCTCCGACCCGGCGCGCCCGGGCCCCGGCACCACGATCGAGAAGCACGAGGGCAAGGCCTACGCGGTGGCCTTCAGCCCGGCCGGGCCGCTGCTGGCGACCGCCGACGTCGAAGGCACGATCCGGTTCTACGACACGGCCGACCCCGCCCACCCGCGGCCGTCGGGGGAGCTGACCGGGCACACCTCCTACGTCAACAACCTGGCCTTCAGCGGCGACGGCAGGCTGCTCGCCTCGGCGTCGGCCGACAAGACCGCGCGCATCTGGGACGTCGCTTCGCGGACGCAGCTCGGCGTCGTCGCCGGGCACACCGACGTCGTGCACTCGGTCGCGTTCAGCCCCGGCGGGCCCGTCCTCGCCACGGCGAGCCAGGACCAGACCGCGCGGCTGTGGGACATCGCCGACCCGGCCCACCCGGTGGCGCTGGCGTCGCTGACCACGCACAAGGCGATCGTGCGCTCGGTGGCCTTCGCCGGGGACGGGCGCACGCTCGCCACCACCGGCTTCGACCGCACGGCCCGGCTGTGGGACGTCGCCGACCCGAAGCAGCCGCGCGAGCTGCAGTCGCTGCCCGGGCACACCGGCGCGGTCGTCTCCGCGGTGTTCACCCGCGACGGCCGCACCCTCGCCACGGCCAGCGACGACCAGTCCGCCCGCCTCTGGGACCTGCCCGGCCCCGCCATCCCCGCGCACACGGCCCAGGCGTGCCACGTCGCCTACGGCAACGGCGGCAAGCTGCTGGTCTCCGGCAGCTACGACCGGACAGTGCGGCTGCACGACCTCGCGGACCCGCGCGCGCCGCGGGAGCTGGCCACGATCGGCGGGTTCGGCGACGCGGTCTGCGGCGTCGCCGTCAGCCCCGACGGCCGCACCCTGGCCACCGGCAGCTGGGACCACACGATGACGCTGCGGGACATCACCGACCCGGCGAAGCCGGGGCCGCCGGTGGTGTTCAACCGGACCCACGACGACATCGACGCGGTCGCGTTCAGCCCGGACGGCCGCCTGCTGGCCACGGCGGGCGACGGCCACACGGCCCGGCTGTGGGACCTGGCCGACCGCCTGCGCCCGGTGGAGATCGCGAAGCTCGAGGGCCACGACGACGACGTCCACACGCTCGCCTTCAGCCCCGACGGCCGGACGCTGGCCACCGCGGGCTGGGACCACACCGCGCGGCTCTGGGACATCTCCGCGCCCCGGGCCCCGCGGCCGCTGGCGAAGCTGGCGGGCCACACGGACACGATCTTCTCGATCGCCTACAGCCCCGACGGCAGGCACGTGGCCACAGCGAGCGCGGATCGCATGGTCCGCCTGTGGGACGTCACCGACCCGGCGCACGTACCGCCCCCGGCGGTGCTGGCCGGACACACGGACGTCGTCATGTCGGTGTCCTTCGGCGGCGACGGCCGCACGCTGGCCTCGGGCAGCTACGACCGCACGATCCGCCTGTGGGACGTCGCGGCGGCGACGCCGTACGCGGTCCTGCCCGAGCAGCGCGACCGCGTGTACGCCGCCCAGTACGCGCCGAACGGCCACACGCTGGCGGGCGCGGGAGCGGACGGCACGATCCGCTTCTGGGAGGGCGACCCGGACCGCGCGGCCGAGCGGATCTGCGCGGCGGTGTCGCCCCGGATCAGCGAGACTGAGTGGACCGGAAGCTTCCCGGACCTCGGCTACACCCCGCCCTGCCCCTGACCGGGTTGTTCGGCGTTGTTGTTCGGTGGGTGAGCGCGGACACCGAACAACCCGGATCGAGTAGACATGCCCTCGGACGATGTCGTCCCCACGACGTTCATTTCACCGGGGGTCTGAAGGGCTCCTTCGAGGGCACGGGAAACCCGCCTCCCCGCCCCGCGAAGGGGCCCTTCAGCGTTTGACCGGCCCCCGGCAAGAGCGCCCCGACGCGGTTCGCACGCCTCCCCGCCACCGAGCCGCGCCGGGGCGCTCGGGTCTTCGCGGTGGGCTGGGGTGGCTCGCCGAGCTGGAGCCGGGGCCGCGCTCGTCGAACGCAAGCTCGGTTCGCGCCGACCACCGGCTGGGCCGCGGGGGAGATAGTCGCCTGGCGAGCCCGAGCCGCGAGCCCGAGGCACGCGTGGGGCTGTGGCTCGTCGAGCCGGGCCGCGAGCCGAGGCCCACGCCGAGCCGCGGTCAGGCGGTGGGGGAACCGAGGTCCGGGCCGAAGCCGGCGCGATCCGCTGGGGCCTTGCCGCCGTGCGGGACAGAGCCTGGCTGGCGCGCCGGCCCGAGCCGGGGCCGCGACGGCGCCGGGCGAACCCGGGCCGAGCGCGCCGGCCGGACCGAGCTCAGGCGGACGGGATCCAGTCCGGGTCCGAGGCCAGCACGATCAGCTGCTGCGTCGCCCGGGTCAGCGCCACGTACAGCACCCGGCGGCCCGTCGTCGACTCGCTGATCAGGTCCACCGGCTCCACCAGCACCACCGCGTCGTACTCCAGGCCCTTCGAGTCCAGGCTGCCGACGACCTTGAGCCGCTCGTCCGCCTGGCCGGCCAGCCAGCCCGTGACCTCCGGCACCCGGTCCATCGCCGTGATGACGCCGACCGTGCCCTCGACCGCGCCCAGCAGCTCCTTCACCGCCGCCTGGGTCGCGGACGCCAGCCCCGCCGCCTCCACCGGGCGGACCTCCGGCTCCACCCCCGTGCGGCGGACCGCCACCGGCAGCTCGCCCGACTCCGCGTGGTTCGCCACGACCTTCGCCGCCAGGTCGAAGATCTCCGCCGAGTTGCGGTAGTTCGTGCGCAGCGTGTACCGCCTCCGCGCCGTCTTGACGCCGAAGGCCTGGTCGCGGGCCGAGGCCGCCTCCGCGGGGTCCGGCCAGGAGCTCTGGACCGGGTCGCCGACCACCGTCCAGCTCGCGTACTTGCCGCGCCTGCCCACCATCCGCCACTGCATCGGCGACAGGTCCTGGGACTCGTCGACGACCACGTGCGAGTACTCGTCGTAGTGCTCCGGTCGCGTCGGTGCCCCGCCCGAGCGCTGCGGCTCGACCTCGATCACCTGGCGGCGTTTGCGCTTCGGCGGCGGCCCGACCAGCACGCGCAGCTCGTCGAGCAGCGCCACGTCCGCGATCGACCAGCCCCGCGACCGGTCCGCGAAGTCCGCGGCCAGCATCGCGATCTCCGGCCGGTTCAGGATGCCCTTGGCCGCCGCGGCCAGGCGCTTCTCGTCGCCCAGCCACTTGAGGATCTGCGCCGGGTACAGCACCGGCCACCAGACGACCAGGAAGCGGTGGAAGTCGATCCGCTCGCCGAGGTCGGTGATCAGCTCGGCCCGGTCGATCTGCCTGCCGTCGTCCTTCGCGTGCTCCTCGGCCTTCGCGGCCAGGGCATCCAGCAGCAGCTCCGCCGCCCGGATCCGCGACCGGTTGGGCGGCGCGCCCTGCGTGTGGGCCTTGCGGCGGACCTTCTCCAGCTCGCGCGCGTTCAGCTTCAGCACTTCGCCGCGGTAGACGATCCGCATCTCCTCGGGTGCTTCCGGCGGCGTGTCGCGCAGCGCGCGCAGCAGCACCTTCCGCATCCGCAGCGACCCCTTGACGGCGGCCAGCGGCGCCGCGTCCTGCCGGGTCGCCTCCAGGCCGTCGAGGACCTCGCCCAACGCACGCAGTTCGACGTTCGTCTCGCCCATCGAGGGCAGGACCCGCGAGATGTAGCTGGTGAACACTCCCGACGGCCCGATGACCAGCACGCCCGCCCCGCCGAGCTGCCGCCGGTAGCGGTAGAGCAGGTAGGCCGCGCGGTGCAGGGCGACCGCCGTCTTGCCGGTGCCCGGCCCGCCGGTGATCTCGGTGACGCCGCGCCACGGCGCCCGGATGACCTCGTCCTGCTCCTTCTGGATGGTCGCGACGATGTCGCGCATCTTCTCGCCGCGGGAGCGGCCGAGCGCGGCCATCAGCGCGCCCTCGCCGACGATCTGCATGTCCTCGGGGACGGCGTCGGCGATCAGCACGTCGTCGTCGACGTCGAGGACGTTCTGGCCGGAGCAGCGGATCACCCGCCGCCGCACGACGTCCATCGGCTCCTCGGCGGTGGCCTGGTAGAACGCCGCCGCGGCCGGCGCGCGCCAGTCCGTGACCAGGTTGTCGAACTCGGCGTCCCGGATGCCGAGCCGCCCGACGTACACCCGCTCGGAGTCGAGGTGGTCGAGCCGGCCGAAGACGAGGCCCTCGTACTCGGCGTCGAGCGTCTGCAGCGTCTGGTTGGCGTGGTGGACCATCATGTCGCGCTCGAACAGCATCGACGCCTGCTCGAAGATCGCCTCGCGCTGCGCGCCCTGGCCGATCTCGTAGCCCTTCGTGCGCATCGCCTCGGCCTGGGCCTTCAGTTCGTTCAGACGGGTGTACACGCGATCGACGTGGGCTTGTTCGATGGCGATCTCGGCCCGTCTGACCCGAGGTTCGGACACGCATGGCTCCTTGACAGCTTTGGGATCGCCTCCGAGGGCGAAGAACGACTCTACGCGGTGGCCCGGGCGGGGACACCCGTGTCCCGGTCATCCGCGCGGTGTGCCTTCCCCGCACAATCGGGGGGTGACCAGGATCGTGGCCGGGACGGCGGGCGGGCGGCGGCTGAAGGTGCCGCCGAAGGGCACCCGGCCGACGTCGGAACGCGTGCGGGAAGCCCTGTTCAACGCCCTGGAGACGGCCGGCGAGCTGGACGGCAGCCGCGTTCTCGACCTCTACGCCGGCTCCGGCGCCCTCGGTCTCGAAGCCCTCTCGCGCGGCGCGGCGGACGCGCTGTTCGTCGAGTCCGACCGGCGGGCGGTGGACGTCCTGCGCGGCAACGTCGCGGCGCTGGGCCTGGGCGGCACGGTCCGGGCCGGGCAGGTCGAGGCGGTCGTCGCGGCCCCCGCGCCCTCGGCGTTCGACCTCGTGCTGGCCGACCCGCCGTACGCCGTCGACGCGGCCGCGCTCGGGTCCGTGCTGGCCGCGCTGGCCGCGGGCGGCTGGCTGGCGGCGTCGGCGCTGGTGGTGGTCGAGCGGGCCGCCCGCGACGGCGAGCCGGACTGGCCGCCGGGCTTCGAGCCGACCCGGACGAAGAAGTACGGCGACACGGCCGTCTTCTGGGCGGAGTTCACGGCTGTGGCGTGAACCACGCGGCGGAAACCGGCTCCGGCACGGTAGCGTCCGCGCCATGCGGCGTGCGGTCTGTCCCGGTTCCTACGACCCGGCCACCAACGGCCACCTCGACATCATCGAGCGGGCCAGCCGGCTGTTCGACGAGGTCGTCGTCGCGGTGGGGGTCAACCGGTCGAAGAAGGGGCTCTTCGAGGTCTCCGAACGGCTCGAGATCCTCGGTGAGATCACCGCGAAGCTCGGCAACGTGCGGATCGACTCGTGGGAGGGCCTGCTGGTCGACTACTGCCGCGACAACGACATCGCGGCGGTCGTCAAGGGCCTGCGCTCGGTCAGCGACTTCGACTACGAGCTGCAGATGGCGCAGATGAACCGCGAGCTCACCGGCGTCGAGACGCTGCTGATGGCGAACAACCCGGCGTACGGTTTCGTGTCCAGCTCGCTGGTCAAGGAGATCGCCGCGCTCGGCGGCGACATCGAGCGGTTCGTGCCGCCGACGGTCTACGAGCGCCTCTCGGAGAAGTTCCCGAAGCTCGGCGGCTGACCCTCCACAAGGGACGCGTGTCCGGTTCCCGTCGTTCGGCCCCCTCCGTTCGTCGGGACTTCGGCCCCGAGCTGCGGGAGTTCACGTCGGCGTCTCCTGACGATCATTCGATCGGGTTACGGTCCGAAAATGACCAACTACCGATCGCGCCTGGCTGCCGTCCTGCTCGCGCTCCTGGCGACGCTGTTCGCCGGGGCCGCCACGCCGTCTCCGGCCGTCGCCGCGCAGAACGCCTGCGGGAACCTGTCCGGCTTCTCGCACACGACGCTCTCCGCGCTGCCGGCGGAAGCGACGACGACCTACAACCTGATCCAGACGGACGGGCCGTTCCCGTACCCGGACAACGACGGCGTCGTCTTCGACAACCGCGAGGGCATCCTCCCCGCCTGCGCGTCGGGCTACTACCACGAGTACACGGTGCCGACGCCGGGCTCGAGCACCCGCGGCACGCGCCGGATCGTGACCGGCAGCGCCGGCGAGTACTTCTACACCGGCGACCACTACGCCACCTTCAAGGTCATCGACATCGGCGGTGGCGGCACGCACGCGTGCGGCGACCTCTCCGGCCTGGCGAAGATCGGCTACTCGCAGCTGTCCTCGGCCGCGAAGACCGTGGTGGGCAACGTCCGCAGCGGCACGGCCACCGGCACGACCTACGAGAATCGCGAAGGCGTGCTGCCGTCGTGCGCCTCCGGCTACTACAAGCTCTTCACCGTCGGCACGAACGACCGCGTGATCTCCGGCAAGGCCGGCGAACTGGCCTACACGCCCGACCACTACGCGACCTTCAAGAGGATCGACCTGAATTCCTGATCCCGTGCAACGCGCCGCGCCCCCTCGTCCGTGAGGTACACCGGATGACGGTCGAGGAGGCGCGATGCGGGCTGCGGACGACGCGGACTTCCGGGAGTTCGCCCGGGCACGCGCGAGCGCGCTGAGACGGACGGCGTACCTGCTCTGCGGCGACTGGCACCTCGCGGAGGACCTCGTCCAGGTGACGCTGCTCAAGCTGTACCGGGTCTGGCCGAAGATCACCCGGCGGGGGCCGGTGGACAACTACGCCCGGCAGGTCCTGCTGCGCTGCTGGCTCGACGAGCAGCGGCGGCCGTGGCGGCGCCGGGAACGCCGTGACGGCGTGGTGCCGGACCGGCCCGCGTCCGCTCCCGAGACCGGGATTTCCGATCCGCTCCTGCGTGCCCTCGCCGAAGTCCCGCCGAAGCAGCGCGCCGCGGTCGTGCTCCGCTACTGCGCCGACCTCCCGGCGGCCGAAGTCGCCGAGGTGCTGCGCTGCTCGGAGGGGACGGTCCGGAGCCAGGCCGCACGCGGTCTCGAGACGCTCCGGGGCGTGCTGGAGCACAGCGCGGAGAGGAGCGCGTGATGCCCGACCTCAAAACCCGCTTGCGCGAGGTGGCCGTCCCGGACCCGCCGCTCGGCTTCGACACCGACGAGGTCGCCGACCGCGCGGCCCGGCACGTCCGGCAGCGGCGCGTGGGGATCGCCGGCACCTTCGCGCTCGCCGCGGCCGTCGCGGCCGTGGTGGTGTTCGCTCCCGGTCCGGCGCCGGTGCCGGCTGCCGGTCCGCCGTCCCCGCCTTCGCTCGCCGAGCAGGCGAGGATCCGGCAGGCGCTCGCCGCCGCCGTGACGGGCCTGTACCCCGGGGTGCGGAACCTGACGGTCGGCACGTCGCCCGCCGACGCCATCGGCCCCGCCCGGATGGCGGTGACCGCCACCTTCGCCGACGCGTCCGGGCAGCCCGGGTCCTTCCAGCTGACGGTCTACGGCAGGCGGTCGCCGGGCGACCACGTGCCGGTGGCCCGGTCCTGCTCGGAGCTGAATCCCGCCGGGCTGCGCTGCGATCGGATCCCCCAGCCCGCCGGGGCCGTGCTGCTGGTGTCCGAAGCCGCCTACGTCAGCGAGGAGTCGTTCGTGAAGCTCCGCGGCCTCAACGGCGTCCTCCGCCGGGCCGACGGCTCGGCGGTGACCATCCTGGACGCCGCCGACGACGCCGCCGACTCGGTGCAGCTGACCGAGGAGCAGCTCGTGAAGGTGATCACCGATCCGGCTTTCACGCTGTCCGGGTGACTCCGGCGCCGGGCGTGGTCCCGGGGGACACGCCCGGCGCCGGTCGCGTTCACCGCTTCGGCGCCCGATGCGGGCAGACTGGTTCACAGCGACAGGGGATTGGAGTTGCCGTGTACCGGGTTTTCGAGGCGCTCGACGAGCTCGTCACCATCGTCGAGGAGGCGCGCGGCGTCCCGATGACGTCCAGCTGCGTGGTGCCCCGCGGCGACGTGCTCGAACTCCTCGACGACGTTCGCGACGCCCTCCCGGCGGAGGTCGACGACGCCCAGGACGTCCTCGACAAGCGCGACGACCTGATCCACGCCGCCCGCAAGGAGGCGGGCGAGACGGTGGCGGGCGCGAACGCCGAGGCCGAGCGCGCGATCGCCGACGCGACCGACGAAGCCGAGCGCATCCTCGCCGACGCCCGCGCCCGCGCCGAGCAGATGCTCGCCGACGCCCACGACCAGGCCGACCGCACGGTCGCGGCGGGCCAGGCCGAGTACCAGAACCTCACCGACCGCTCCCGCGCGGAGTCCGAGCGGATGATCCAGGCCGGCCGCGACGCCTACGACCGGGCCATCGAGGACGGCCGCGCCGAGCAGGCCCGGCTGGTGGCCCAGACCGAGGTGGTCCAGGCGGCCCACGCGGAGTCGGCCCGGATCGTCGACGAGGCCCACGCGGAGGCCGACCGCCAGCGAGCGGAGTGCGACGCGTACGTGGACGGCAAGCTGGCGGAGTTCTCCGAGCTGCTCGCCACCACGCTGCGGACGGTGGACTCGGGCCGCAACCACCTGCGCTCGCCGGCCAACCTGCCCAGCTCGGGCGGACGGCCGACGCTCTACGACTACCAGGTGTGACAAGGCTCTCGGCCGTCACCCGCCCGGCGGGGTGTCCCAGCTCAAAAGGGGTGGCGACCGGTGCGTACCCTGGACGGGATGTCCGAGAACAAGACCCCCCAGCTCGACGACCGCAGCCCGTGGGTGATCGACACCCGTGAGCTCGGCCGTCACGCCGGCCTCAGCCGCGCCGTCCGGCGCAGCGTGCCGGTGGAGACGCCGCTCGGCGTCCCCGACGTCATCACCATCGAAGCCGGCTCCGAGCTGGAACTCGACCTGCTGCTCGAGTCCGTCGTGGAAGGCGTCCTGGTCAGCGGCACCGCCCGCGCGACCGCGAAGGGCACCTGCGCCCGCTGCCTCGACCCGCTGACCGAAGAGGTCGAGGTCGAGGTCCAGGAGCTGTTCGCCTACCCGGGGTCGGCCACCGAGGAGACCACCGAAGAGGACGAGATCCCCCGGCTGGTCGACGACCGGATCGATCTCGAGCCCATCGTCCGCGACGCCGTCGTGCTGGCCCTGCCGCTGGCTCCGCTGTGCACCGAGGACTGCGCCGGGCTCTGCACGGACTGCGGCGTCAAGTGGGCCGATCTCGAGCCCGGACACGGGCATGAGAAGATAGATCCTCGGTGGGCCGCACTCGTGGAGCGATTCGACGAGAACGCGGGCGAAAAGCCTGCGCCGGGCCCCGCTGAGCAAGCCTGACGAGCGCCAGCTCGTTCCGGAGGAAAGTTCGCTCGCACGACCGCGAGCAGACCGTCATAAGGAGATTCACTCGTGGCCGTCCCGAAGCGGAAGATGTCGCGATCCAACACGCGCTCCCGCCGCAGCCAGTGGAAGGCGGCTCCGGTGCAGCTGGTGCCCTGCTCCAACCGCGCCTGCAAGCAGCCGAAGCTCCAGCACGTCGCGTGCCCGTCGTGCGGCCAGCACAACGGCCGCCAGGTCGTCGAGCCCGCCTGATCGGGTAGCCGACATGGGGGGCAAGACGCCCGGGGGACCCGCAGCCGATCCGGCGCCGTTGCTCGAAGCGCTCGGGGTCACTCTCGACCCCGAGCTGCTCCGGCTTTCGCTGACCCACCGTTCGTACGCGTACGAAAACGGGGGTCTGCCGCCGAACGAGCGGCTGGAGTTCCTCGGTGACGCCGTGCTCAGCGTCGTCGTCACCGATCACCTGTACAACACACACCCCGACCTGCCCGAAGGGCAGCTCGCGAAGCTCCGCGCCAGCGTCGTCAACATGCACGCACTGGCGCGGGTCGCGCGCGGGCTCGGCGAGGGCGGCCTCGGGGCACACCTGCTGCTGGGCAAGGGCGAAGAGCTCACCGGCGGCCGGGACAAGGCGAGCATCCTCGCCGACGGCCTGGAAGCGGTGATCGGTGCCGTCTACCTGGAACACGGCATCGAGATCGCGCGCAAGCTCGTGCACCACCTCTTCGACGGCCTGCTCGCCGAAGCGCCGCTGCGCGGTGCCGGCCTCGACTGGAAGACGAGCCTGCAGGAGCTGACCGCGTCGGCCGGACTCGGCGTGCCCGAGTACAAGGTCGAGGACACCGGGCCGGACCACCGCAAGGAGTTCACGGCCACGGTGCTGGTCGCCGGCCGCCCGCTCGGGCACGGCACCGGGTCGACGAAGAAGGAAGCCGAGCAGAAGGCCGCCGAGACGGCCTGGCGTTCGCTGTCCGCCGAACTCGAGGCGCAGAAGCAGACCGAACCGGAGTCCTGATCAGCGGGAACCCCCGTTGACGGCACCGCCCTTCCCTCCGTAGCGTGTTGATCATCCGCCGCGCGCTCGTACTCGATGGAGAGGTTTGGGCGGATGCGTCTGTTCTTCGTACCCCTGATCGCCGCGGCGCTCGTCGTCGTCCCCGGTTCGCCGGCGTCGGCCGCGCAGGTCCGCGTCACCTCGCTGGCGGCACTGCAGTCCGCGATGGACAAGGCGAACCCCGGTGACACGATCGTCCTCGCCGACGGTTCGTACTCCGCGGGCTCGACGTTGTCGATCAAGCGGTCCGGCACCGCTTCGGCGCCCGTGACGATCGCCGCCGAGCACACCGGCGCGGCGACGATCACCGGCTCGAAGACGTTCTCCTTCTCCGGAGGCGTCTCCAATGTGGTGCTGCGCGGGTTCAAGTTCCGCGGCAGCGCTTCGCTGTCGGTGCCCGCGGGCGCGTCGAACAACCGGTTGACCCGCAACGACTTCCAGCTCACCGCCGACGGGAACTGGGTCACGGTCAGCGGCGACGACACGGTGGTCGACCGCAACGTCTTCCAGAACCGCACCAGCCAGGGCGTCTTCCTGCAGATCCTCGGCCCCTCCGGCGCGATGGCGAAGCGCGTCCACGTGCACCACAACTACTTCTACAACCATCAGTTCTCCGGCTCGAACGGCGGCGAGTCGATCCGGCTGGGGCTGAGCGACCGCCAGTCGTACACCGCGAACGCGCTGATCGAGAACAACCTCTTCGAGAAGGCCGACGGCGACAGCGAGGCGATCTCGGTCAAGTCGTCCGACAACGTGGTGCGGGACAACACGATCCGGGACAGCCGGGGCTACATCGTGCTGCGCCACGGCAACCGCAGCACCGTCGAGAGGAACGTGCTGTTCGGCTCCGGCATCCGGTTCCACGGCAACGACCACAAGATCGTCGGCAACTACGTCGCCAACTCCGGCGGGCGGGCGATCGTGTTCGGCTCCGGTGACGAAGCCGACAGCGGGCCGACGAGCAAGCTCCACGACCGGCCGGACCGCGACACCGTCGCCTACAACACGGTGATCGGGTCGAGCAGCGTCATCGACGGCGACGGCGGGAACTTCAAGCCGAAGGACTGCGTGGTCGCGAACAACATCGTCAAGGGAACCTCCGGGACGCTGGTGACGCTGCCCAGCGGGTCGACGGTGAAGTACGAGGGCAACATCACCTTCGGCGGCACGGCGGGGATCCCGTCGCGCAGCGTCGACCCGAAGCTGGTCAAGGACGCCGCCGGGCTGTACCGGCTTTCGTCCGGCAGCCCGGCGATCGACGCCGGTGCCGGGTCGTACCCGTACGCGGCGAAGGACTTCGACCTGCAGGCCCGCTCGGGCACCTTCGACGTCGGTGCGGACGAGTACTTCGCCTCGGGGACGACCCGCGTTCCGCTGACGAAGGCCGACGTCGGCCCCACCGCGCCGTAGGTGCCTTTCCGAAAACTGTCGGACCCCCCGGGCACAATGGCGGCATGCCCGAACTTCCCGAGGTCGAAGTGGTCCGCTTGGGCCTGCAGGCACACGTCGCGGGGCGGACCATCCGCGAGGCGGAGGTCCTGCACCCGCGCGCCATCCGCCGGCACGCACTGGGCGCGGATGACTTCACGCTGCGGCTCGCCGGCACCCGCGTCGAAGCGGCGCGGCGGCGGGGCAAGTACCTGTGGCTGGAGCTGTCCGATAAGGAGGCGTTGCTGGCCCACCTGGGGATGAGCGGGCAGATGCTCGTCCAGCCGGAGGGCGCGCCGGACGAGAAGCACCTGCGGGTCCGGCTGCGCTTCGACGACGACGGGCCGGAGCTGCGCTTCGTCGACCAGCGGACGTTCGGCGGCCTGGCGCTGGACGACCTCAGCGACATCGGCGGCGACGTGCTGCTGCCGGACACGATCGCCCACATCGCCCGCGACCCGATGGACCCGCAGTTCGACCTCGACACGGCGGTGCGCGCGCTGCGGTCGCGGCGCACGGAGGTCAAGCGGGCCCTGCTGGACCAGACGCTGGTGTCGGGCATCGGCAACATCTACGCGGACGAAGCGTTGTGGCGCGCCCGCCTGCACTGGTCCCGCCCGACGGAGAAGCTGACCATGGCGAAGGGCCGCGAGCTGCTGACGGCGGCGTCGGACGTGATGAACGCGGCCCTGGGCGCGGGCGGCACGTCGTTCGACGCGTTGTACGTGAACGTGAACGGGCAGTCGGGGTACTTCGACCGCTCGCTGGACGCGTACGGCCAGGAGGGGCTGCCGTGCCACCGCTGCGGCACGGCGATCCGGCGGGAGCCGTTCATGAACCGCTCGTCGTTCTCGTGCCCGCGGTGCCAGCGGCGGCCGAACTCGGGTAGATAACGGGGGTTTGCCTTTCAGCTAGGATGAATATGCCTGGTAGCTGAGGGAGTGCATCGTGGTCAAGGAGCCCGGAAAGTCGACACTGGCCGACAAGATCGACCGGCTGTTCCACGTGGTCCGCAGGCCCGATCGGGAGCCGTACAGCAACGAAGAGGTGGCGAAGGCCTGCCGCGAAGCGACGGGCGAGAGTTTTTCGACGACGTACCTGTGGCAGCTGCGCACGGGCCGCCGCGACAACCCGACCAAGCGCCACCTCGAGGCACTGGCCCAGTTCTTCGGAGTCCCCCCGGCGTACTTCTTCGACGACGAGCAGAGCCGCAAGATCGCGGAGGAGCTGGCCCTGCTGGGCGCCTTGCGCGACGCGGGGGTGAGGGACTTGGCCCTGCGCGCGGTGACGTTGTCGTCGGACGGCCTGGACACGATCAGCGACATGATCGACGCAATAGCCCGAAGGGAGGCCGGCCGCGGCACCCCGAAGAGGGAGGGCTGAGGGTCGCCGCCCGGGTGGGCCCGGTGTCGGCAGGGGATTGCGGTCGGCTGCGGCGGGTCGGCGATGGGGCTTGCGAGCGGTCGCGGCGAGGCGGTGGGGTCGGCGGGCTCGCGGGGGATCGGGCCTGACTGCCGGGAGGGGCGGTAGGTGTGCGAACCAACGCCGCGCCGGTGGCGTGGGCAGGCTCGCGGGAATCGGGTTTGGCTGCGGCAGGATGGCGCGCAGCCGCCGCGAGCTCGCAGTGTCCGCGCGAACTTGTCCGCGGGGCACCACGTCTCGCGTCCCGAGGCCGTCCGGGTATCGTCGCGAACCGCCGAGCCCGCTGTGGGGAACCGCCGGCCGGGTCCGCACGTCGGATTTTTCCCCGGCCGCGCAACCAGTGGCGCTCTGCCGCGTTGATCCGGCTGGAACTGTCCGTCCGCGGCGTGGTGAAGGAGGGCTGAGGTGGCGCGACCATCGTGGCGGCGGCGACCCGCCCGCTCGCTCTGGCAGCGGGCCCGCCGGGTCGCCGATGCTGTCAGCCTGCCCCAGCCGTTCGATGCCGCCGGCTTCGTCGCCGGACTGGCCGCCGAGCGGGGGCGGCCCATCGAGCTGATGCCCGTCAGCGCTCCCGAAGGCGCGCCGTGCGGGTTGCTGATGAGCACCGAACGCGCCGACTACATCCTCTACCCGACCAACACGACCGCCCTGCACCGGCAGCACATCCTGCTGCACGAGGTCGGGCACCTGCTGTGCGGCCACGTCGGTGCCGACGCCGGCGCCGACGGCATCGCCATCGACGCCGCCGCCGGGCGGCAGCTCATGCCGAACCTCTCGCCCGAGCTCGTCCGGCGCGTGCTCGGGCGCACCACCTACACCGAAACCGAAGAGCGCGAAGCCGAACTCGTCGCCAGCCTGCTCGCGCAGCGCGTCGTCCGGCCCGCCGAGCCGCGCGAACCCGCGCCCGGCGTCCCGGACGGCGTGCGGCGCTTCGACTCCCTCTTCGGCCGCCGCACGCCGTGATCGAAAGCCTCGCCTACTACCTCTGCCTCGCCGGCTTCGCCGGGTTCGGCTACAAGCTGATCGAGGCCCGCCGCAGCCAGCCGGCGCGCACCATGTGGTTCCTCGCCGGGTTCGGCATCTGCATCGCCGCCGGCATCGTCGTGCTGACGCCGGCTATGTCGGCCCTCGCCGGTCCGGGCCCGGTGGCCGAGTGGGTCCTGAGCCTGGCCGGCGACGAGCTGAAGCTGGGGGCGATCGGCTTCGCGGTGGCGTTCACCCAGTCGGTGTGGCGCGGCGAAGGCGCCCGGCTCGCCCCGCACGCGCTGTTCACCGGAGCGACGATGGTGCTCCTGGCGGTGTGCTTCGCGCTCTCGGAGCCGCGACGCATCGGTGACAGCACGGTCTTTTCGGACGCGGGCGTGCCCTTCGCCCTGGCCGACAAGGTGGTGTTCCTGCTCTACAGCCTGGTCAGCCTCGGCCTGCTGTTCGCGGTGTTCGTCCGCAGCGCGTGGCACGCGGAGCCGGGGCCGTTGCGCGCGGGGCTGTGGCTGCTGGTGGTCGGCGTGGGCGCGGCGACCGGGTGGACGTTCTGGGACGTCGACGACGTCGTCCAGCTGGCGAAGACGGCCCGGATCGGCGCCCGCGAGGACCTCCCGTCGTCGATCCTCGCCGCGGTGACGGTCGTGTTCGTGGCGGCGGGCGCGACCCTCAGTGCGTGGTCGCCGGCGGTGACATCGGTGCTCGGCCGCTTCCGCGCGTACGGGGCGTACCGCCGCATCGAGCCACTGTGGACGGCGCTGCGCACGGCGGTCCCTGGCATCGCGCTGGACCCGGGCCGCAAGCTGGCGGGAGGAGCGGAGTTCGCGCTGTACCGCAGGGTGATCGAGATCCGCGACGGCCACCTGGCCCTCCGAGCCCACTTCGACCCGGACCTCCCGGCCCGGGCGGAGGCGGCGGCCCGCCGGGCGGGAGTCCGCGAGGCCGAGGTGGCGGCAACGGTGGAAGCGGTGACCCTGGCCGCGGCGATCGAGGCGGGCCGGGCGGGCCGCCGCTTCGAACGCGAGCCGGACCGCAGCGAGCAACCGGAGGCCGACGCGGACGTGGCCGCCGAGGCGGCCTGGCTGGTCCAGGTGAGCCGAGCCTGGCGCCGCCGCGACGCGGTGGTGGAGAAGGTGGAAGCGGCCACGCCCGGCTAGCGAGCTTCAGAGGCTGTACCCGATTCACCTGCGACCCGCCCGCCGCCGCGACCCGAGTGCACCCGTCCCTCACCGCGGATACCGGGCCCCGCTCACCGTCACCCGCAGCGTGTACACCGAGCTCGAAGCCGTGATGAACAGCTCGTTCCCCCTCGCGCCGCCGAACGTGAAGTTCGAGCACACCTCCGGGATCCGCAGCTTCCCGATCCGCGTGCCGTCCGTCGCGAAGCAGTGCAGCCCGTCGTGCGCCGCCGCCCAGACCTGCCCCTCGCTGTCCACCCGTACCCCGTCGAAGCCGCCGCTGTCGCTCGTGGCGAAGACCTCGCCGCCCGTCAGCTTCCCGTCCGGGCCGACCTCGAACACCCTGATGTGGCTCGGGTCCTGGCGCGTGTCCGCGATGTACAACCGCGACTCGTCGGCCGAGAACGCCAAGCCGTTGGGCCTGCTGAAGTCGTCCGCGACGATCTCCACCGAGCCGTCCGGCGCCGCCCGGTACACGTGGCACGCGCCGATCTCGCTCTCCGCCTTGTACCCCTCGTAATCACTGTCGATGCCGTAACTCGGGTCGGTGAACCAGATTGACCCGTCCGAGTGCTCGACCACGTCGTTCGGGCTGTTCAGCCGCTTCCCGCGGTACTCCGACGCCAGCACCGTGACCGAGCCGTCGTGCTCGGTGCGCGTCACCCGGCGGGGACCCTGCTCGCAGCTGATCAGCCGGCCACGGCGGTCCACCGTGTGACCGTTCGCGTACCCGGACGGCTGACGGAAGACCCCCACGTGACCCGTCGTCTCGTCCCAGCGCAGCGTGCGGTCGTTCGGGATGTCGCTGAACACCAGGTACCGGCCCGCCGGGAAGTACGCCGGGCCCTCGGTCCACCGGCAGCCGGTGTGCAGGCGCTGCATCCACTCGTCACCGTTGATCGGCCGGAACCGCTCGTCCAGCAGCTGGAAATCCGTTTTGACCAGGTCCATCACCCCAGAATGGCCCTCCGCCGTGCACACTACTGTGCAATGCGTGGTACCTTCCCAAGCGTAAGACTGGAGGGTGCAGTGGAGATCAGTCAGCTGCTCAAGGGTGTGCTCGACCTCGCCGTCCTCGCGGTCCTCCGCGAAGAAGACGGCTACGGGTACGACGTGCTGAGAAGACTCCGGGCCGCCGGCCTGGACGAGGTGGGGGACGCGTCGGTGTACGGGACGTTGCGGAGGCTCTACAAGGCCGGCCTGCTCACCTCGTACGTCGTGCCCAGCGAAGAGGGTCCCCACCGCAAGTACTACAGCCTGAACGAGCCGGGCCGGACGCGCCTGGCGGAGTCGGGCAAGACGTGGCAGAGCTTCGCATCGACGATGAACGTGCTTTTGGGAGAGGCAGCATGAGCGACAAGCCGACCGCCGTGCGGGTGTATCTGGCGCGGGTCCGGACCGCGCTCGCCGACCTGCCCGCGAGCGAGATCGAAGAGATCCTCGAGGACGTCCGCCCGCACCTGGCGGAACTGGAGGCCGAGCTGGGGGAGGGCGCCCGCGTCGAGGCGCTCATCGAACGGCTCGGGTCACCGGAGAGCTACGCCGCCGAGCTGCGCGCGTCCGGTGGGTACCCGGCGCCGGCGGAAGGCGCGACGCAGGTGCTCGCGACGCCCGCGCCCGGCCTGGCGAAGCCGCGGATCGCGTTGTGGGGCCTGGTGTTCTCCGCGCTGGGGCTCGCGCTGCTCGCGTTCGGCGCCACCATCACCGTCAACCCGGACGTCTTCGCCGGCTTGCTGCTGTTCGCGCCGGTGTTCGTCGTCAGCCTGGTGCTGCTGCTGCGCGGCGGGGTCGAGCCGGTGCTGGCGCTGCCCGAAGTCGGCTGGCTGCGCACCACCATGGCCAAGGGGCGCGAGCAGGAGGACGCCGGCAGGTTCCTGCGCTACGCCGGTTCGCTCAAGCCGGCGTGGTGGGTGCTGTGCGCCATCGCGCTGATCTGCTTCGGGCTGGTGTTCATGCTGCGGCACCGGGATGCGGTGCTGCTGCTGCCGTTCCTGATCCTCGCGGCGGTCGCGGCCCTGTGGGCGGGCCCGAGGGTCCGCGCGGACCGGCGGCTGCTGTGGGTGGCCGTGCCGATCTCGGCGTTCGTCATCGGCGGCGCGCTGGGCGGCTTCGGCGCCGCCCTCGACCTCTTCGCCCGCGGGAAGTCCTACTCGGGCCCGTCGACGTACTACCCGTCGGCCGACAACTACGGCAACGACCAGCTGACCTACGGCGGCCGTGACGTCGACAACGTCTACGCCTTCGACGCCGACGGCAAACCGCTGACCGAGGTCTACCTCTACGACGAAGAGGGCAGGCCGCTGACGCTGACCCGCTACGCCTGCGAGCGCTCGACCGGCGGGAAGCAGAAGATCGGCGAGGACAACCGGTTCCCCCGGCCGAAGATCGAGCAGGGCGTCACCGACGACCAGGGCAGCTACAACGGGTACAACGGCTACCGCGGTGCCTGCCGCGAGCTGGCGGGCGTGCCGTTCAGCGCGGCGATCCCGAAGGTGTCGGTGCCGCCCGCGACACCGACACCGACGAGGTAGGGAACGGACGCCGGGAGCGGAGGTCGGGGCCGCTCCTGGCGTTCACCCGATCCGAACGCGCCCGAAACGTGCCGCGAACGCGGGCGTGCTGAGCTGGGTGGGTGCTTCCGGAAGCCTTCGCCCCGCAGACCCGGGTGATCCACGGCTACGAGCGCGCCTACCGGATGGCCGGGCGCGGCCCCGTGCTGCTCTTCCTGCACGGCATCGGCGACGACTCGTCGACGTGGCTTGACCTGCTGGAGTCGCTGGCCGGCGACTTCACGGTCATCGCGCCCGACCTGCTCGGCCACGGCTTCTCGGCGAAACCGCGCGCGGACTACTCGGTGGCCGCCTACGCGTGCGGCATGCGCGACCTGCTGACCACCCTCGACGTCGACCGGGTGACGGTGGTCGGACACTCCCTCGGCGGCGGGGTCGCGATGCAGTTCGCCTACCAGTTCCCGGAGCGCTGCGAACGGCTCGTGCTGGTGGGCTCGGGCGGAGTCGGCGCGGGCGTCCACCCGCTGCTGCGCCTGGCCGCGGCGCCGGGGGCGGGGCTGGTGCTGCCGCTGCTGGGGACGCCGCCCGCGGTCGCGGCGCTGCGCGGGTTCGCCGGCCTGCTGCGGGTGTTCGAGGACACGGACCTGGACTACGTGCTGACCCGGTACGCGCGGCTGCTCGAGCGGGACACGCGCTCGGCGTTCTTGCGGACGCTGCGCTCGGTCGTCGACTGGCGCGGGCAGGTGGTCAACATGCTGGACCGCTGCTACCTGACCGAGGGCATCCCGACGCTGCTGGTGTGGGGCACGGAGGACAGCGTGGTGCCGAGCGGCCACGCGCTGCGGGCGCACCGGGCGATGCCGGGCAGCAGGCTGGTCCTCTTCGAGGGCGCCGGCCACTTCCCCCACCGGTCGGACCCGGAGCGGTTCCTGGAGATCCTGCGCGAGTTCCTGGCGGAGACACCGCCGGCCCAGTACGACCGCGCGCGCTGGGGGAAGCTGCTCCGCGCGGGCCGCCCACCGCAGCAGCGGCTGGACACGGCGGAGATCCCCGACGCGCCGACGGTGTCTTCGGGCACCTGAGCAGCCCCCGTTTTCCACGCTACCGGTGGGCGCCGACGGTTCCGGGCCATCGGCCGGGTGGGTGTGGACAAGCGGGGCTTCGGCTCGGTGTTGTGGACAACTTGGGCCGGGGGTGGTGAGTGCGCCTGGATCTGTCGGCCCGTGCCGGTAGCGTGGATTCGGGGGCTGCTCGGACCCTCGCGAGTGCGAAAACGCCGGCTGCGCGGACACGGTGTGGGAATCGCGGGCTGCTCGGACCCCCGGTCCGAGCTAGCGGCCGGACCGGTGTGGACAAGCGGGTCTTCGACTGAGTGTTGTGGACAACTCGGGCCGGGGGTGGTGAGTGCGCCCGGATTTGTCGGACCCTGCCGGTAGCGTGGAATTCGGGGGCTGCTCGGATCCTCGCGAGTGCGAAAACGCCGGCTGCGCGGACACGGTGTGGGAATCGCGGGCTGCTTGGCCCTCCCCGGTCCGAGCTAGCGGCCGGACCGGTGTGGACAAGCGGGGCTTCGGCTGAGTGTTGTGGACAACTCGGGCCGCGGGTGGTGAGCGGGCCCGGATTTGTCGGACCCTGCCGGTAGCGTGGAATTCGGGGGCTGCTCCGACACGGCGAAGGCCGCCTCCCGCAGGAGGCGGCCTTCGTGAACTACCGGATCAGCCGCCGAACGCGCTACCGGATCAGTGGCCGGACGAGCAACCGGGTCAGTGGCCGAACGCGCTCCGCGCCGCAAGGTCGGCCAGCAACGCGCGCCCCTTCTCCGCGTTACGCGGCTGGGACAGCACGTCGTACCGCCGGGCCACCAGCTGGCTCTGCGAGATGAACCCGCGCTTGTTCCGGCTCACCGCGTAGCCCAGCGCGCCGAACAGCAGGTTGAACCCGAGACCGGCGACGAGGCCGATCACGATCGGGACCAGGCCGGCGCCGGGGTTCAGCAGGCTGAGCATCAAGCCGAGGAACAGGCCGAACAGCGCACCGGAAGTCGCCGCGCTGCTCAGGACGCGGCCCCAGGACATCTTGCCCGCGACCCGCTCGACGAGCATCGGTTCCACGCCCACGATCGTGACGTCGGTGACGGGGAAGTCCGCGCCCGCGAGGTGGTCGACCGCCCGCTGTGCCTGCTCGTAGGACTCGTACGAACCGATCGGCCAGCCGGTGGGCAGGGTCGGCAGCTGGGGCCGGGCCTGCTGCTGTCCGATCGTGGTCTGCTGCGTGAATGCTGTGGTCATCGATCTCACCTCTCTTGTCCCGTCCAACGCACGGCGACCCCGGTTTCCTCCCGGACGGGCGAATTCACAGACTCTTCTCAGCCGGGCAGCCCGGACAATCCGGACACCACTCCAAAGGTTCAAAAAGATACCTTTTCCCCGGTTGACCCGGACGGGGTCACCGGGTAGGAAGGACCGGCAAAGGATTCATACCAAACCTTTGGGGCGACGGATGGCACGCAGGCGAGGCATGCTCACGCTCGACGAACTCCGGGCGCGCGTGGACGCGGGCACGATCGACACCGTGCTCGTCGCGCTCACCGACATGCAGGGCAGGCTGCAGGGCAAGCGCTGCTCGGCCGAGTACTTCCTGGACGAGGTCGTCGGCCACGCCACCGAGGCCTGCAACTACCTCCTCGCCGTCGACGTCGACATGAACACCGTCGACGGCTACGCGCTCTCCTCCTGGGACAGCGGCTACGGCGACTTCGTGCTGCGCCCCGACTTCGACACCCTGCGGGAGATCCCCTGGCAGGAGGGCACCGCGCTGGTGCTGGCCGACGTCGAGCGCGTGCAGGGCGGCGCGGTGAGCGTGTCGCCGCGGCAGATCCTGCGCCGGCAGCTCGACCGGCTCGCCGAACGCGGGCTCGCCGCCTTCGTCGGCACCGAGCTCGAGTTCATCGTCTTCGACGACACCTACGAGGCCGCCTGGGACAAGCGCTACCACGGCCTCAAGCCCGCCAACCAGTACAACGTCGACTACTCGATGCTCGGCACGGCGCGCCTCGAGCCGCTGCTGCGCCGCATCCGCAACGACATGGCGGGCGCCGGGCTCTACCCCGAATCCGCCAAGGGCGAGTGCAACCCCGGCCAGCAGGAGATCGCCTTCCGCTACACCGACGCGCTCGCCACCTGCGACAACCACAGCGTCTACAAGAACGGCGCCAAGGAGATCGCCGCGCAGGAGGGCAAGAGCCTCACCTTCATGGCGAAGTACAACGAGCGCGAGGGCAACTCCTGCCACATCCACATCAGCCTGCGCTCGACCGAGGGCCGGGCCGTCCTCGCGGGCGACAGCGAGCACGGCTTCTCGAAGCTGATGGAGCACTTCCTGGCCGGCCAGCTCGCCGGGCTGCACGAGCTGACCTACTTCTTCGCGCCGAACGTCAACTCCTACAAGCGGTTCGTACCCGGCAGCTTCGCGCCGACCGCGATCGCCTGGGGCACCGACAACCGCACGTGCGCGCTGCGTGTCGTCGGGCACGGCGAGTCGCTGCGCGTCGAGAACCGCGTGCCGGGCGGGGACGTCAACCCGTACCTCGCCGTCGCCGCGCTGATCGCCGCCGGGCTGCACGGCATCGAGAACGAGCTGGAGCTCGAAGAACCCTTCACCGGCAACGCCTACCACTCCGGCCGGGACACCGTGCCGACGACGCTGCCCGAGGCCGCCGCGGCCCTGGCCGGCAGCGAGCTGGCGCGCGCGGCCTTCGGCGACGAGGTCGTCGACCACTACCTGAACGCGGCGAAGATCGAAATCGACGCCTACAACGCCGCCGTCACCGATTGGGAGCTGATCCGTGGCTTCGAACGGCTCTGACGACCGGCCGGTCATCGGCCTCACCAGCTATCTGGAGCCGGCCAAGTTCCTGGTCTGGGAAACCGAAGCCGCGCTGCTGCACCGAGTCTACGTCGACTGCGTGGTCGCCGCGGGCGGCATCCCGGTGCTGCTGCCCCCGGTGTCCGACGCGCACGAGCGCCTGGTGTCCACTGTGGACGGGCTGGTGCTCACCGGCGGCGCCGACGTCGAGCCCGGGCGCTACGGCGCCGAGCCGCACCCGGCCACCTACGTCCGGCCGGAGCGGGACGCCTTCGAGTTCGGCCTGTTCGAAGCCGCGCGCAAAGCAGGCAAGCCGGTGCTCGGCGTGTGCCGCGGCCTGCAGGTGATGAGCGTCGCCCTCGGCGGCACCCTGACCCAGCACCTGCCGGAGGCCAGGGAAACGACCGAACACCAGCCCGCGCCGGCGACGTTCGGCCGCGGCACGGTCACCCTCGCCGAGGGCAGCCGGGCGGCGGCGATCCTCGGTCCCGAAACCAAGACGCTCTGCTACCACCACCAGGCGATCGACCGGCTCGGCGCCGGGCTGGAGCCGGTCGGGTGGGCCGCCGACGGCACGATCGAGGCCGCTGAACTCCCCGGTGAGTTCACCCTCGGCGTCCAGTGGCACCCCGAGCAGGACAGCGACGACGTCCGGCTGTTCCAGGCTCTCGTCGAAGCGAGCAAGGAGAACCGATGACCACCTTTGACGTCCTCAACCCGGCCACCGAGGAGGTGGTGCGGAGCGTCCCGCTGACCAGCGCCGAAGAGACCGACGCGGCGATCGCCCGCGCCCACGCGGCCTTCCCGGGCTGGCGCGACGTCACCCCCGGCGACCGCGCCCGGCTGCTGCGCCGCTTCGCCGACGCCGTCGAGGCCGACATCGAAAACCTCGCCCGCCTGGAGGTCGAGAACTCCGGGCACACCATCGGCAACGCCCGCTGGGAAGCAGGCAACGTCCGCGACGTCCTCAACTACTACTCCGCCGCCCCGGAACGCCTGATCGGCAAGCAGATCCCGGTGCCTGGCGGCATCAACGTCACCTTCCAGGAGCCCCTGGGCGTGGTCGGCGTGATCGTCCCGTGGAACTTCCCGATGCCGATCGCCGGCTGGGGGTTCGCGCCCGCGCTCGCCGCCGGGAACACCGTCGTCCTCAAGCCCGCCGAGCTGACGCCGCTGACCGCCATCCGGCTGGCCGAGCTGGCGCGGGAGGCGGGCATCCCCGAGGACGTCTTCCAGGTGCTGCCCGGCAAGGGGTCCGTGGTGGGGCAGCGGTTCGTGGACCACCCGGGCGTGCGCAAGGTCGTCTTCACCGGCTCGACAGAGGTCGGCAAACAGATCATGGCCGGCTGCGCGGCGCAGGTGAAGCGCGTGACGCTGGAGCTGGGCGGCAAGAACGCGAACATCGTCTTCGCCGACTCCGACCTGGAGAAAGCCGCCGCGACCGCGCCCTACGGCGTCTTCGACAACGCCGGCCAGGACTGCTGCGCCCGCTCGCTCATCCTGGTGCAGGCGAGCGCGTACGACCGCTTCATGGAACTCCTGGAGCCCGCGGTGCACGGCGTCGTCGTCGGCGACCCCGGCGACGAGAAGACCGAGATGGGCCCGCTGATCTCGGCCGCGCACCGGGCGAAGGTCGCCTCCTACGTGCCGGAAGACGCGCCCGTCGCGTTCCGCGGCACCGCCCCCGATGGCCGCGGCTTCTGGTTCCCGCCGACCGTCCTGACCCCGCCCGACCTGCGGCACCCGGCCGCGGCGGAGGAGGTCTTCGGCCCGGTCGTCGCCGTCGTGCCGTTCGCGGAGGAGGCCGACGCGATCCGGATGGCCAACGCGACCGAGTACGGCCTGTCGGGGTCGATCTGGACCCGCGACGCCGGTCGCGCGTTCCGAGTTGCGCGCGGCGTCGAATCCGGCAACCTCTCGGTGAACTCGCACTCGTCGGTGCGCTACTGGACGCCGTTCGGCGGCTTCAAGCAGTCCGGTCTCGGCCGCGAGCTCGGCCCGGACGCCGCCGCGGCGTTCACCGAAACCAAGAACGTCTTTCTGAGCACGGAGGAGTAATGGTCCAGCGTTTCGAAGGCCGCGTCGCGGTCATCACCGGCGGCGCCAGCGGCATCGGGCTCGCCTCGGCCCGGCGCCTGGCGAGCGAAGGCGCGAAGGTCGTCATCGCGGACCTCTCGCCGGCCGAGGGCAAGGCGGCCGCCGACGAGATCGGCGGCGCGTTCATCCAGACCGACGTCACCGACGCCGAGCAGGTCGAGAACCTGTTCCACAGCACGGTCGAGCAGTTCGGCTCGGTCGACGTCGCGTTCAACAACGCCGGCATCTCCCCGCCCGAGGACGACTCCATCCTGACCACCGGCATCGAGGCGTGGGACCGCGTGCAGCGGGTCAACCTGACTTCGGTGTACCACTGCTGCAAGGCCGTCCTGCCGCACATGCAGCGCCAGGGCAAGGGCTCGATCATCAACACGGCGTCGTTCGTGGCGGTGATGGGCGCGGCGACCTCGCAGATCTCCTACACCGCGTCCAAGGGCGGCGTGCTCGCGATGAGCCGCGAGCTGGGCGTCCAGTTCGCGCGGGAGAACATCCGCGTCAACGCGCTGTGCCCGGGACCGGTGAACACCCCGCTGCTCAAGGAGCTGTTCGCCAAGGACCCGGAACGCGCGGCGCGGCGGCTGGTGCACGTCCCGGTCGGCCGCTTCGCCGAGCCGGAGGAGATCGCGGCCGCGGTGGCGTTCCTGGCCAGTGACGACGCCAGCTTCATCACGGCCTCGCAGTTCCTGGTCGACGGCGGCATTTCGGGGGCGTACGTCACCCCGATCTGACAAGCTGGCGCGATGACGGCAGAGCGGTTGGTGCCCACCCAGGACGACGTGCTCGGGTACTTCGACGCGCTGTCGAACTGGGGGCGATGGGGCGAAGACGACGAGCTCGGCACGCTGAACCACATCACCGACGACGTCCGGCTGGCGTCGGCGCGGGCCGTGCGCCACGGCCGGAGCGTGTCGTGCGCGTGGGAGGTGGCCGTGCCCGAAGAGATGGAGCGGTCGACGACGACGTGCCCGTGCTTCGCCGAGATGCCGGGTGCGGAGAACATGCCGTTGCCCGGGTTCCGCAACGACCGGCACTGGGGCTACTCGAACGAGCGCCTCGGCATCCTGTTCCACGGCAACACGATCACCCACGTCGACTCGCCGTGCCACATCTTCTGGGACGGCAAGATGTACAACGGGCGGTCGCACGCGCTGGTCGGCGCCGAGACGGGAGCGGCGTGGGGAGCCGTCACGGCGGCGGCGGACGGAATCGTCACGCGCGGGGTCCTGCTGGACATCGCGAAGGTCCGCGGTGTGCCTTCGCTGCAACCGGGTGATGGGGTGTTCCCCGGCGACCTCGAGGAGGCCGAGCGCCGCCAGGGTGTCCGGGTGCGCTCCGGCGACGCGGTCCTCCTGCGGACCGGCTACGGCCGCGTCCGGCACGAGGCCGGGCCGTCCGGCGGCGTCACGCAGGCCGGCTGGCACGCGTCCTGCCTGCCGTGGCTGCACGAACGGGGAGTGGCGCTGATCGGTGCCGACACGCCCACCGACGTCCAGCCGTCGGGGTACGACGACCTGGCGATGCCGGTGCACACCGTGGGCCTCGTCGCGATGGGCCTCTGGCTGCTCGACAACTGCGACCTCGAGGCGTGCGCGGCGACGGCCGCCGAACTCGGCCAGTGGGACTTCCAGCTCGCCGTCGCGCCGGTCCGCTTCGCCGGCACGTCCGGCAGCCCCGTCAACCCGATCGCCACGTTCTAGCGGCGCGTCGGTTTCTTGACGCCGTAGACCTCCTTGAGGAACTTCCAGGCGGCGTTGAGCCGCTTGCGCTCCTCGGACAGGAGCCGTTCGCGGCGGCGAAGGACGCGGGTGGCGACCTCGGAGGCGAGGAAGGCGCCGGCGGCGAAGGTCAGCACGCCGACGATCAGGGTCAGGGCGATGACGGTGGTGGTCATGGTGACCAGCGTCGGAGCGCCGCGGGCGGGTCGTCCCTGCGCAAAGCTAGCCGGTTTCGTTAGCTTTGTGAGGTGACGCACTGGCGCGCCGACGAGTGGGCGGATGCGGTCCGGGCCGGCATCCGCTCGCGGGGCCTCTCCCTGGACGAGGCCGCCCGGCGCATCGGCGTTCCGACGTCGACCCTGCGGAGCTGGATCGAGCACCGGCACGCGCCGAAGGTGACGGTGTTCGACCACTGGGCCCAGCTCGCCGAGGTCACCGGGCTGGGGGAGGCCGAGCTGCTGCGCGTCGCCGGGGTCCTGCCCGACAGCCTCGCGAGCCCGGTGCACGTGGCCCAGGCGGCGAAGGCGCTGCGGGAAGGCATCGACCGGGCCGGGCAGTTCCTCCGGCAGGCCACCGCGCTCGTCTACTCCTCGCCCGGCACGCAGGTGGCCAACGCGATCGCCGCGTCGCCGATCGACTGGGAGATGCGGATCCGCTCGGCCACCCGCGGCGACGAGGTCCGCATCACCTACCACCACTACGTCGGGATCGTGCCGCCGCGGGACCTGCCGCACGACGACGCCGAGGTGCGCCGGATCATCGAGCACGACGTCCTCGGCGAGCTGTGGCGGCCGCTCGGGCTCTACTGGCGGGTCGCCGAGGTGCACGACTGGCACGAGCCGCCCCGGCTGGTCATCCAGGTGCCCGAGCAGGAGGCGACGCGGCCGCCCGTGCCGTCGCCGGTCGTCGCCGCGCCGCCGGTCGTCGTGCTGTCGCCGATCTGGGGCTACGGCGAGCTGCTGGCCTCGCTGGTCGCCGACGGGCTCGGGTTCGGCAACGTCGACTTCCGCTACTCCGGCCTCCCCGACGCGATGGCGGACCGGGTCCGCCTCACCGCGCGTGAGCTGGCCGGACCCGCTCCGCGGCTGGTGCACTCGGTGCCGCCGATCATGCTGCTGCACGGCCTCGCCGTGCCGGACCTGACCGGCCGCCTGCCGATCGTGGTCCGCTACGGCCCCCGCATGCGCGCCCGCGCGGCGCGCATCTACCGCGAGCCGCTGCTGGAGGCCGGGTTCGCCGACCCCGAAGAGGGCGCGAAAGCGATCGAAGACGCCCTCTCGGTCCCGCCGGGCTGCGCGTACTTCGAGGTGACGCTGGCGGACGAGGACGTCTTCGACGGCGACCGCCCCTCGCTCGACCGGCTCAACGACGCGGTGGCCTGGCACGCCGAGCAGGTCGTCGAACAGGTCCTGCTGGGCGCGGGCCTGCCGCCGGTGCCGCTCGGCGGCCCGTTGAAACGCCTGGTCCTGCCGTCCGGCCGGGTGCGCCGCCCGCCCGTGCTGGCCGGCCGGGTGGTCCGCCGGGTCGCGGATCGAGCCCGGCTTGAAGACTGATGTGGTGTTGGCCGGGTGATGTAGACGGACCTCGAACCCGGCAGGTACCGTGACCGTCACAACTGCAGATCGGGCCGTCGAGCCGAGGCGGGAGAGCCCTCACGAAGTCGGTGGGGCACCGAAGGAGCAAACTCCCCGGAATCTCTCAGGTACCCGCTACCGCCTCGCGCGAGGCCACTCTGGAAAGCAGGCGCACCCGCGTCTCACCCAAGGTGAAAGCCGCTCCACGAGCGGTGAAACTCTCAGGTGCCATGACAGAGGGGGAGTTCCAGCGCACCAGTGTGTGCCCGGCCCAAGGAGCTCCCGATCACCTCCACGCAGTTCGATGCCCGCCACATCGGCCCGTCCGAGGCCGAACGCGCGAAGATGCTGGCCGAGTGCGGCTACGGCAGCCTGGACGCCCTCGTCGGCGCCGCCGTCCCGAGCGCCATCCGCGCCACCCGTGACCTGGTCCTCCCGTCCGCTGCCTCCGAAGAAGAGGCCACCGCGGAGCTGCGTGCCCTCGCCGCGCGCAACCGGCCGATGACGCAGATGATCGGCCTGGGCTACTCCGACACCGTCACCCCCGGCGTGATCCGCCGGAACGTCCTCGAGAACCCGGCCTGGTACACCGCGTACACGCCCTACCAGCCGGAAATCTCGCAGGGGCGCCTCGAAGCCCTCCTCAACTTCCAGACGATGGTCGCCGACCTGACCGGCCTGGCCACCGCGAACGCCTCGCTGCTGGACGAGTCGACCGCCGTCGCCGAAGCCGTCACGCTGATGCGCCGCGCGTCGAAGTCCAAGTCGAACAAGGTCGTGCTGGACGCCGAGTGCCTGCCGCAGACCATCGCCGTCGTGCGCACCCGCGTCGAGGCGCTCGGCATCGAGGTCGAGGTCCGCGACCTGCTCACCGGCCTGCCGGACGAGTTCTTCGGCGTCGTCGTCCAGTACCCCGGCGCGTCCGGTGTGCTGCGCGGCCGCGGCTTCTACCACGCGATTTCCGAGTCGGCCAAGGCTGCGGGCGCGCTGTACACCGTCGCCGCCGACCTGCTCGCGCTCACCCTGATCACCTCGCCCGGCGAGTTCGGCGCCGACGTCGCCGCGGGCTCGACCCAGCGCTTCGGCGTCCCGCTCGGCTACGGCGGCCCGCACGCCGGGTACATGTCCGTCCGCGCCGGCCTCGAGCGCTCGCTGCCCGGCCGCCTGGTCGGTGTCTCGGTCGACGCCGACGGCAACCCCGCCTACCGGCTCGCGCTGCAGACGCGGGAGCAGCACATCCGCCGCGAGAAGGCGACGTCGAACATCTGCACCGCGCAGGTCCTCCCGGCCGTGCTCGCCGCGATGTACGCCGTCTACCACGGCCCGGACGGCCTGAAGAAGATCGCCCAGCGCGTCCACGGCCTCGCCGCGGGCTTCGCCGAGGCGCTGCGCAAGACCGGCGTCGAGGTCGTGCACGAGTCCTTCTTCGACACCGTCGTCGCGCGCGTCCCGGGCGGGGCCGCCGAGGTCCACGCGGCCGCCCGCGAGGCCGGGATCAACCTCGGGCACGTCGACGCCGACCACGTCCGCGTCGCCTTCGACGAGGTCAGCACCCCCGCGATCACCGCGAAGGTCCTTCGCGCGTTCGGCGTCGAAGAAGAGGCCGGCGACGGTGTCGCGCTGCCCAGCGGCCTGGCCCGCGAGAGCGGCTTCATGGGCCACGAGGTCTTCGGCACCCACCGCTCCGAGACGGCGATGCTGCGCTACCTGCGCAAGCTGTCCGACCTGGACTACGCCCTCGACCGCGGCATGATCCCGCTCGGCTCCTGCACGATGAAGCTCAACGCCACCACCGAGATGGAGCCGATCAGCTGGCGCGAGTTCGCCGGCATCCACCCGTTCGCCCCGGCCGAGGACGCCGAGGGCTACCACGTCCTCGTCGCCCAGCTCGCCGAGTGGCTGGCCGAGGTCACCGGCTACGACAAGGTGTCGCTGCAGCCGAACGCGGGCAGCCAGGGCGAGCTGGCCGGGCTCCTGGCCATCCGCGCGTACCACCGCGCGAACGGCGGCGAGGCCCGTGACATCTGCCTGATCCCGTCGTCCGCGCACGGCACCAACGCCGCCTCCGCGGTGCTCGCCGGGATGCGCGTGGTCGTCGTCAAGTGCACCGACGAGGGCAACGTCGACCTGGCCGACCTGCGGTCCAAGGTGGACGCCCACAAGGACACCCTCGCCGCGATCATGGTGACGTACCCGTCCACGCACGGCGTGTATGAGCACGACATCGACGAGCTGGCGAAGATCGTCCACGACGGCGGCGGCCAGGTGTACGTCGACGGCGCGAACCTCAACGCGCTGCTCGGGCTGGCCAAGCCGGGCGAGTTCGGCGGCGACGTCTCGCACCTGAACCTGCACAAGACCTTCTGCATCCCGCACGGCGGTGGCGGCCCCGGCGTCGGCCCGGTCGCGGTGCGCGCGCACCTCGCGCCCTACCTGCCGAACCACCCGCTGCTCGACGCGGCCGGTCCCGAGACCGGCGTCGGCCCGATCAGCGGCGCGCCCTACGGCTCGGCGTCGATCCTGCCGATCTCCTGGGCCTACGTCCGGATGATGGGCGCGCCCGGCCTGACCGCGGCCACCAAGGTCGCCGTGCTGGCCGCGAACTACGTGGCTTCGCGGCTCGCGCCGCACTACCCGGTGCTCTACACCGGCCAGGACGGCCTGGTCGCGCACGAGTGCATCCTCGACCTGCGCCAGATCACCAAGGAGACCGGCGTGACGGTCGACGACGTCGCCAAGCGGCTCATCGACTACGGCTTCCACGCGCCGACCATGTCGTTCCCGGTCGCCGGCACGCTGATGGTCGAGCCGACCGAGTCCGAGGACCTGGGCGAGATCGACCGGTTCTGCGACGCGATGATCGCCATCCGCGCCGAGATCGACGAGGTCGCAGGCGGCAAGTGGAGCGCCGAGGAGTCGCCGCTGCGCGGGGCCCCGCACACGGCCGAGACGCTGGTCGGGGAGTGGGACAAGCGCTACGACCGGGAGCTGGCCGTGTACCCGGCGGGTGTTTCGCGCAAGAACAAGTACTGGCCCCCGGTGCGTCGCATCGACGGCGCCCGCGGCGACCGTAACCTCGTGTGCTCCTGCCCGCCCCTCAACGCTTACGAAGGCTGAACCCGTGTCTCGCGAAACCTCTCTGCACGGAGTCCACAAGGGACTCGGTGCGCTGTTCACCGACTTCGCCGGCTGGTCCATGCCGGTCCGCTACGCCAGCGAGCTGGCCGAGCACAAGGCCGTCCGCGAGGCGGCCGGGCTGTTCGACCTCTCGCACATGGCCGAGATCCACGTCACCGGCAAGCAGGCGGCCGACGTCCTGGACTTCGCGCTGGTCGGCAACCTGACCGGGGTCAAGCCGGGCCGGGCGCGGTACACGATGATCTGCAACGCCGACGGCGGCGTCCTGGACGACCTGGTCGTCTACCGGCTGGAAGACGAGCACTACCTGGTCGTCGCGAACGCGGGCAACGCGAAGGTCGTCGCGGACGCCCTCGCCGAGCGGGTCGCGGGCTTCGACGCCGTCGTGGACGACAAGTCCGAAACCACCGCGCTGATCGCCGTCCAGGGCCCCAAGGCCGTCGAGATCCTGGGCGCGGTCACCGACGCCGACCTGGACGCGCTGAAGTACTACGCCAGCGTCCCGGCCTCGGTGAAGGGCCACGACGTCCTCCTGGCCCGCACCGGCTACACCGGCGAGGACGGCTTCGAGCTGTTCGTCGACGCCGACGAGGCCCCGGCGCTGTGGCGCCTGCTGCTGGAGGCCGGCGAGCCGCACGGCCTGGTCCCGGCCGGTCTCGCCTGCCGTGACACGCTGCGCCTCGAAGCCGGGATGCCGCTGTACGGCAACGAACTCACCGTCGAGCAGAGCCCCTTCGAAGCCGGGCTCGGCCGCGTGGTCAAGTTCGAGAAGCCGGGCGACTTCGTCGGCCGCGCGGCTCTGGAGGAGCGGTCCAAGCAGGACGTCCCGCGCGTGCGGGTGGGGCTGAAGGGCGCCGGTCGCCGAGCCCCGCGGCACGGCTACAAGCTGCTGGCCGACGGCACCGAGATCGGGGAAGTGACCAGCGGCGCGCTGTCGCCCACGCTGGGTTACCCGATCGCCATGGCGTACGTCGATCGGGCGTACGCCGAGCCCGGCACCGAGCTCTCCGTCGACATCCGGGGCAGGATCGAGCCCGTCGAGGTCGTCGCCCTGCCCTTCTACTCCCGCGCGTAAAGGACTTCCCCTGTGAGCATCCCCGAGAACCTGCAGTACACCAAGGAACACGAGTGGCTGAAGGTCGAGGACGGCATCGCCACCGTCGGCATCACCGCCTTCGCCGCCGAATCCCTCGGTGACATCGTGTTCGTCCAGCTGCCCGACCCGGGCTCGGCCATCACCGCCGGCGAGGTGTTCGGCGAGGTCGAGTCGACCAAGTCGGTCAGCGAGCTGTACGCGCCGGTCTCCGGCGAGGTCGTCGAGGTGAACGGCACCACATCGGACACCCCCGAGGTCATCAACTCCGACCCGTACACCGAAGGATGGCTCCTGAAGGTGCGTCTGACCGGGGACGTGCCGGACCTGCTCGACGCCGCCGCCTACGCCGCGCACACCCAGGAGAACTGATGACGACTTTCGACGCCCCCCTCGCCGACGTCGACCCCGAGGTCGCCGCGGCCGTCGCCGACGAGCTGACCCGCCAGCAGTCCACCCTGGAGATGATCGCTTCCGAGAACTTCGCCCCGGTGGGCGTGCTCGAGGCGCAGGGCTCGGTGCTGACCAACAAGTACGCCGAGGGCTACCCCGGCCGCCGCTACTACGGCGGCTGCGAGCACGTCGACGTCGTCGAGCAGCTCGCCATCGACCGCGCGAAGGCCCTCTTCGGCGCCGAGCACGCCAACGTCCAGCCGCACTCGGGCGCGCAGGCCAACGCGGCCGCGATGTTCGCCGTGCTCAAGCCGGGCGACACGATCCTCGGCCTCGACCTGGCGCACGGCGGTCACCTGACGCACGGGATGAAGATCAACTTCTCGGGCAAGCTCTACAACGTGGTCGCCTACCACGTCGACAAGGAGACCGGGATCGTCGACCTGGCCGAGATCGAGCGGCTGGCCGTCGAGCACGAGCCGAAGCTGATCATCGCCGGCTGGTCGGCCTACCCGCGTCAGCTCGACTTCGCCGAGTTCCGCCGGATCGCGGACAAGGTCGGCGCGAAGCTGATGGTGGACATGGCGCACTTCGCCGGGCTGGTCGCGGCCGGGCTGCACCCGTCGCCGGTGCCGCACGCCGACATCGTCACCACGACCACGCACAAGACCCTCGGCGGCCCGCGCGGCGGGCTCATCCTCAGCCGCGAGGAGCTGGCGAAGAAGATCAACTCGGCGGTGTTCCCCGGCCAGCAGGGCGGGCCGCTGGAACACGTCATCGCGGCCAAGGCCGTCGCGCTGAAGATCGCCGCGAGCGAGGAGTTCAAGGAGCGCCAGCAGCGCACCCTCGAAGGCTCGCGGATCCTGGCCGAGCGGCTGTCGCAGTCGGACTGCGCCGACGCCGGGGTCCGGGTGCTGACCGGCGGCACCGACGTCCACCTGGTGCTCGTCGACCTCGTCCAGTCCACTCTGGACGGCCAGCAGGCCGAGGACCGGCTGCACGAGGTCGGCATCACGGTCAACCGCAACGCCGTCCCGTTCGACCCGCGGCCGCCGATGATCACCTCCGGCCTGCGGATCGGCACGCCGGCGCTGGCCACCCGCGGATTCCAGGCGGAAGACTTCACCGAGGTCGCCGACGTCATCGCCGAGGCGTTGAAGCCGGACTTCGACGACGCCGTGCGCGCCAAGCTGCGCGACCGCGTCGAGACCCTCGCGAAGAAGCACCCGCTGTACGCGGACCTGTCCCGATGAGCGCTCAGCCCGAAGGGCGGAAGCTGCTGCGTCTCGAGGTTCGCAACAGTGAGACGCCGATCGAGAAGAAGCCGTCGTGGATCAAGACGCGGGTGCGGATGGGGCCGGAGTTCACGGAGCTCAAGGGTCTGGTTCGTCGTGAGGGTCTGCACACGGTGTGTGAAGAGGCGGGTTGTCCCAACATTTACGAGTGCTGGGAGGACCGTGAGGCGACGTTTCTGATCGGTGGGGATCAGTGCACGCGGCGGTGTGATTTCTGTCAGATCGACACGGGGAAACCCGCGGTTCTCGACCGGGCTGAGCCGCGGAAGGTGGCGGAGTCGGTGCAGGCCATGGGCTTGCGGTACTCCACCGTCACCGGTGTCGCCCGTGACGACCTGGAGGACGGCGGCGCGTGGCTGTATGCCGAGACTGTCCGGCAGATCCACGCGCTGAACCCCGGTACCGGTGTGGAGCTGTTGATCCCGGACTTCAACGCGGATCCGGCGCAGTTGGCCGAGGTGTTCGGGTCGCGGCCGGAGGTGCTGGCGCACAATGTGGAGACGGTGCCGCGGATTTTCAAGCGGATCCGTCCCGGTTTCCGCTACGCGCGGTCGTTGGAAGTCATCACGGCGGCGCGTGAGGCCGGTCTGGTGACGAAGTCGAATTTGATCCTCGGCATGGGTGAGACGCCTGACGAGGTGGCTCCGGCGATGCGGGATCTGGTGGACGCGGGGTGCGAGATCTTGACGATCACGCAGTATCTGCGTCCGTCGCCGCGGCATCACCCGGTGGATCGGTGGGTCAAGCCGGAGGAGTTCGTGGAGCACTCCAAGGCCGCGGAGGCGATGGGTTTCGCGGGTGTGATGGCGGGGCCGTTGGTGCGGTCTTCGTACCGCGCGGGACGGCTCTACGCCCAGACCAAGCGTTACCGTGGAGAAGAGCTGCCGGAAAACCTGGCCCACCTCGCCGACCAGGGCCCGGCTTCGCAAGAAGCCAGCTCCCTGCTGGCGCGATAGGAAGGGGCGGATCAATGGCGATCAGCGTCTTCGACCTGTTTTCCATCGGCATCGGCCCGTCGAGCTCCCACACCGTCGGGCCGATGCGGGCCGCACTGACCTTTGTGGACGGACTCGGCGACGACCTCGCGCGGACGTCCCGCGTGCAGGCCGAGCTGTTCGGCTCGCTCGGCGCGACCGGCTTCGGCCACGGCAGCGACAAAGCCGTCCTGCTCGGGCTCTCGGGTGAGCGTCCCGAAGAGATCGACACCGACACCGTGCCCGTCCGCATCGCGGAAATCCGCGAGTCCGGGCGGCTGCGCCTGGCCGGCACGCACGAGATCGCGTTCGACGAGGACACCGACCTCACCATGCACCGGCGCAAGTCGTTGCCCGCGCACCCGAACGGCATGGTGTTCCGCGCGTTCGACGCGGCGGGCTCGCTGCTGCGCGAGCGCACGTACTACTCGGTCGGCGGCGGCTTCGTCCGCGACGAGTCGTACGAGACGGACACGGTGTTCGTCGAGGACTCGACACCGGTGCCGTACCCGTTCCGCACCGGCGCGGACCTCCTGGCGCACTGCGCGTCGACGGGGAAGCCGATCAGCGAGATCATGCTGGCGAATGAGCTGTCCTGGCGCACCGCCGAGGAAGTCCGGGAAGGACTCCTGGACATCTGGGCGGTCATGGCGGAGTGCGTCCGCAACGGCTGCACCCACGAAGGCGTCCTGCCGGGCGGCCTGAAGGTGCCGCGGCGGGCCCGCGCGCTGCACGAAAAGCTCCTGGCCGAGGACGGCGCGGACGACCCGCTCTACGCGATGGACTGGGTGAGCCTGTACGCCCTCGCCGTCAACGAGGAGAACGCGGCAGGCGGCCGGGTGGTGACGGCACCGACCAACGGCGCGGCCGGCATCATCCCGGCGGTGCTGCACTACTACCAGCGCTTCATCCGGCACTCGTCGGACGACGGGATCGTGACGTTCCTGCTCACCGCGGGCGCGATCGGCTCGATCCTCAAGCAGACGGGCTCGATCTCCGGGGCGGAGGTCGGCTGCCAGGGCGAGGTCGGCTCGGCCTCGGCGATGGCGGCGGCCGGGCTGACGGAAGTGCTCGGCGGAACACCGGCCCAGGTGGAGAACGCGGCGGAGATCGGCGTCGAGCACCACCTCGGGCTCACCTGCGACCCGGTCGGCGGCCTGGTCCAGATCCCGTGCATCGAGCGCAACGCGGTCGGAGCGTCGAAGGCGATCCACGCGGCCCGCATGGCCATGCGCGGCGACGGCAGCCACGTGGTCACGCTGGACAAGGCGATCAAGACGATGCGCGAGACGGGCGCGGACATGAGCGTGAAGTACAAGGAGACCGCCCGCGGCGGCCTGGCGGTGAACGTCATCGAGTGCTGACGCGGCGGCGTCAGTCCCGGTGTTCCTCCGGCTCGGTCGCCAGCTTCAGCCCGACCTCCACGAGCGTCCACCCGAGCTGCTGCTTCCTCGTCCCCGCGCGGCGGCGGGGGGTCGCCCGGCCGGGTGGGCGGTTGCGGACGCCGCGGCGCAGCTCGTTCTCTCGTTCGTGGACCAGATCTTCGGCCATCAGGAAGTGCACCGGATCGCCCCCTGCGTCGATGTTCGGTGTCGGTGGTCCCATCGTTGCCGAGAGTGCCCGTCCGCTCCACCGGTTTTTCTGCCCGCGAAACACCAGTGTCACCGACAGCGACCGGGGTTGGCCACTCCGAAGGTGCCCCGCGGCCTAGACTCGCGGGATGGAGTCGACCTCGGTGGTGAATGCCGGCGAAGCGCTGTTCCGGCCGGTCCGCACCGGCAACGCCTTCGAGGAGACCGTCGAACGGCTGCTGCAGGCCATCCGGCTGGGCGTCGTCGGCGCGGGGGAGCGGCTGCCTTCCGAACGCGAGCTCGCCGAGCGGCTCGGCGTGAGCCGCGTCACGCTGCGCGAGGCCATCCGGGCCCTCTCCGACGCCGGTTACGTCGAGTCACGGCGGGGCCGGTACGGCGGCACGTTCGTGCACGACACCCTGCCCGCCCCGCCCGAGCCCGGCGGCAAGGTCGACCCCGCCACGCTGGAGGACGCGCTCAGCCTCCGCTACGTCCTCGAGACCGGCGCCGCCGAGATGGCCGCCGCCCGGTCGCTCAGCCCGGCCGACCGGCAGCACCTCACCGGCACCCTCGCCGAGGCCGCGGGCGCGGACCTGGACGACTACCGCCGCCGGGACTCCCGGCTGCACCTGGCCATCGCCGAGGTGACCGCCTCCGGCTCGCTGACCACCGCGGTGGCCGACGCCCGCACCCGCGTCAACCAGCTGCTCGACCGCATCCCGCTGCTCCCGCCCAACCTCGAGCACTCGAACGCCCAGCACGAGGCGATCGTCGACGCGATACTGGCCGGTGACGCGCCCGCCGCCCGCCGGGCGATGGCCGAACACATCGAAGGCACCGCTTCGCTGCTCCGGGCGTTCCTGTCCTGACGATGTCCTGATCTTCATCGGAATCGAACAATTCGCCACCGAACCTTTCCACCCGGCCGGTCGTCATCCGTTCGTGACCTTGCCGACCGATGACGAAGACAAGCCCGCCCGCACCGGGTGGCGCCGCGTCCGGCGGATCGCCGGCTGGACCCTCGGTGTCCTGATCGGCGGCCCGCTGATCGCCTTCTGGATCGCCTACCTGGTGCTCGACGTCCGCAGCCCGCAGGAGGTGCTCGCCGGGCTCCACAAGACCGTCGTCCTGCAGTACGCGGACGGGTCCGAGCTGCTCAAGGTGGTCCCGGCCGACGGCGACCGGACGTTCGTCCCCTACACCAAGGTGCCCGCGAAGCTGCGGGACGCCATCATCGCCACCGAGGACCCGACCTTCTGGGACAACCAGGGCTTCGACCCGACCGGCATCGGCCGCGCCTTCCTCACCGGCGTCGGCGGCGGGTCCGGGATCACCCAGCAGTACATCAAGAAGTCCACCGGCGACGAGGACGCGACGCTCTGGCGCAAGTTCGCCGAACTCGTGCTGGCCACGAAGATCACCCAGGAACAGGGCAAGGAACAGATCTTCGAAAGCTACGTCAACATCATCTCCTTCGGCCGCGGCACGTTCGGGCCCGCCGCGGCGATGAACGCCTACTTCGGCAAGAAACTCGACGACTCCATCACCTGGAGCGAAGCCGCCTTCCTCGCCGGGATGATCCAGTCGCCGTCGGTGCACGACCCCGCAGCGTCCGGCGACCTCCACGCCACCCGGCGCTGGCAGTACGTGCGCGACAAGCTCGTCGGCCGCGGCTACGTCAAGGGCGACGAGCCGATGGCCTATCCCGGCCCGGAGATCCAGCCGCCGTCGGAGACCCGCGCAGGCCGCCTCACCTACGACGAGTTCCACGTCAAGCAGCAGGTCCTGGCCGAACTGGAACAGGACGGCTTCCCGCTCGGGCGGCTGCAGCAAGGGAATCTGACGGTCCAGACGACGCTGGACCGCGGCCTGCAGGACGCCGCGAAGAAGGCGCTGCGGGAAAGACTCGACGGCGAGCCGAAGGAGTTCCGCGGCGCGCTCGTCGCCGTCGACCCGAAAACCGGGGCCGTCCGCGCCTACCAGGGCGGTGACCAGGGGGTGCGCGACTACGCGAGCACCCCGCACGCGCTCGGCACGGCGTTCCACCCGTTCACGTTCACCGCGGTGCTGCGCCACGGCTTCGGCCCGGACCAGCCGATCCCGGCGTTCTCGAAGGTCGAATTCCTCGGCGAGACCTTCCAGTACCCGGAGGTCTGCGGCAAGAAGTGCACCCCGCGCCGGGCGGTGGAAACGCACGCCGACGGCACCGTGGTCGCGCTGGCGAAGAAGCTCGGCCCGGAGGCGCTGAGCGACGCCGCCCGGCAGGCCGGCATCCCCGACGCCGTGGACGGCGTCCCGACCCTGCGCGAAAAGGACGGCTTCCTCATCGGCGCGGGCATCGCCATCGGCCGGTACCCGGTGCGGCCGCTGGACGTCGCCGGCGCCTACGGGACCTTCGCCGCCGAAGGCCGGCGCAGCACCCCGCACCTGGTGGCGAAGGTCCGCGACGAAAGCGGCGCGGTCGTCTGGGCGCACCCGGACACCTCGAGCCCGGCCTTCGGCGACGACGACACCAGCCGCCGCGTCGCCGCGGAGGTCACCGCGACCCTGCGCGGCGGCGACGGCCCGGCGGCGGGGTACACCGGCGAGGCCGAGCACGGCACCAGCCCGGACTACCAGGACGCCTGGGCCGTCGGCTACACCCCGCAGCTGGCGACGGCGGTCTGGATCGGCTCCGACGACGAGCGCCGGCTCAAGGACGCGAGCGGCCGAAAGCTGACCGGCAACCTCGTCCCGGCCGACGTCCGGCGGGCGTTCACCGCGGCGGCGGGGCCGCGGTGAGTCAGCGGACGAGGGCCAGCACGAACCCGTCGTGGCCCTTGCCGCCGACGGTCTGGACGGCGGTCGCGTCGACCCGGTCCTCGGTGGCCAGCAGGTCGAACAGCTCGCGCGCACCGCGGACGTTCTGGTCCGTGCTGCCCGCGTCGGCCACCCGGCCCTGGCGGACGACGTTGTCGACGACGATCGCCGTGCCCGGCCGCGCCAGCTCCAGTGAGGCGCGCAGGTAGTTGGCGAGGTTGACCTTGTCGGCGTCGATGAACACGAAGTCGAACGGCCCGGTCAGCGTGGGCAGCGTGTCGAGTGCGGCGCCGACGCGGATGTCGACGACGTCCTCGCCGAAACCCGCGCGCGCCAGGTTGGCCCTCGCGACCTCGGCGTGCTTCGGTTCGTATTCGCAGGTCACCAGCTTGCCGCCGGCCGGAAGAGCGCGGGCGAGCCAGATGGTGCTGTACCCGCCGAGCGTGCCGATCTCCAGGATCGTGCGCGCGCCGGCCATCCTGGCCAGCAGGTTGAGCAGCTTGCCCTGGTTGGGCGCGACGGCGATCTGCGGCAGCCCGGCGGCGTCGGCGTCGGCCAATGCCGTGTCGAGCACCGGGTCGGGGGCGAGCAGCGCGCCGGCGAGGTAGTCGTCGACTTCGGTCCAAGTCTGGTCGGTCATGGCACCTCCACTGCCAACTTAGCCCTGATGGGATCATGCCGGTCGAGGAGAAACCCGGCGGAAAGGCAGGCATGGACGACTACCGCGTCGTCGCGGACGCCATCGCCGCCGACATCGAGGCCGGCCGCCTCCGGCCCGGCGACCGGCTCCCGCCGCAGCGCCGGTTCGCGCGGCAGCGCGGCATCGCCGGGTCCACCGCGGCCCGCGTCTACGGCGAGCTCGTCCGCCGCGGCCTGGCCGTCGGCGAGGTCGGCCGGGGCACGTTCGTCCGCGCGGCGAAGCCCCCGCCCGAACCGGCGCTCGCCGAGCCCGGCGGCGCCCGCGTCGACCTCGAGCTCAACTTCGCCGTCCTGCCGGAAGAGTCGGCGCGGCTGGCCCGCGCGCTGGAACCGCTGCTGCGCGAAGACGTCCTGACCGCCGCCCTGCACCCGATCGGCGCCGCCGGGACGCCGGTGGCCCGCGAGGCGGCGGCCACCCTGCTGGCCCGCGGCGACTGGCGCCCGGACCCGGCGGCCGTGCTGTTCACCGGCAACGGCAGGCAGGCACTGGCGGCCTCGATCGCCGCGTTCGTGCCGGTGGGGGAGCGGCTCGCGGTGGAGTCGCTGACGTACCCGGTGGTCAAGGCCCTCGCGGCGCGCCTCGGGGTAGAGCTCGTGCCGATCGAGACCGACGAGTCCGGGCTGGTGCCGGCGGCGCTCGCCGCGGCAGGCCCGTTGCGCGCGCTCTACGTCCAGCCGACGCTGCACAACCCGCTCGGCACGACGATGCCGCCGCAGCGCCGGGCCGAGCTCGCCGAAGTCGTGGCCCGCCTGGACCTCCCGGTGATCGAGGACGGCATCTACACGTTCCTGCGCGACGACGTCCGCCCCTTCGCCGCCTACGCCCCGGATCGGACGGTGTTCGTCGACAGCCTGTCCAAGCGGGTCGCGCCGGGCCTGACGGCGGGGTTCCTGGTGCCGCCCCCGGCGTGGACGGCGCGGCTGGCGTCGTCGGTGCGGTCGGGGGCCTGGGGCGCGTCCCGGTTCGCCGTCGAAGCGGCGACGCAGTGGATCGTCACCGGCACCCTGGCCGGGATCGAGGCGGCGAAACGCCGTGACGCGGCCGCGCGCGCGGCCGTGGTGGCCGAGCGGCTGCCGGGCCTGCGCGGCGACCCGGCGTCCTACCACCGCTGGTGGGAACTGCCGGAGCAGTGGCGGGCGGAGACGTTCGTGGCGGCGGCGGCCCGCCGCGGCATCGCGCTGTCCCCGGCGGCGGCGTTCGCGGTGCTGCCGGGCCACGCCCCGAACGCGGTGCGGATCGCGGTGTCCGCGCCACCGGTGCCGACGTTGGCTTCGGCGCTGGACGTCCTGGCCGGGCTGGCGGCAGGCAGCCCGGACGACCTGCTCGCCGACTGACAGCGCCTGCCAGGGGCGTGCCAGCTGCGTGTGCGGTCCGCGCCAGCGATCTTCGCGAACCTTCGGGGGTCAACCCCGGAACCCGGAGGAGCTCGCATGCACGTCACGATCATCGGCGCCGGCCTCGGCGGCCTCACCCTCGCCCGCGTCCTGCACGTCCACGGCATTCCCGCGGCGGTGTACGAAGCCGAGCCGTCGCCGATGGCCCGGATGCAGGGCGGGATGCTCGACATCCACGACTACAACGGCCAGCTCGCCGTCGAAGCGGCCGGGCTGACCGAGGAGTTCCGCGGCCTGGTCCTGGAGGGCAGGCAGGCGATGCGGATCCTCGAGCGGGACGGGACCGTGCTGCTGGACAAGGCCGACGACGGCACCGGCGGGCGGCCCGAGGTCCAGCGCGGCGAACTGCGGCGGATGCTGCTGGACTCGCTGCCGGCCGGCGCTGTCCACTGGGGACACAAGGTGACCGGGGTCCGCGCCGTCGGCGACGGCCGCCACGAGGTGGCCTTCGCCGACGGCACGACGGTGACCACCGCCCTGCTCGTCGGGGCCGACGGCGCGTGGTCGCGGGTCCGGCCGCTGCTGACGCCGGCGAAACCCGAGTACACCGGCGAATCCTTCGTCGAGGTCTACCTGTTCGACGCCGACACCCGCCACCCCGCCGCGGCGAAGGCGGTCGGCGGCGGCTCGATGATGGCGCCGGCCCGGCACCAGGGGATCTTCGCCCACCGCGAGGCCGGGGACACGCTGCACACCTACGTCTCGCTCACCCGGCCGTTGGCGTGGTTCGACGCCGTCGACTTCACCGACCCGGCCGCGGCCGCCGCCCGGGTCGCCGCGGAGTTCGACGGGTGGGCGCCGGAGCTGACCGCGCTGATCACCGACGGCGACACCGCCCCCGTCCTGCGGCCGCACTACACGCTGCCGCTCGGGCACCGGTGGGAGCGGGTACCGGGGGTGACGCTCCTCGGCGACGCGGCCCACCTGATGCCGGCCAACGGCGAGGGCGCCAACCTGGCCATGCTCGACGGCGCCGAACTCGGCCTCGCGCTCGCCGCCCACCCGGACGACGTCGAAGCCGCGCTGGCGGAGTTCGAAGGGACGATGTTCCCGCGCGCCGCCAAGGTGGCCGCGGAAAGCCTCGAGTTGAACGAGCTCCTCTCCGGCGAAGACGGCGAGGACACCGCCCGGATCCTGATGGACGCGTTCGAAGCGTTCACGGGCGCCGTGCGGCAGTCCTAGCGGTACCCGGTGGGCGGCCGGTGAGCGCGGTGGTCCACCGGGTGCGGGTGGTGCGGTCCGCGCCGGTGACCACCCCGGCCGCTACCATCGCTTCCCGGGTGTGATCGGGAGCGGAAGGCGGGCGCGGCGTGGACGTGGCGAGTCCTGCGCACGTCGCCACGGCGCCCCCGCCGGGGAAGCCCGCCCGGCCGCTGCTGCGCCGGAGCATCCACGCCGGCTGGGTGGTGCTGCTCGCGCTGGCCACCGAGTTCCGCGTCGGCCGGTTCGGCTTCCACCCCTCCGACCAGGGCTTCATCCTCGCGCAGGCGTGGCGCGTGCTGCACGGCGAAGTCCCGCACGCCGACATCATCTCCGCCCGGCCGCTGGGGTCGGCGGTGCTGCACGTGGCCGACTACGCGCTGCCGATGCCGCTGTTCTTCGGCTCCAGCTTCCTGTCCATGATCGAGATCATCGTGGCCACGATCGCGTTCGCCGCGCTGGTCACCCGGCGCCGGGTGCTGGACTGGGGCCCGGGGATGACGGCGATGGTCGCGGCCGCGTCGCTGATCAACCTCAACGCCTTCCCGCTGATGGCCTGGCACACCGTGGACGGCATCGCGCTCACCGCGTGCGGGGCCTGGGCCCTGGACGCGGGCCTGCGCAGCGGCCGCGCGCTCGCCCGCCGCGGCGGGCTGGTGCTGCTCGGCTGCGCGGTGTTCGTCAAGCAGAGCTTCGCCCTCGCCGCGGTGATCGGCGTGCTCTGGCTGCTGCTGCACCCGGCGACCCGGACCGGCGCCCGCCGCGCGGTCCGGCTGCTGCTGGACGTTCTCGCGCTCGGCGCGCCGGGGCTCGCGTACGTGACGTGGGTGAGCCTCGGCGGCGGCTTCACGGAGATGGTCGAGCAGCTCACCGGCGGCGTGCCCGCGTACGGCGAGCGGCTGCTCGGCCTGTGGCTCGACGACCCGGAGGTGCTGACCAGGGCACCCGTGCGGGAGCTGAGCTTCTTCGCCGCGATCGCCGTCGTGCTGCTCGCCGTCCGGCTGCCCGGCGACCGGCTCGGCGTGGCCGGGCGGGTGGCGTCCTGGGTGCTGGTGCTCGCGGGAGCCACCGCGGTCGTCTGGACCGTCGTCGACGGCCGGTTCACCGGGTCCTCGCGCTGGGCGGACGTCCTGTGGTGGATCGTCGCGGTCAGCGTGCCGGTGTCCGCGGCCGTGCGGCGGCAGGTGCCGTGGGCGGGGCTGCTCGTGCTCGCCACCGGGTTCATGACCAGCCTGTCCTGGGGCAACGACACCCCGACGCTGCTCACCGGCACGCTGGCACTGACGTCGTTGCTGCTGCTGAGCCACCTGGTCCCGCCCCGCCCGCGGCTGGCTCGCCGCTGGGTCACCGCGACGGCCGGCCTGACCGCGGTGGCGGTGTGCGGCTGGGTCGTCGTCGCCCGCCACGACCAGGCGGCCTACCTCGACCTCGGGCACGACCGGCTGACCGAAGACCTCGGCGCGGTCACCCCGGCGATGGCCGGCATCCGCACGAACCCTTCGACGTTCCGGTACGTCCAGCAGATCCGCGACTGCGTCACCCGATTCCCGGCTCCCCGGACGGCGGTGCTGCCGGACAACGCGTTCGCCTACCCGGCGTTCGGCCTGCGCAACCCGTTCCCGCTGGAGTGGCCGCTGCCGCTGGAGATCGTCGGCGACGCGCCCGAGCGGATGCTCGCGACGGCCGACGAGCTCGACCGCGAAGGCGGCTACCTGGTGCTGTTCCAGACGGTCCCGAGCCGGTTGCTGGCCACCGGCGGCCCGGTACCGGCCGAGGTGCCTGCCGACACGCCCGTGTTCACGTACCTGGGGCTGGAGAAGGCGCTTCAGGCGCGGCTCACCGGCCAGGTCGTCACCTGCGGCAGTTTCGTGGGCAAGTACGTGCCCTGAGCACGGGTCCGGAACCGAGGCCGGGCAGGTGCCCGGCCCCGGCCGGTGGTCACCCGAGGGTGCGCCGGGCCGTGCCGATCACGGCCGTCTTGTCGGTGGTCGCGTGGCGCTGCCCTGTCTTGGATACCGGCATTCCGAACTCCCCAGTTAGTGCCCGTACGGATGTACGGCGCTCGCGCGAGGGTAGAAGTACCGTCGCCCGCGTGCCACCGTTTCGGCGGAATTCGGTGGATTCACGCGCGCCGGCGCCAGATAAGCCGGGTCACCGCCGCCGCGACCGAGGCCGGTGCGGAACGGCGGGGCAGGCCGCGTGCTTCGGGCGCGGATTCCGGCATCGCCCGGTAGGCCAGGTGCGCGGCGAAGCGCGCGAGCCGGGGCGCGGCGAGCGTCGCCAGCTCGGCCGCCCGCCCTTCGGGCAGGCTGAGGATCTCCGGCCGCTCCTCGCACGCCTTCACCACCAGTGCCGCGGCGCGCTCCGGGCTGCTGGACGGGATCCCGCGGTAGCCGGTCGGCGCGATCATCGGCGTCCGGACCAGCGGCATCCGCACCGAGGTGAACGTGACGCCGTCCGAGAGCGTCTCGCGCCCGGCCGTCAGCCCGAACTCCTCCAGCGCCGCCTTCGACGCCAGGTAGGCCGAGAAGCGCGGGGTGTCGGTCTGCAGGCCCTGGGTCGTCACGTTGACGACGTGGCCGAACCGCCGCTCGGCCATCGACGGCAGGAAGCCGAGGATCAGCCGCACCGGCCCGAAGTAGTTGATCGCCATCGTGCGCTCGAAGTCGTGGAAGCGCTCGGTGGACAGCGCGACCGAGCGCCGGATCGACCGGCCGGCGTTGTTCACCAGCACGTCCACCGCGCCGTGGTCGCCGAGCACGTCCTTGACCAGCGCGTCGACGGCGTCGCCGTCGGTGAGGTCGCACGGGTACGCCGCGGCGGTGCCGCCGGCCGCGAGGATCTCCGCCCGCACCTCTTCGAGCTCCGAAGCACGGCGGGCCACGAGGATCACCTTCGCGCCCTTGCGCGCCACGGCGAGGGCCGACGCCCGGCCGATCCCGGACGACGCGCCGGTGATCAGCACCGTCCGCCCGGACAGGCCGTGGGTGCGGCGCGCCCGGTCGGGGTCGAGGTGGGCCTGCCAGTACCGGTAGAGCGGCCCCGCGTAGTCGCGCAGCTCGGGGAGCTCGATGCCGCTGCCGAACAACGCCGTCGTGGTGCGGGCGGTGTCGAAGTCGACGGCCATGGTCAGGTGCGGCAGCACGGCCAGCGGCACGCCGAGTTCCTCGAGCACGGCCGCACGGGCACCGCGGCCGCCGGGCAGGCGGTCGATCCCGGCGGCGGCCGCGTGCGCCACGCGGGCGCCACCGCGGCGGAGCGCCCCCGACGGCCGGGCGGGCAGCACGGCCCGGATCACCGGCCCGCCCGCGGCGCGCGCGAAGGCGTTGTAGACCGCGTTCAGCGGCTGCGGGCGCGCGGCGGCGAGGTGGTAGGTCGTCCCCGAGGGCGCGTCCCGGTGCATCAGGTACTCCATCGCCTCGACGACGTAGTCGACCGGGACGAGGTTCGTCGCGCCGAGATCGGGCGCGGCCAGCGGGAGGCGGCCGGGCAGCGCCGCCAGCCGCGAGATGGCGGGCAGGAAGTAGTAGGGCCCGTCGACCTTGTCCATCTCGCCGGTGCGCGAGTCGCCGACGACGGCCGATGGCCGGTAGACGCGGAAGGGCAGGGCCTGCTCGCGGACGAGCTCCTCGGCCTGGAACTTCGTCGCGTGGTACGGCGAGCCGAAGCGCTGGCCGAGGTCGAAGTCGGTTTCGGTGAACCGCCCGGCGTGGTCGCCCGCCACGGCGATCGACGACACGTGGTGCACCAGCCCGGCCCGCGCCGCGGCGGCGAAGGCCAGCAGGTGGCGGGTGCCTTCGACGTTGGCGCGCCGGTTGGCGTCTTCGCCCGCGGTGAGGTCGTAGATCGCGCCGAGGTGGACGACATGGTCGAGGTGGGGGAGACCGGCGGGGTCGGCGCCGAGGCGCGGTTCGGCGAGGTCGCCGAGCACCGGGTGCAGCTTGTCCGCGCCCGGCCAGTCACGGGCCAGGGTGGCCAGCCGCCCGCGGGAGGTCTCCCGCACCAGCGCGTACACCGCGGACGTCTCCGGCCGCTGCAGCAGCCGCGCGACCAGGCGTTTCCCGATGAAGCCCGTCGCACCCGTCACGAAGTAGGTCGTCATGGCCGGTCCCTTCTCGTCGGGGCCGACTCTAACCTACTCGGAAGTAGGAACGGTAGTTGTCAGGTTTGGTCTTCGTCGGCCGTCGCCACGACCGCATCCCGCAGGGCGGCCCGCAGCCGTCCGACGTCGAGCGGCCCGAGCACCGCCGCCTCCCCCGGCGGCGCGACCAGCACCACCTTGTCGTTGCTGACGAACACCGTCACGTCCCTGCGCCGGCCGGCCAGATCCCGGCAGCCGATCGACCACTCGCCCCGACTCATGGTCGCCGCCCTCGCTTCCTTGTCGTGGTCGTGCTCCGTGCGAGGGTGGGAGCGGACGCCGGCGGCGCTATGACGCCGGTTCACCCGATCTGCCTACTCGCGGGTTTTGTCTTGCGCTTTCCGGGTTTTCGGCGTAGTCCACGGGTCGTGGCGCGGCCGGTTCGGGAGTAGCGTCCGGATCAGCAGCCGTTTTCTGGGAGGTATGGATGTCGGAACCGCGCAGGATCGTCATCGTCGGTGCGGGCCTCGGAGGAGCATCCGCGGCGGCCGCGGTGCGCGAACGCGGTTACAGCGGTGAAATCGTGTTGCTGGGCTCGGATCCGCACCGCCCGTACGAGCTGCCCCCGCTTTCGAAGGGCGTGCTGCTGGGCAACGCGGACGAGCCGGACTGGGTGCACGAAGAGAAGTTCTACGCCGAGAAGGACATCAGCTTCCGCCCCGGCGTCACGGCAACCCGCATCGAGCTCGGCGCACGCCAGGTCCTCGACGACGCCGACGGCGTGTACCCGTACGACCGGCTGGTCCTGGCGACGGGTTCCGAGCCGCGCCGCCTCCCGGTACCGGGAGGCGACCTGCCGGGGCTGTACACGCTGCGCACCCTCGACGACTCGCTCAAGCTGCGCTCGGCGTTCGCCGAGGCCGAGCGCGTGGTGATCGTCGGGGCGGGCTGGATCGGCTCCGAAGCGGCCGCGGCGGCCCGAACGCACAACGCGGAGGTGACGGTCGTCGACCCGGTCCCGGTGCCACTGGCGAACGTGGTCGGCGAGACGATCGGCGGCGTGTTCCGCGACCTCCACGTGTCGAACGGGGTGAACTACCGCTTGGGCGAGCAGGTGGCGGAGATCACGGGAGGCCCGGAAGGCGTGAGCGGCGTGCGTCTGGCCAACGGCGAGGAGATCCCGGCGGACGTGGTCCTGATCGCGGTCGGAGCGGCCCCGAGGGTGGAGCTGGCCCACGCGGCGGGATTGGAGCTGGCCGACGACGGAGGGGTGGCGGTGGACGCGGGCCTGCGCACATCGGCCCCGGACACGTACGCGGTGGGCGACATCGCATCCCACTTCCACCCGCGCTACGGAAGGCGCGTCCGAGTGGAGCACTGGGCGAACGCGAAGGACCAGGGAACACACGTGGCCCAGAATGTGCTGGGCGAGAACGAGCCGTACCAGGCCTCACCGTATTTCTTCACGGACCAGTACGACTTGGGCTGCGAGTACCGAGGCTTGGCGAACCCGGCCGAGGACGACTTGGTGGTCCGAGGAGACCTGCAAGCCCGCGAGTTCACGGCATTCTGGCTCCACAACGGAGAAGTGACGGCGGCCATGAACGTGAACATGTGGGACGACGGCGACGCACTGGCAGCACTGGTCGACGGAAGCACAAAGGTGACGCCGGACCAGCTGAAGACAGCGGACCTGGCCTCCCTGACGTAAGACAAAGCCAAACCGGCGCGGCAGAGGGGCCACGGCAGAGAACAGAACGCACCAGGAGCCCAGACCCCCCGCAACCCCGATCCGAAGCCAGAACACGGCCGGCGGCGCCGGGTCAAGGCACGCTTCCCCGCCTTGACGCGGCGCTGCCGGCCGTAGTCACAATCAAGGATCCGGGGTGGCGGGGACCACCCCGGATCCGGCGGCCGAAGAAAACGCAAGCTGCAAGCGCAGCTCACCCAAGCCGCTCCCGCAACAAGGCATCAATCCGCCGCCAAGCGGGCGAAGACGCATTGACCGCCCCCTGAACCAGCAAAGGAATAGCAGACCCCGGCTCATAAGCAGGCAGCTCACCCCCATACCTCGCCCGCGTAGCCGAAACAAGCCGCAAAGCGAGCGCATCCACCCGCGGATCATCCGGATCGACATCGTGCAAACGGTCATACTCGAGCACCAGCGAAAGCAGTCCCGGATCATCGACCATCGCAGCCTGATCGAGAAAGTTCCGCCGCGCAGTCTCCGGATGTGTGGCGAACACCAGCAACCACAGATCGTTCTGCAGCGCCACCCACCGTTCACTGAACCCCAGCCCAGGCAACCGGCCGAGGAAGCTCACCACCTCATCGGGCAACGGCGACAACCGCCCGGACGCCAGCCGCCGCAGCCGCGACCGGGTGGCCTGCAGTGCCTCGATCCGCGCCCCGAGCTCGTCGTCGATCTGCCGGAGCGCCGCCGCGACCCCACCGCCCGACCGCAGTTCCCGGATCCGCGCCAACGGCACCCCGGCCTCGGCCAGCGTCCGGATCTTGATCAGCTCCACGGCGTCGGCGGCCCGGTACCGCCGATACCCGGACGCATCCCGCTCGGGCTCGGGAAGCAGCCCCTTCGCGTGGTACACGCGAACGGTCTTGACGGTGACCCCGACATACCCGGCAAGCTGCCCGATGGTGAGCACCCGCCGATCTTCCCACTTGACCCTGCCCCAGGGGCAAGGTCGCAGACTGCCCCCATGACCGACCACGAAACCTTGCGCGCCCTCGCCGACGAGGGCAACGAAACCGCACTGGACCGGCTGGCGGACCTGGCCGACGCCCGCGGAGACGTCGAAGAACTGAGCGAACTGCTGGACGAAGGCAGCGACCGGGCCGGAGAACTCCTCACCCGCCGCGCCGTCGCCACGAAGGACCTCCTCGAACTGCAGCGCATCGCCGACGCCGGCCACGAACCGGCCGCCGGCGAGCTGGAGCGCCTGCTCAGGCCGTGACCTCGCGGGTCAGCGCCAGGTAGGCCACCAAGGCCAGCACCGCGAACCCGGCCATGGTCGCGGCCATCGGCACCGCCGTCCCCGGCCCGCCCAGGCCGACCAGCGGCGTCGCCACCGCGCCGACCACGAACTGCAGCACCCCGAGCAACGCCGAAGCCGCTCCGGCCGAGCGGGCGTGCGACGCCAGTGCCAGCGAGCTCGCGTTCGGCATCACCAGCCCGATGCTCGACACCAGCAGGAACAGCGACACCAGCAGCAGTGCCAGCGGCGCCCGGAAGAGCACCGAAGCCAGCACCAGCGCCCCGCCGATCACGCCGAGCAAGAGGCCGGAGAGGAGCAGGGCGCGTTCACGGACCCGCCCGACCAGGCGGCCGTTGAGCTGGCCCGCCAGCACGATCCCGACGCCGTTGACCCCGAACACCACGCTGTAGGCCTGCGGGCTGAGCCCGTACACCCCCTGCAGCGCGAAGGACGACCCCGAGATGTAGGCGAACATCGACGCGAACAGCAGCCCCGCCGCCAGCGCGTACCCGGCGAAGGAGCGGTCCAGCGCCAGCCGCCCGTAGGTCCGCATCACCGGCCCGAGCCGCAGCGGCGACCGCACGGCCGACGGCTCCGGCAGGAAGAACACCACCACGGCCAGCAGCAGTGCGCCGAACGCCGTCAGCACGACGAACACCCCGCGCCACGACGTCCAGGTCAGCAGCTGCCCGCCGATCAGCGGCGCCAGGATCGGGGCCAGGCCGCTGACCAGCATCAACGTCGAGAAGAACTTCGTCATCGCGGTCCCGGAGAACAGGTCCCGCACGGTGGCGCGCGCGATCACGATGCCCGCCGCCGCGCCGAGGGACTGCACCAGCCGGGCTGCGACCAGCAGCCACGCGTCCGGGCTCACCGCGCACAGCACCGAGCCCACGACGTACAGCGCGAGCCCCACGAGCAGCGGGCGGCGGCGGCCGAGCGCGTCCGACAGCGGCCCGAGCACCAACTGGCCCAGTGCCAGGCCGACGATGAACGCGCTGAGGGTCAGCTGGACCGTGCTGTCCGCCGCGTGCAGGTCGGCCGCCATCCGGGGCAGGGCGGGCAGGTACATGTCGATCGACAGCGGCCCGAAGGCGGTGAGGCCGCCCAGGACGAGGACGAACTTCAGCTGCGCCCGCCGGCTCGGCGCGGTAGGTTCCGCCGTGGTGGTCATACCCGTCCCTTCACCCCTCACCGGTGACCAGCGGGGAGCCGGCCGGTGCTATTCCGGCTGTGATCGGTGACACCCCGTGGTCGCCTGGCCCTGCACCGATACTGATCCGATCAATTTTGCGACCGATTCGGCGATGGCTCTGGATTGGTGGTCGTGACTGCGATATACATCGGATGTCTGGTCGGTGTGGGTTCGGTGTGGGTGAAGGGAAACATCCGTGCAGCTTGTGCGCCTCGGAGAACCGGGAAGCGAGCGTCCGTTCGTGCGGGCCGGCGACGGCACCTACGAACTGGGCGGCCTCACCGCCGACATCGACGGCGGCTTCCTCGCCGCGGACGGGATCGCGCGCGTCGCCGCCGCGCTCGCCGCGGGTGAGCTGCCGGAGGCCGACGTGGCCGGCCTGCGCGTCGGCGCGCCGATCGCCCAGCCCGGCAAGGTCGTCTGCATCGGCATGAACTACCGCCGCCACGCCGAGGAGACCGGGGCGACCCCGCCGACCGAGCCGGTCGTCTTCATGAAGGCGCCGGACGTCGTCGTCGGCCCGGGCGACGACGTGCTCATCCCGCGCGGGTCCGTGAGCACCGACTGGGAGGTCGAGCTCGGCGTCGTCATCGGCAAGACCGCCCGTTACCTCGAGAGCGTCGACGAAGCGCTCGAATACGTCGCCGGTTACGTCGTGTCCAACGACGTCTCCGAGCGCGACCTGCAGTTCCGCGCCGGCCAGTGGGACAAGGGGAAGTCCTGCGAGAACTTCAACCCCCTCGGCCCGGCGCTGGTCCCGGCGAGCGAGGTGCCGGACCCGCAGGACCTCGGCCTGCGGCTGTGGGTCAACGGCGAGCAGAAGCAGGACTCCTCGACCAAGGACATGATCTTCACCGTGGCCGAGATCGTCCACCACCTCAGCCAGGTGATGGTGCTGCGGCCGGGCGACCTGATCAACACCGGCACCCCGGAAGGCGTCGCCCTCGGCCAGCCGGACCCGAAGCCGTACCTGCGCGACGGCGACGTCATCGAGCTCGAGATCGACGGCCTCGGACGGCAGCGCCAGACGGCGAGGCAGGCCTGACCATGGCGAAGATCATCGGCATGGAGGTCCTCGACGTCCGGTTCCCGACGTCCAGGGAGCTCGACGGCTCGGACGCGATGAACCCGGACCCGGACTACTCCGCCGCCTACGTCGTGCTGCACGCCGACGAAGGCCCGGACGGCTACGGCCTCGCGTTCACCATCGGCCGCGGCAACGACGTGCAGGCCGCGGCGATCCGCGCGCTCGCCCCGCACGTCGTCGGCCGGGACGTCCCGGAGGACGCGGCCGCGCTGGGCGACCTGTCCCGCACCCTCGTCGGCGACTCGCAGTTCCGGTGGCTGGGCCCGGAAAAGGGGGTCGCGCACATGGCTGTCGGGGCCGTCGTCAACGCCGCGTGGGACCTCGCCGCCCGCCGCGCGAACCTGCCGGTCTGGCGGTTCGCGGCGCGGATGACCCCCGAGGAACTCGTGTCCCTCGTCGACTTCCGGTACCTGTCCGACGCGCTCACCGAGGCCGACGCCCTCGACATCCTGCGCCGCGCCGAACCCGGCCGGGCCGAACGCGCCGAGCAGCTCGAAGCGCACGGCTACCGCGCCTACAGCACGTCACCCGGCTGGCTCGGGTACGCGGACGCGAAACTGGTGCGGCTGGCCGAGCAGGCCGTCGCCGACGGCTTCGGGATGATCAAGCTCAAGGTCGGCGGCAACCTCGAGGACGACGTCCGCCGGATGAAGCTCGCCCGGGAGACCGTCGGCGCGGACGTCCGGATCGCCGTGGACGCCAACCAGCGCTGGGACGTGCAGGCCGCGGTCACCTGGATGACCGCGCTCGCGCCGTACGACCCGTACTGGATCGAGGAACCCACGTCCCCGGACGACGTCCTCGGCCACGCGGCGATCGCGAAAGCGCTTGCGCCCATCCGCGTCGCCACCGGTGAGCACGTCCAGAACCGCGTGGTCTTCAAGCAGCTGCTGCAGGCGAACGCGATTTCCGTGCTGCAGCTGGATGCCGCCCGCGTCGGCGGCTTCACCGAAAACCTCGCGATCCTGCTGCTGGCCGCCAAGTTCGGCGTCCCGGTGTGCCCGCACGCCGGCGGCGTCGGGCTCTGCGAGCTCGTCCGGCACCTGTCGATGTTCGACTTCGTCGCCGTGTCCGGCACCGACGCGGACCGCTCGATCGAATGGGTCGACCACCTGCACGAGCACTTCACCGACCCGGCCGTCGTCGAGCGCGGCCGGTACCTCGCCCCGACCGCACCCGGGTTCTCCGCGCGCATGCACGACGCCACGCTGCGCCGGTTCCGGTTCCCGGACGGTCCCGAGTGGACGGAGACCGCCAGTGAGTGAATTCGAGGGCCTGGTGGCCGCCGTCACCGGAGGCGCCTCGGGCATCGGCAAGGCCGCCGCGGACCTGCTCACCGAGCGCGGCGCGCAGGTGGCGGTCCTGGACCTGAAGCCGGGTGACGACGGCTTCCGCTGCGACGTCTCCTCCGACGACGAAGTGCGCAGGGCGATCGACGCCGTCGTGGAACGCTTCGGCCGCCTGGACATCCTGGTCAACAACGCCGGGATCGGTGCGCAGGGCGATGTCACCGGCAACGACGACGACGAGTGGCACCGCGTGTTCGACGTCAACGTCGTCGGCATGGTCCGGCTCGCCCGCGCCGCGCTGCCGCACCTGAAGAACTCGCCGTCCGCGGCGATCGTCAACACCTGCTCCATCGCGGCCTGGGCCGGCCTGCCCAACCGCGCGCTCTACTCGGCCAGCAAGGGCGCGGTGCTCTCGCTGACCCTGGCCATGGCGACCGACCACCTGCCCGACGGGATCCGCGTCAACTGCGTGTGCCCCGGGACGGCGGACACCCCGTGGGTCGGCCGCCTGCTCGACGCCGCCGAAGATCCGGCGGCCGAACGCGCGGCGCTGGCCGCGCGCCAGCCGATGGGCCGGCTGGTGACCGCCGGCGAGGTCGCGAACGCCATCGCCTACCTCGCCAGCCCTCTCTCCGCCTCGACCACCGGCACCGCCCTCGCGGTCGACGGCGGCATGTACGGCCTGCGTCCTCGCGGCCCCGTGCACCACGACTAGAAGACTTGATTCCCCGCCGTCATCAAGGAGGATGCTGTGCGCGCTGTGCTGTTCCAAAAGAGGGCGATCAAGGTGGCCGCGGTGGCCGCCTGCGGCCTGGTACTGGCCGCCTGCGGGTCCACCAAGGACAATGCCGCGGCGCCCGCGGCGGGCGGTGGTGCGGGCGGCAAGGTCGGCGCGACGCTGCCCCTGCTGACCTCGCCGTTCTGGCAGGCCTACAACAACTACGTGCCCAAGATGGCCAAGGAGGAGGGCGTCGACGTCCTCCCGACGGTCAACGCCGACAGCGACCCCGCGAAGCTGATCACCGACATCGGCACCTTCCTCAACCAGGGCGTCAAGGGCCTGGTCGTGACGCCGCTGGACTCCGCCGCGATCGTCGCCGGGCTCAAGCAGGCGGAGAACAAGGGCGTGCCGGTCGTCGCCGTCGACGTCGCACCCGAAAGCGGCAAGGTCGCCATGGTCGTGCGGGCCGACAACAAGGCCTACGGCACCAAGGCGTGCGAAGCGATCGGGGAGAAGGTCAAGTCCGGCAAGGTCGTGCAGATCATGGGCGACCTCGCCTCGGTCAACGGCCGCGACCGCTCGGAAGCCTTCCGCGAGTGCATGAAGTCGAAGTACCCCGGCATCCAGGTGCTGGAGATCCCGGCGGAGTGGAAGGCCGACAAGGCGTCCTCCGGCCTGGACAGCATGCTGACCGCGAACCCGGACATCAAGGGCGTCTACATGCAGGCCGGCGGGGTCTACCTGGCCCCGACCGAGCAGGCCCTCAAGCGCAAGAACCTGTTCTTCCCGGTCGGGGACCCGAAGCACATCGTGCTCGTGTCCAACGACGGCATCCCGCAGGAGCTGGCCGCGATCCGCGCCGGCGAGCTGGACGCTACGGTGTCCCAGCCGGCCGACGCCTACGCGAAGTACGGCCTGTACTGGCTGAAGAAGGCCATGGCGGGCGAGACGTTCAAGGCCGGGCCGACCGACCACGGCAGCACGATCGTGGAGATCAGCCCCGGCATCCTCGAGGACCAGCTGCCCGCGCCCGTCATCACCAAGGACAACGTGGACGACAAGGCCCTCTGGGGGAACAACCTGTGACCGCGCTGCCCGCCGGCGAATCCGCCGCCGGAGTGGTCAGCGCGCACGGTGTCGGGAAGCGCTACGGCCCGACCGTGGCGCTGCACGACGTCAGCCTCACCGTGCACCCCGGCGAGTCGCACGCGCTCGTCGGGCGCAACGGGGCCGGCAAGTCGACGCTCGTCTCCATCCTCACCGGCCTGTCCGCCACGGACACCGGGCACGTCGAGTTCGGCGGCGAGCCGGCCCCGCCCCTGTCCAAGCAGGACGACTGGAAGGCGCGGGTCGCCTGCGTGTACCAGCACGCGATGGTCGTCCCGCAGCTCACCGTCGCCGAGAACCTGTTCCTCAACCGGCAGTCCGGCGGCGGGTTCTCGATCGGCTGGAAGTCGTTGCGGCGCAAGGCCCGCGAGCTGCTGGAGTCGTGGGACGTGCACGTCGACGTCGACACCCCGGCCGGAGACCTCTCGGTCGAAGACCGGCAGTTCGTCGAGATCGCCCGCGCGCTGTCCTACGGCGCCCGGTTCATCGTCCTCGACGAGCCGACCGCGCAGCTGGACAGCCAGGCCATCGAGCGGCTCTTCGAGCGGATGCGCCAGATGCAGGCGGGCGGGGTGACGTTCCTGTTCATCTCCCACCACCTGCACGAGGTGTACGAGGTCTGCCAGGCGGTGACCGTGCTGCGCGACGCGAAGCACGTGCTCACCGCACCGGTCGCCGAAGTCGGCCGCGCGGAGCTGGTCGACGCGATGACCGGCGAACCAGGCGGCCTGTCGGTCCGGGACGCCGCTTCGCGGGAGGCGCTCGACGCGGACGCCGCGGAGATCCTTGCGGTGGACGGGCTGTCCGGCGACAGCTTCCGGGACGTCTCCTTCCGGCTCCGCCGCGGGGAAGTAGTGGGTCTCGCCGGCAGCAACGCCAGCGGGAAGCACCAGGTCGCCGAGACGGTCTACGGCCTGCGGACGCCGTCGGCGGGCACGATCCGCGTCGACGGCTCGCCGCTGCGGCCCGGCGACATCCCGGCGGCGCTGCGGGCCGGGATCGGCTGCGTGCCGCGCGACCGGCACCACGAGGGCCTGGTCCTGGAGCACTCGATCGCCGACAACGCCACCATGTCCATTCTGGACAAACTGGGCCGCGGCGGGATCGCGTCCCCGTCGACGCGGTACGCGAAAGCGGCGCAGGCGCTGAAGGACTACGACATCGTGGCCGCGGGCGCCGACCAGCCGGTGTCGGACCTCTCCGGCGGCAACCAGCAGAAGGTCGTGCTGGCCCGGGCGCTGCTGAGCGACCCGCGGGTGGTCGTGCTGATCAACCCGACCGCCGGGGTGGACGTGAAGTCGAAGGAGGCGCTGCTCGCGGTCGTCGACCGGGTGCGCGCCGAGGGCAAGGCGGTGCTGATCGTCAGCGACGAGCTCGACGACCTGCGCCTGAGCGACCGCGTCCTGGTGCTGCGCGCCGGGGCCGTGGTCGCCGAACACCAGGCCGGGTGGTCCGACGGCGACCTCGTGGCCGACATCGAAGGAGTCGAGCTTTCGTGACCGACGTGATGACCTCTCCCCAGACCTCGCTGCCCGCGCCTCCCCGGCGGCGCAAGGCCGTCTGGCTGCGTGAACTCGCGCTCCTGCCCGCCCTGGTCGTGGTGTTCGTGATCGGCGGCCTGGTCGACGACACGTTCGTCGGCTGGAGCAACATCGTCAGCATCCTGACCGCGTCGGCGGCGCTGTCGCTGGTCGTGCTGGGCGAGTCGCTGGTGCTGATCACCGGGAAGTTCGACCTGTCGCTGGAATCCACTATGGGCCTGGCGCCCGCGCTGGGCGCGATGGTGGTGATCCCGGCGGCGTCGGCCGGCTTCGGCGTCGAACTGCCCGCCGCGCTCGGCCTGCTGGTCATCCCGCTGTGCGGGGCTTTGGTCGGGTTCGTCAACGGCTTCCTGATCGTGAAGCTGAAGCTGAACGCCTTCATCGTCACCCTGGCCATGCTCACCGTGCTGCGCGGCGTGCAGGTCGGCTCGACCAAGGGCAAGACGCTGTTCAACCTGCCGGACTCGTTCACGAACCTGGCGACGACGACGTTCGCGGGGCTGCCGATGTCGGTGTGGCTGGCCGCGCTGCTGTTCGCCGTGGCCGGCTGGGTGCTGCGCTACCACCGCGTCGGCCGCGCGCTGTACGCGATCGGCGGCAACCGCGAAGCCGCGCGGGCGGCCGGTGTCCGCGTCGACCGGATCGCGTGGGCGGTGTTCGTCGTCGCCGGGATCCTGGCCGCGATCGGCGGGCTCGCCTACACCGGGTACGTCGGTGCGCTGGGCGCCAACCAGGGCTCCGGGATGATCCTGCAGGTGTTCGCGGCGGCGGTGATCGGCGGCGTCTCGCTCGACGGCGGCAAGGGCACCCTCGTCGGTGCCCTCACCGGCGTCCTGCTGCTGTCTTCGGTGTCCAGCCTGCTCAATTACGCGCACGTCACGGCGGAGTGGCAGGGCGCGATCTACGGCGCCATCATCCTGGTCGCGCTGATCATCGCCCGGTACGCGGGCGGAAAGCCGCAGACCTGATGGTGACGCCGTGATCGTCGGATCACTGTCAGGAGGCTTCCGCGGCCGGCCCCTCGTCCGCATCGGGCACCGTCGGGTCGTCCGCGGTGCCCAGTGCGTTGCGCAGCCACTGCTCCACGCCCGCGACGTGCACGGTCGCCCACGAGCGGGCCAGCTCCGGCTCGCGCGCGGCGATGGCCTCGTAGATCGCCGTGTGCTGTTCGCGGGTCTTGGCGACCGCGCCCTCCTGGGTGAGGCCGCGCCAGATCCGGGCGCGGGCGGTCGGCCCGGAGAGGCTGTCGAGCAGCGAGCAGAGCACCGGGTTGCCGGAGCCGTCGGCGATCTTGCGGTGGAACTGCAGGTCGTTGGCGACCAGCGCCTCCACGGTCGGCGAGTCCTCCAGCTCGCTGAGCAGCGCGCCCAGCTCCGCGATGTCGTCGTCGCTCATGTGCAGCGCGGCCAGCGCGGTCGCGGCGGGCTCGAGGATCCGGCGCACGGCCAGGAAGTCGAGGACGGTGTCGTCGCGGTGGAAGTCGACGACGAAGGTCATCGCGTCGAGCAGCAGGTTGGGCTCGAGGCTGGTGACGTACGTGCCGTCGCCCTGGCGGACGTCGAGCACCCTGATCAGGCACAACGCCTTGACGGCCTCCCGCAGGGAACTGCGCGAGAGCCCGAGCCGCTGGGCCAGCTCGGCCTCCTTCGGCAGCCGGTCGCCGGGCGCCAGCTCGCCGGAGATGATCATGTCCTTGATCTTGTCGATCGCGACATCGGTGACGGGCATCGCGTCCGCCCTCCCTGCAACAGACCTCGGATGTTTCGGTGTTACTGCCCAGCGTGCCATGTCCCGGCGCCGGAGGGGCCATGACCCACCGGCGTAACGGTGCCGACCTGTTCCACGTCCTCGATGTCGACGACCACTCCGGCGGCGAAGCCGGTCCCGGACGGGTCGGGCGACCGCCGGTGAAGGAGTGACCGCATTGGAACTGTCCCTGTCCCCCCTGGGGCTCGGCTGCGCGCAGCTGGGCAACCTGTACCACGCGATCAGCGACGAGACGGCGGCCGCGACCGTCCGGCGCGCGTGGGAGGAGGGCGTCCGCTACTTCGACACCGCGCCGCACTACGGCCTCGGCCTGTCCGAGGCCCGGCTCGGCGCGGCCCTGCGGGCGTACCCGCGGAACGAGTACGTGCTGTCGACGAAGGTCGGCCGCGTGCTGGAACCGAACCCGGACGGTGCCGGCGCCCGCGACGACCAGGGCTTCGCCGTCCCGGCCGCCTACAAGCGCCGGTGGGACTTCAGCCGTGACGGCGTCCTGCGCTCCCTGGACGACAGCCTGACCCGGCTCGGGCTCGACCGCGTCGACATCGTCTACGTCCACGATCCCGACGACCACTTCGAGGAGGCGCTGTCGGGGGCGTTCCCGGCGTTGCGCGAGCTGCGGGAGCAGGGCGTGATCGGCGCGTTCGGGGCCGGGATGAACCAGGCGCCGATGCTGGCCGAGTTCGTCCGGCGCACCGACCTGGACGTCCTGCTGGTGGCCGGCCGCTACACGCTGCTCGACCAGCCCGCGCTGGACGAGCTGTTCCCGCTGTGTGCCGAGCGGGACGTCCGCGTGGTGGTCGGCGGCGCGTTCAACGGCGGCATCCTGGCGACCGCCGAACCCGGCCGCGTCTACGACTACGCCGAGGCGCCGGCGGAGCTGGTCGAGCGGGCCGGGCGGATCGCGGAGATCTGCGCGCGGTACGGCGTCGAGCTGCCGGAAGCCGCGCTGGCGCTGCCGATGGCGCATCCCACGGTGGCGTCGGTGGTCGTCGGCGCGCACGACCCGGACCAGGTCGCGGTCAACGCCCGGCGGGCGCGGACGGTGGTGCCGCCGTCGCTGTGGACCGAGCTGATCGACGCGGGCCTGCTGCGCGCCGACGTCGTCATCGCCGAAGGTGTCTCGTGATCGACGCGCACCACCACCTGTGGGATCCGGTGCGGCGCGAGTACCCGTGGCTGGCGGGGACGGCCATGGACCCGATCCGCCGCCCGTACACCGTCGACGACCTGCGCGCGGTGACCGAGGCGGCGGGAGTCCACGCGACGGTCCTGGTCCAGACGGTGTCCTCGGACGAGGAAACGGCGGAGTTCCTCGCGACCGCGGTCGCGGAGCCGGTGATCGCGGGCGTGGTCGGCTGGGCCGACCTGACGGCTCCGGACCTCGCGGACCGGCTGGCCGCCCTCGAGGGGCCCCTGGTGGGTCTCCGCCACCAGGTGGAGGGCGAGCCGGACGACGACTGGCTGCTGCGGCCGGCCGTGGTCGCCGGGTTGAGCACGGTCGCGGCCGCGGGCCTGGCGTTCGACCTGCTGGTCCGTCCCGCGCAACTGCCGGCCGCGGCCGAGCTGGCGCTGCGCCTCCCGGACCTGCGCCTGGTCCTCGACCACGCGGCGAAGCCCCCGATCGCGACGGGGGAGTGGGAGCCGTGGGCGTCCGGCGTCGCCGCGCTGGCGGCGCGCGAGAACGTCGTGTGCAAGCTGTCCGGGCTGGTCACCGAAGCGGATTGGACGGGCTGGGAGGTCGGGCACCTGCGCCGGTACGTCGACCACGTGCTCGACGTCTTCGGCCCGGAGCGCCTGCTGTTCGGCTCGGACTGGCCGGTCTGCGAGCTGGCGGCGTCCTACGAGGTGGTGCTCGACGCGGCCGTCGCACTGACGGGGGCGCTGTCGGACGCCGAGCGGCTGGCCGTCTTCGAGCACAACGCCCGGGCGGTGTACGGGTTGGACGCGGGCGAGGCGGCCTACTCCAGGGGGTGAAAGAGGCCGCCCCGCCCGCCCGCGAAATGGTCTATCAGAACTCGTCGTCGCGGATCATGCCGCGCAGGCGGGTCAGGGCGCGGTGCTGCGTGACGCGGACGTTGCCCGCGGAGATGCCGAGGGCCTCGGCGGTTTCGGTCGCCGAGAAGCCGACGGCGATGCGCAGGGTCAGGATCTCCTGCTGCACCCGGGGCAGGGCGGCGAGCAGCTTGCCGAGGCGGGCGCCGAGGTCGAGGTGCAGGGCGTGGCTCTCCGGCTCGTTGCCGGCGCTCAGCGGGTGCTCCGGGAGCTCGGGGACGGGCTCGGAGCGGTCGCGGGCGACGGCGCGGTAGGCGTCGGCGACCTTGTTGGCGGCGATCGCGTGGACCAGGTAGAGGAAGGAGCCGCCGCGGTCCTGGTAGTCGGGCAGGGCCTTGAGCACGGCCAGGCAGACTTCCTGGGCGACGTCGTCGGCCGACAGGTAGGACAGGTCGCGGCCGCCCATGCGCGCGCGGCAGTAGCGGACCACCACCGGCTCGATCATCTGCAGCAGCGAGTGGATCGCCGCCGGGTTGCCCTCGCCCGCGTCCTTCACGAGCGGGTCCAGGTCCTCCTTGGTGAGCCGTCCGCCCGGGCGGGGCAATGACTCTGGAGTGCGATAATCGCGGACGCTGGAAGCGGATTCTTCGGTGGTCCTCGGCGGTGCCGTCATGGTCGTCTCCCCGGCCGACCCTCGACCGTCGCTGCCGGGGGTTCAACACTCCGTAACTGATCCATCGCAGATGCTCCGATGGATCGGGGCGGATCTGCGGTCCGTGCGACGCAGGGTAATCGTAAGCACGTCCATGCGGGTCAGTCCAGATTTCAACCACCAATACCCCGTTAGCAGTATCGACCGTGATGTTCCCGCGACCCAGGCCCGCACATTGCGATTAATCGGTTTCAGGATGTGCGGAGTTCACTCGTCAGTGGAAGACGACCACGGAAGCGGCCGTCACAGTCACGGCGAGCGACGCGATCGCGGGCAGTACCCGGCTCGGCGGGGCCGGTTCGGCGACGCGCAAGGCCCGTTCGCGGCGTGTCCCGATGGCCGCGAGCAGGGCGGATGTCCCCGCGGCGAGCAAGACGGGGATCAGGGTGCCACCCCAATGGCGCTGGGCGGCGGAGTGCAGGAGCAGTACGGTGCAGGCGGCGGACGCCAGTGCGGTCCGCCGCCAGGCGAGCCCGGTGCGCTCGGCCTGGGCGCCCCCGGAGGTGGTCACGACCGGATCCCGGGTGGCCTGGCGGCAATTTTGACGTCACGATAATCGCGAACCGGCGGTATTCGCGTCCGGCCGGACCGGGTGCCGGGGTGCGGCCGTCCGGCTCGCCGGGAACGCCAGGTCGGCGGGGTGTTTTTCCCGGCCGTCACCGTCCGCTGCCTTCGGTGTCACTCACGAGGCCGCCAGCAGCACGGCCGCGGCGACGATGAGGGTCAGCAGGCCGCCGGTCAGCACCAGGATCATCCGGCTGGGCGGCAGGGGCTCGCCGGCCCGCATGGCGAGCTGCACCCGCCGCCACCGCGGGTACGCCGTCGCGGCGAGGACGCCGGCCAGCGCGACGCACAGCCCGGCGAGCACCGTGCTGACCGCGGTGGGCGAGGGCACCAGCTGGTGCACGGCCACGCCGCCGGCGAGCAGGCCGAGGGCGGTGCGGAGCCAGGCGAGGAAGGTGCGTTCGTTGGCCAGCGTGAAGCGGTAATCGGGTTCGGTCCCGCCCGCCTGGGGTGTGCGGTCGTCCCGCTCGATGTCGTCCGAGGCCACGTCCGCAGACGCTAGCCGGTGTGGGTGGCCGGGGCCGGTTCGGAGCGGTGCGCGAAGACCCACCAGCGCAGCACGGCGAACCGGACGAACCCGCCGACCAGGCTGGCCAACAGCAGGGTGCCGGTCTCCTCCCACGACGTCGGCCGGTCGACGAAGGCGTCGAGCAGCGCGAGCACGGCCGAGCCGTAGAGCGCGTAGAAGGCGAAGGTGAGCAGGTCCTGCAGGTGCCGCTTCCCGGCGTGGCTGCGCCGCCCGGCGAAGGTGACGCGGCGGTGGAACTCGGTGTTGCCGACCGTGGTGAGCGCGATCGCGACCAGGTTCGCCACCTGGGAGCCGAGCTCGTCGCGCAGCAGGAGGAAGAGGGCGGCTTGGACGCCGGTGGTGACCACGCCGGCCACCACATACCACGCCGCGTGGGTGCCGAGCTCGTGGTGGCGGTCCGGGTCGGTGGCGAGCAGCCGGTGCCCCGGTGCGCACCTGGTGGTGGCCATGATCCCAACCTACCCCGCATTCACAAACTTGTGAATGTGTTAAACCCGTTGAAGATTTGTGATCCCGGTGACACTGCCGGGTTTCGCCGCCGTGCCGCCCGGGGTAGGTCACCGGCGACTGTTCAGTTGTCGAAGTGCCAGGAGGGCCAGTGAGTGACCGTGACTCGGCCGAACCGCAGAGCTTGAGCCCCAGCGAGGCGCTGGACGAGGACGAGCTGCGGGTGGATTCGCTCGAGGAGGGCATCGAACCGCCGGAGCACTGGAGTGCCGCCGACCGGTACGGCACGACGCCCCGCGAGATCCGCGAAGGCGAGCCGATGGAGATGCGCCTGGCCGAAGAGCTGCCGGACGCCGAGCCGGAGCCGGTCCCGGACCGGCCGCTGGCGGCCACCCCGGCGGCGGAGCTCGACGAGTCGATCGAGGACGCCCCGGCCGACTTCGAGCCGGTGGTCCCGGAGGACACGGTGCCCCGCCGGCACTCGAACCAGGGCCGCCGCGAGACGACGGACTACGCGGGCGAATCGGTGGCGGACGCCATCCGAGCGGCCCGCGAGGGCTGATCCGCTCAGACTGCACGTCCGTTCGGACGCCCCTAGCGTGGGGAAAACATCGGACCGCGACGAAGGGAAGGCCGAAAATGCTGACCGTGACCGAAGCCGCCGCCGAGGCGATCACCGCGCTGACGAGCCAGGGCGAGGGCGAAGCCGGACTCCGCTTGGCGGTCCAGAACGCCGACGGCGAGAGCGCCCAGCTGGCCCTGTCGGTGGCCCCCGAGCCGGCCGAGGGCGACAGCGTCCTGGGCGAGGCAGAGGGCCCGAAGGTGTTCCTCGAGCCCCAGGCGGCGGCGCTGCTGGACGACAAGGTCCTGGACGTCCAGGAGGACGAAGCGGGTGGGGTGGCGTTCGCGGTGCTGCCCCAGCACACAAGCTGACCGCGGCGGGCGGGCCTTTCGCTCCTCGGGTGCGAAAGGTCCGTTCGCATGCGGACGTGGTGTTTCAGGCGGCTTCCCGCACAAGCCGCCGGCCCAGCCGGCCGACGGTCCGTGACTGGCGATGTCGGCCGCCGTTGCTCGCTCCGGCTCGCGATCGGGTTGCCGGTCCAGCCGACTGCCTCATGCCGGCTGCCGATGCCGGGCTCCGCCGCCCACTCCGGCTCGCGACCGGCCCCCGCGAGCCGCTCCCGAACCCTCCCGTCTACCCCTCCTTCCAGGCGCGAACCAGCTCCGCCGCCCGCTCCCGCAGCAACTCCGCCGCATGCAGCCGCGCGTGGTCCAGCGAAGGCGCGTGATCGATCAGCGCACTGCTCCCCACCACCCCCAGCCGCGCCAGCCCGGCCGCGTCCAGCTGGATCCGGCCCGCCAACGCCAGCAGCGGCACCCCCCGCGGCCGCGCCCGGTCGGCGATCCCCGCCGGGGCCTTGCCGTTCAAGCTCTGCTCGTCCAGCGATCCCTCTCCGGTGATCACGAGGTCCGCCCCGGTCAGCGCTGCGTCCACCCCGGTCAACTCCGCGATCAGATCGAACCCGGACTCCACCTTCGCCCCGAGCGCGATCGCCCCCGCGGCCACGCCGCCGCCGGCGCCCCCGCCCGGCACCCGCGTGACGTCCGGCGCGCCGCCCACCTGCAGCGCGTGCGCCCAGCGCCCGAGTCCCTCGTCGAGCAGCGCCACCTCCGACGGGCCCGCTCCCTTCTGCGGCCCGAACACCGCCGCCGCGCCGTCCGGGCCCAGCAGCGGGTTCGTCACGTCGGTCGCGACCGCCACCGGTACCCCGTCCAGCCGCTCCCGGGCCGGCGTCAGCTCCGTCGACGCCACCCGCGTCAGCGTCCCGCCGCCCAGGCCGACCGGCGCGCCGAACGCGTCCAGCACCCCCGCGCCCAGCGCCCCCAGCATCCCGGCCCCGCCGTCGGTGCTGGCCGTGCCGCCGACCGTGAGCACGAGCCGTTTTGCGCCGTGTATCAGCGCGTCCGCCAGCAGCTCGCCGACGCCCCAGGTGTGCGCCGCCAGCGCGGTGGCCGGCGACGGTTCGACGAACTCGATCCCGCACGCGCGCGCCGACTCGATGTACGCCGTGCCGTCCAGCACCGCGTACCGCGCCTGGACCTGCTCTTCGAGCGGCCCGCGCACCGACATCCGCACGATCCGCGCGCCCGCGGCTTCCAGCACGTCGAGGGTGCCCTCGCCGCCGTCGGCGACCGGGCAGGTGACGATGTCCGCGTCCGGCAGCGCATCGCGCACGCCGAGCGCGATCGCCTCCGCGGCCTGGACCGCGGTGAGACTGCCCTTGAACTTGTCGGGCGCGATGACGACACGGGTCACGGCTTCACCTCCGTCAGCGGGGGACGCCCGGCGAGCACCGTCGCGACGTTGCGCGCGGCCAGCACGGCCATCGCGGTGCGGGTCTCGACCGTCGCCGACCCCAGGTGCGGGCTCAGCACGACGTCGTCGCGGCCGAGCAGCCGCGGTTCGACCTCGGGTTCCTTCTCGAACACATCGAGTGCGGCGCCGGCGATCTCGCCCGCCTCCAGGGCGTCGGCGAGCGCGGCTTCGTCGACGACCGGGCCGCGGGTCGTGTTCACCAGGTACGCGCCCGGTTTCATGGCGCGCAACGCGGCGGCGTCGATGAGGTGCCGCGTCTCCGGCGTCAGCGGGCAGTGCAGCGAGACCACGTCCGAACGCGCCAGCAGCTCCTCGAACGACACGTACTCGGCGTCCGTGTCCTTTTTGGACCGTCCGGAGTAGACGACGGACATCCCGAACGCCGAAGCCCGGCGAGCCATCGCCTGCCCGATCTGCCCGAACCCGACCACGCCCAGCGTCTTGCCCTGCAGCCCGGAGCCGAGCAGGAAGCCGAGGTGGAACGACCACGGCGTGCGCGAGCGCAGCAGCCGTTCGCCCTCGCCGAGCCGCCGCGTGACGGCGAGCAGCAGCCCGAAGGCGAGGTCGGCGGTCGCGTCGGTGAGCACCCCAGGCGTGTTGGTGACGACGATCCCGCGCGAGGCCAGCGCCGCCACGTCGACGTTGTCGTACCCGACGGCGACGTTCGCCACCACCTTCAGCTCCGGCCCGGCGGCGTCGGCCAGCGCGCCGTCCAGCCGGTCGTGCAGCATCCCGACGACCGCCGAGGCGCCGCCGACGAACTCGTGCAGTTCCGCAGGCGTCAGCGGACGATCGGCGGGGGAGACCTCCACGTCACCTGCTTCGGCGAGGAGCTTCACCGCGTCGTCGGGAATCCATCGGGTCACCGCGATCTTGGCCACGACGACAGCCTAAATCACCCCACCGACAATTCAGCCCACGCGCGTCAGCCGCACCACCGTGCTCGCGTACCCGCTCCCCGGCCATGAGACGTCGAGCCCGTGGCTCAGCAACACCGCCCCGTGGTGCACGACGCCGTCCTGATCGCGGTACAGCCCGGCCGGATCCAGCCCCGCGAGCCGCGGCGGGGTGAACGGCCGCGCGAACTCCGTCGGCCGCCGCCAGAAGAAGACGACGACGGAATCGCCGAGCACGTACTGCACCGCAGTCAGTGCCGAGACCGCCGGATCCGCGAGCCGGTACAGCACGCCGTGCTGCACGACGGGCCGGATCTCCTTGTACAGCGCCACGAGCGACGCCGCTTCGGTGAGTTCGTCCGGCGTCCAGCGGGGCAGATCGCCGCCCAGGCCGAGCACGCCCGCCATCGCCACGTGGAACCGGAAGCTCAGCGGCGCCTCCCGCCCGGTGCCGGGGTTGGGACTGTCGGTGACCCAGGCCGACATCGTGCCCGCCGGGTAGAGCTGGCCGTAGCCGTGCTGGATGGTGATCCGGTCGGCGGCGTCGGTGTTGTCCGACGCCCAGATCTCGTCGGTCCGCGCGAGGATCCCGAGGTCGGTGCGGCCGCCGCCGCCCGCGCAGCCCTGGATCCGCAGGTCCGGGTGGTCGGCGCGCAGCCGGTCCAGTATCCCGTACACCGCCCGCACGTGGCCGACCCACAGGCGCTGGGCGTCCGGCCCCGCCTCGGGCCAGCCGGCCTCGGTGAACGCGCGGTTCATGTCCCACTTGAGGTAGTCGATGCCGTGCTCGCCGACGAGCCGGTCGAGCCACTTGTGCGCCCAGTCCGCGACGTCGGGCCGCGCGAAGTTCAGCACGAGCTGGTTCCGCAGCGTCGTCCGGGAGCGGTGCGCCATGTGCAGCACCCAGTCCGGGTGCGCGCGGTAGAGATCGCTGTCCGGGTTGACCATCTCCGGCTCGACCCACAGCCCGAACTGCATCCCGTGCGCGTGCACCGCGTCGGCCAGCGGCCGCAGCCCGCGGGGGAAACGCTGGTCGTTGGCGATCCAGTCACCGAGTCCCGCCGAGTCACCGGTGCGCGCGCCGAACCAGCCGTCGTCCATGACGAACAGTTCCGCGCCCAGGCGGGCGGCCGCCGCGGCCAGGTCGGTCTCCGTCTTTTCGTCGACGTCCCAGCCGGTCGCCTCCCACGAGTTGTAGACGACCGGCCGCAGTTCACCCGGGTGCGGCTGGACGAAATCGCGGACGTAGGCGTGCCACCGCTGGCTGGTACCCCCGAAGCCGTCGGCCGCGTAGAGCCCGGCGAACACCGGCGTCTCCCACGTTTCGCCCGGCTGCAGCCGCCAGGTGACGTGCTCGTGGCCGAACCCGCCGGTCCACGTGACGCGGCCGGTGTGCGTGCGCTCCACGGTGATCCGCCAGCTCCCGCTCCACGCCAGCGCACTGCTCCACACCTCGCCGCCGGTCTCCGTCGCGTCGCCCGCGTCGAGCATCACCCACGGGTTGACCTGGTGGCTGGAGGCGCCGCGCCGGCTGGTGAGCGTGGTTTCCCCGACCGGCAGCGGTTCGCGCAGCAGGCCGTACTCGGCGCTCCACGCGCCGGACGTCCGGCTCAGCCGCGCGCCCTCGCGCCGCGGCAGCGTCCACGACGCGGAATCGGTGCGCAGCAAGGCGATGGGCTCTCCGGAACCGGCGTGCCGCAGCGACGTCCAGCGCTCGACGACGTCACCGCGGACGCGGTAGTGCAGGGACAGCTCGAGCGGGTAGTGCCGGTCTGAGAGCCGTACGACGAGTGCGTCGCCTTCGAGCGCGAAGCCGTCGTAGTGCCACTCGAGCGCCGAAGTGCCGTCGGCGTAACGCACGGCCAGCGCCGCGACGCCGAAGAAGGCGCCTCCCTCGGCGGGGAGCTCCTGCCGCTCGTCACCGGGCTCGTCGAAGCTGCTGTCGGCCGGGTTGCGGCGCGCGGCGACCTGCGCGGCCTGCTCCAGGGTCAGCGGCGGGCCCCAGTGGACGTGCCGCGGGCGGTCGTCGGCGTCCAGCCGGAAGGCGTACGAGCTTTCGGGGGTGCGCAGCAGCCAGAGCCGGCGCGCGGGGTCGTGTTCGACGAGCGGCATGCCCGACAGCGTAGAGCTGACCTGCGGAAAAATAAATTCTTGACGAAGTTAATTAAGTCTCCCTACTCTTCCGGCCATGCCTCGCAGTGCACCGGCAAGGGCGCCGATCACCAGTCCCGCGGCCGCGACCGTGTTCACCACGGTCCTGACCGAGGGGCCGGTTTCGCGCGTCGACGTCGCCCGCCGCACCGGGCTCTCCTCCGCCGCGGTGACGAAGGCGGCCCGGCCCTTCATCGAGGCCGGCTACCTCGAAGAACTCGCCTCCGGCGGCCGCACCGCGCCCGGGGCGGGCCGCCCGGCGAACCCCCTCGCGATCCGGCCGGACCGCGAGTACTTCGTCGGCGTCAAGATCACCGGGGACGACCTGATCGGCGTGGTCACCGACCTGCGCGCCGACGTCCGGGCCAGCGCCCACCACGCCTTGACGAGCCACGACGTCGGCCACGTCGTCCGCGCGCTGGCCGACCTCGTCGGCGAGCTGCTGACCGGGGACCTCCGCGAGCGCGCCTATTGCCTGGGCGTCGCGGTGTCCGGCGACGTCGACCGCGCGTCCGGTGTCGTCCGCTACTCGCCGTTCCTCGGCTGGCGGGACGTGCCCCTGGCGTCCCTGCTGGAAGACGCCACCGGGCTCACGGCCACTTTGGAGAACGACGTCAAGGCCCTCGCCGTCGCCGAGCAGTGGTTCGGCGAGGGCGTCGGCGCGTCGTCGTTCGCGCTGGTCACGGTGGGAACCGGCATCGGGAGTGCGCTGGTGGTCAACGGCGGCCTGGTCCGCGGCGCGCACGGCGTCGCGGGCGAGATCGGGCACGTCCCGGTCGCCGACGGCGGGCCGCCGTGCCACTGCGGCGGCCAGGGCTGCGTCGAGGCGATCGCGTCCACCGCCGCGATCCTGACCCGGGCGCGGCAGGTCACCGGCGAACGCGGGCTTTCGATGGACGACGCCGTGGCGCGCGCCCGCGGCGGCGATGAACCGCTGAGGGAGGTCTTCGCCGCCGCCGGCCACGCGATCGGACTGGGGCTGGCCGCGCTGGTCAACCTGTTCGGCCCGGAACGAGTGGTCGTCTCGGGAGAGGGCGTCGCCACCTACGACCTGTTCGAGGAGCAGATCCGCCGGACCTTCGCGGCCCAGGCGTTCGGCAGCGCCGCGCGGTGCGGCCTGGTCATCCGGCCGCTGCCGTTCGAGGAATGGGCCCGCGGCGCCGCCGCGGTCGCCGTCCAGAGCCTGTTCGTGTCCGACACCGTTTGAGGAGAGTTGCCGTGAGCCCCATGAATCGTCGAAGCTTCCTGGTCGGTTCCGTTCTCTTTGCCGGGGGAGCGGCCCTCGCGGGCTGCACTTCGGACCCGTTGAACAAGAATGCCGCTTCGGGCGCCAAGGTCACGCTCCAGCAGTGGTACCACGCGTACGGCGAATCCGGGACCCAGCAAGCGGTCCAGCGGTACGCGCAGGAGTTCACCAAGGCCAACCCGGACATCGCGGTCAACGTCAGCTGGATCGCCGGCGACTACGAAACCAAGCTCAACTCCGCGATGCTCACCGCGCAGGCGCCCGACCTGTTCGAGCTGGGTGACTTCCGGTACCAGAACGTCAAGAACGGCCTGCTCGCGCCGCTTGACGACGTTGTCGGCCCGGTCAAGGCCGACTTCAGCCCGGCCGCGCTGGACACCGTGACCGTCGACGGCAAGGTCTACGGCGTCAAGATGATCGACGACGTCATGATGCTGTACTACCGCAAAAGCGCCCTGCAGGCCGCGGGCGTCCAGCCGCCGCAGACGTTCGCCGAGCTGCTCGAAGCGACGCGGAAGCTGAACAACGGCAAGCAGAAGGGCCTGTACGTCGGCACCGACGGCGTCGGCGAAGCGGCAACCCTCCTGCTCTGGTCGTCCGGTGCCGACTTCTTCGACGCCAGCGGCAAGAAGGTCGCCTTCGCCTCGCCCGAAGCCGTCGCCGCGATCGGCGGGCTCAAGCAGCTGCACGACACCGGCGGCCTGCTCCAGGGCTACCCGACCGACTGGTCCGACCCGGGCGCGTTCGCGAACGGCGCCACGGCCATGCAGTGGGGCGGGCTGTGGTCGCTGCCGGACGTCAAGAAGGCCCTGGGCGACGACTTCGGCGTCGTCGCGTGGCCGAAGTTCGGCGACACGGGCAAGCAGGTCGCGCGCGTCGGCGGCTGGTACCAGCTGGCCAACGCCAAGTCCCCGAACCTGGACGCGGTCAAGAAGTACATCGACTGGCTGTGGATCAAGAACGCCGACCTGCAGAAGGACTGGTGCGTCGAGTACGGCTTCCACATCCCGGCCCGCAAGGAGGTCGCGGCGCGGACGACCGAGTTCTCCAGCGGACCCGCGAAGGACGCCGTGGCGATCTCGCAGCAGTTCGGCAAGTCCTACTCGGGGCTGTGGAACAAGGCGTCGGCGACGCTGTTCCTGCAGGCGGCGACGAAGATCGCGAACGGGAAGGCCGACCCGGCCGCCGAACTCGGCGACGCGGCGCAGAAGGCGCAGGCCGAAGTCGACAAGCAGCTGGCATGAAACATCGCGACTGGCGGGCGATCGGCGCGTTCGCGGTGCTCACCGGACCGGTGGTGCTCGGGCTCGGGCTGTTCAAGTACGTCGCCATCGCGTGGAGCTTCCTGCTCAGCTTCAACGACGCCCGCGGCACCATCACGCTCGGGAACTGGATCGGCTTCGGCAACTACGCGTTCCTGCTGGGCGACGACGCGTTCCTGACATCGTTGACGACGATCGCGGTCTTCACCGTCTTCATCGTGCCGATCACCTTCGTGGCGTCGCTCGGGCTGGCGGTGCTGATCAACAGCATCAAGCGCGGCAAGGCGTTCTTCCGGACCGTGTTCCTCATCCCGGCCGCGGTGTCGTACGTCGTCGCGGCCCTGGTGTGGAAGATGGCGCTGTTCAACGGCCTGCCGTCCGGGGTCGCGAACGTCGTCGGCGGCCTGTTCGGCGCCGACCCGGTGCCGTGGCTGTCGACGACGAGCCCGCCGGTGTACTGGGTCGCGGTGGTGACGCTGCGGCTGTGGCTGCAGGTCGGGCTGTACATGATCCTGTTCCTGGCCGGGCTGCAGGCGATCCCGCCGTCGCTGTACGAAGCCGGCGAGCTGGACGGCACGTCGAAGTGGCAGGCGTTCCGCTACATCACGCTGCCGCAGCTGCGGAACACGTCGGTGGCGGTGCTGCTGCTGATCCTCATCGCGGCGTTCCAGGCGTTCGACGAGTTCTACAACCTGTTCGGCACCGGGCTCTCCGGAACGGCGACTGCACCGGTGAAGCCGCCGCTCGTCTACCTGTACGACTCGGCGCTCGGCGACCAGAACTACGGCGTCGGCTCGGCGGGCGCGTTCCTGCTGACGGTGATCATCGTCGCGATCACCCTGCTGCAGGGCCGGTTCGTCGGCTTCGGGAAGAAGGACTGATGGCCGTTCTCCCGCTTTCCCGGAAGACGCCGAAGTACGTCCTCGCGTCCGTGCTCGCGGTGATCTTCCTGCTGCCGTTCTACATCATGCTGCGCAACGCGCTGATGACGCGGCAGCAGGTCGGCTCGCCGGACTGGTCGTGGCTGCCCGATCCGCTGTCGTGGGTCAACTTCGGCGACCTGTTCGCCGACGCGTCGGTGCCGATGGCGCACTCGTTGTGGAACTCGTTCCTGGTCGCGGTCGTCACCGCGCCGGTCGGGACGCTGTTCGGTTCGATGGCGGGGTACGCGCTGGCCCGGATTCCCGTCCCCGGGCGGCGGTTCGTCTTCACCTACGTGCTGGTCACGCTGATGATCCCGCAGTCGGTGACGTTCGTGCCGACCTTCGTGGTCGTCGGCTCGATGGGGGGCGTCAACACCGAGTGGGGGATCATCGCGCCGAACCTGTTCAGCGCGTTCACGGTGATCCTCTTCCGCAACTTCTACCTGCGGTTCCCGGCCGGGATCGAGGAGGCGGGGCGGCTCGACGGCCTCGGCTACCTCGGCGTCTACCGCCGGCTGGTGCTGCCGAACTCGGGCAGCATGATCGCCTCGCTCGGGGCGTTGATGTTCATCGAAAGCTGGAACGCGTTCCTGTGGCCGCTGGTGATCGGGCAGGACCCGTCGTCGTGGACCGCGCAGATCGCCCTTTCGACGTTCCTGACCGCCCAGTCGGTCAACCTGCCGGCGCTGTTCGCCGGCGCTCTGGTCACCATCGCGCCGCTGGTCGCGATGTTCCTGGTCGCCCAGCGGTTCATCGTCCGCGGGATCGCGGCGAGCGGGCTCAAGGAGTAGGTCCCCTACCGAGGAGTGTTCGATGAAGCGCCTCCTTTCCGTTTTCCTCACCGTGCTCGGGTTTCTCTCCCTGGTCGTTCCCGCGGCTGACGCGCGGACGCCGTTCGTCCGGCCGTTCATGGGCTGGAGCAGCTGGAGCCTCGAGTCGTCGACCCGCGCGGGTTACGGCACTTCGTGGCTCAACGAGTCGCACATCCGCGACGCGGCTTCGGCGATGGCTTCGAAGCTCAAGTCCGCCGGTTACACCTACGTCAACATCGATTCCGGCTGGAACGCCTCGCAGTCCTGGGTCTTCCACACCGACGTCAACGGCATCCCGGACCCCGATCCGTCGCGGTTCCCGTCCGGGATCCCGGCGCTGGCTTCGTACGTGCACTCGCTCGGGCTGAAGCTGGGCCTGTACGCGGTGACCGGGCTGGAGAAGGAGGTCTACGACAAGAACGCGCCCATCCTCGGGACGTCCTGCCGCGCGCAGGACATCGCCTACCGGCCGCTGACGCCGTCGAACGGCTGGGGCGGGAACTGGAAGGTCGACTTCGCGAACCCGTGCGCGCAGAAGTACTACGACTCGATCGTGGCGCGGTTCGCGTCCTGGGGCATCGACTTCGTCAAGGTCGACGGGACGACCGTGGACAACGTGGCCGACATCGCCGCCTGGTCCGCGGCGATCGACCACGCGCGGCGGCCGATGTGGCTGACGGCGAGCGCGTGGCCGGTGCCGCGGTCCATCGGCTCTTCCCTGGCCCCGTACGCGAACGGCGTGCGCGTCGACACGGACGTCGAGTGCTATTGCGAGACGGTGTCCTCTTGGGACAGCTCGGTGAAGGCGCGGTGGGCGGACCTGCCGGGCTGGCTGGGCGTGTTCGGGCCGCAGTACCGGCCGGACCTGGACTCGATGCCGATCAGCAACAACACCGGCAGCGGCATCCAGGACGGGCTCTCCGATGTCGAGCGGCAGAGCGTGATGACGTTCTGGTCCATGGCTTCTTCGCCGCTGTACGTCGGCGGGGACATCTACTTCCTGGACGCCTCCGCGGTGTCGATCCTGACGAACCCCGAGGTCATCGCGGTGGACCACGCCGGCTCGTACCCGACGCGCGTGACCGGCGGCGACCACCAGGTGTGGAAGAAGCGCGCGCCGGACGGCCGGTGGTACGCGGCGGTCTACAACCTGGGTGCCACTCCGGCGGACATCCCGGTCGACCTGGGGATCCCGGGCGCGCGGCTGGTGCGTGACCTCGTCGCGCGCCAGGACCTCGGGCGGTTCCGGGGTGCGTGGACAGCCACCGCCGTGCCGCCGCACGGCTCGCGGTTGATCAGGATCGGCTGACGGTCCCTTCCACCTGCGTACGTCATCCATTGGGTGGAAGACGTCTGGTCGGGCCTCCGGCCGCCGTGCTATGTTCGGTTGCAGAACGAGTGTGCGTGATGCGAACGGATGCGGAGGGCGGGATGGCGGAGCTGCTGTCGCTGGAGGAGGCCGTGGCCCGGCTGGTGCACGACGGCGACACCGTCGCGCTCGAAGGGTTCACGCACCTCATCCCGGTCGCGGCCGGGCAGGAGATCATCCGGCAGCGCCGGCGTGACCTCACGCTGGTGCGGATGACCCCGGACATCGTCTACGACCAGCTGATCGGCGCCGGCTGCGCGCGGAAGCTGATCTTCTCCTGGGGCGGCAACCCCGGGGTCGGCTCGCTGCACCGCTTCCGCGACGCCGTCCAGCACGACTGGCCGGTGCCGCTGGAGATCGAAGAACACAGCCACGCCGGCATGGCGAACCGGTACGTCGCCGGCGCGTCCGGCCTGCCGTTCGCGGTGCTGCGCGGCTACACCGGCACCGACCTCCCGGCGCAGACGGCCACGATCAAGCCGATCACCTGCCCGTTCACCGGCGAGCAGCTGACGGCGGTGCCGGCGCTGAACCCGGACGTCTCGATCGTCCACGCCCAGCGGGCCGACCGGGCCGGCAACGTGCAGATGTGGGGGATCACCGGCGTCCAGAAGGAAGCGGTGCTGGCGGCGAAGCGGTCCTTGGTGACGGTCGAGGAGATCGTGGACGAGCTGGAGCCCCGTCCGGGCGCGGTCGTGCTCCCGGCCTGGGTGGTCACCGCGGTGGCCGAGGTCCCCGGCGGCGCGAAGCCGTCGTACGCGGCGGGGTACTACGAGCGGGACAACGCGGCGTACCAGGCGTGGGACGAGATCGGGCGCGACCGCGAGGAGTTCACGAAGTGGCTGAACGAGCTGATCGGTGTGAAGGCATGAGCGCGGAGTACACGGCCGACGAGATGATGAGCGTGGCGGCGGCCCGCGCCCTCGGCGACGGCATGTCCTGCTTCGTCGGCATCGGCCTCCCGAGCAAGGCGGCGAACCTCGCCCGCCGGGCGCACGCGCCGAACCTGACCCTGATCTACGAATCCGGCTGCCTCGGCGCCAAGCCGTCCCGCCTGCCCCTGTCGATCGGCGACGGCGAGCTGGCCGACACGGCGGACGCGGTGATCAGCGTGCCGGAGGTGTTCAACTACTGGCTCCAGCCGGGCCGCATCGACGTGGGCTTCCTGGGAGCGGCCCAGCTCGACAAGTTCGGCAACATCAACACGACGGTGATCGGCTCGGACTACCACGACCCGAAGGTCCGCCTCCCGGGCGCGGGCGGAGCCCCCGAGATCGCCGCCTCCTGCGGCGAGGTGTTCATCGTGCTCCGGCAGAACCCCCGCGCGTTCGTGGAGAAGGTCGACTTCGTGACGTCATTCGGCCACGGAACGGGCAAGGGCGACCGAGAGCGCCTCGGCCTCCGAGGCCGTGGCCCGACGCTGGTGGTGACTGATCTGGGTCTCCTCCGCCCCGACCCGGAGACGGCCGAGCTGACCTTGACCGAGCTACACCCGGGCGTGGACCTCGAGAGCGCCATCGCGGCCACGGGCTGGAGCTTGAAGGTGTCCGACAGCCTGTCGACGACCCCGGCCCCGACGGACCGAGAGCTGACGGTCCTCCGCGACCTGGAGAAGGCAAGCGCATGACAACGCGGCCGGCCGCAGCCATGGCAGGGTGAGCCGATGACCACCACCCAGGCCCCAGGCCGGCGGGCCGCCGCCACAAGCGGCGCCTTCCCCTGCACCTACCAGCCTGCCGACCCGGAAGGTGAGCGCATGATCAAGCCCGCTCCCACTGTCGGCGCCCGATGCGGGGCTGGCCCCGCTCTCCGGAGCGGTCCGGTACCTGCCGCTGGGCTGGTGATTTCACCGCCCGCCGGTGTTCCGAGGGCCGCAGGTGCGGTCGGCTCGGCGGTACTCACCGCGCCCGAACCGCCCTCGCATCTTCCGCCCGGCTGGCGACCCTCGCCGCCCACCTCCACTCGACCACCCCGCCGACCCGGAAGGCGAGCGCATGACCGACGTCTACATCCTCGACGCGATCCGCACCCCGTTCGGCCGCTACGGCGGCGCGCTCGCCGGCGTCCGTCCCGACGACCTCGCCGCCGGAGTCCTCAAAGCGCTCCAGCAGCGCAACGACCTCGACCCGTCCACAGTGGACGAAGTCACCCTCGGTGATGCGAACGGCGCCGGCGAGGACAACCGCAACGTCGCCCGCATGGCCGCCCTGCTCGCCGGCTGGCCCACGACCGTCCCCGGCAGCACGGTCAACCGCCTCTGCGGCTCCGGCCTCGACGCCGCGATCCAGGCCAGCCGCGCGATCCAGACCGGCGACGCCTCCCTCGTCGTCGCCGGCGGTGTCGAGTCCATGACCCGCTCGCCGCTCGTCATGCCGAAGCCCGAGAAGGCGTTCCCCGCCGGCAACCAGACCCTCTACAACACCGCCCTCGGCTGGCGCATGGTCAACCCGGCCATGCCGGCCCAGTGGACGATCTCCCTCGGCGAGTCCACCGAGCAGCTCGCCGAGCGCTACGGCATCGGCCGCGACGAGCAGGACGCCTTCGCCGCCCGCAGCCACGTCAACGCCGCCAAAGCGTGGGATGACGGCTTCTACGATGACCTGGTCGTCCCGGTCGAGGGCGTCGACCTGGCCCGCGACGAAGGCATCCGTCCGGACTCCAGCCCCGAGAAGCTCGCCAAGCTGAAGCCCGTGTTCCGCAAGGAAAACGGCACCGTCACGGCCGGCAACGCCTCCCCGCTCAACGACGGCGCCTCCGCCCTCCTCCTCGGCGACGAAGCAAGCGCGAACCGCTTGAACAAGACCCCGCTGGCCCGCATCGCCGGCCGCGGCGCGGCGGGGGTCGACCCGGACGTCTTCGGCATCGGGCCGGTGCGCGCGGCCGAGATCGCCCTCGAACGCGCGGGCATCGGCTGGGACGACCTGGCGGCGGTCGAGCTCAACGAAGCTTTCGCCGCGCAGTCGCTGGCCTGCCTGCGCGACTGGAAGGACCTCGACCCGGAGATCGTGAACACCCACGGCGGCGCGATCGCCATCGGGCACCCGCTCGGCGCGTCCGGCGGCCGGATCCTCGGCGCCCTGGCGCACGACCTGCACCGCCGCGGCGGTGGCTGGGGCCTGGCCGCCATCTGCATCGGCGTCGGCCAGGGCCTGGCCGTCGTCCTCGAAGGCCGGTAAAGGAGAGAAACGTGGCCACTCCGACCGAATTCAGGCTGCCGCGCTACGGGGAAGACCCCGAAGGCACCCACCCGCCGCTCGACTCCAGCGGCTACCGCTCCACGGCGCTGCGGCACCCGAAGCAGGACCTCGTCCTGCTCCCGCAGATGCTCACCGAGGTCACCGGCCCGCTGCTCGGCCCCGGCCGTCTCGGCGAGCACGACAACGACCTCACCCGGCAGCACGCGGGTGAGCCGCAGGGCCAGCGCATCATCGTCACCGGGCGGCTCCTCGACGGCGACGGCCGCCCGGTGCGCGACTCGCTCGTCGAGATCTGGCAGGCCAACGCGGGCGGCCGCTACCGGCACACCGGCGACCGCTGGCCCTCGCCGCTCGACCCGAACTTCGACGGCGTCGGCCGCACCCTGACCGACAGCGACGGCCGCTACACCTTCACCACCATCAAGCCCGGCGCGTACCCGTGGAAGAACCACGACAACGCCTGGCGCCCGGCGCACATCCACTTCTCGGTGTTCGGCTCGGCCTTCACCCAGCGGCTGGTCACCCAGATGTACTTCCCGGACGACCCGCTGTTCTCCCAGGACCCGATCTTCAACTCGATCCCGGACGAGAAGGCCCGGCAGCGGATGGTCTCGTGCTACGACCACGACATCACGCAGGCCGAATGGGCGCTCGGGTTCCAGTTCGACATCGTCCTGCGCGGGCGCGACGCGTCGGTGTTCGAAGAGGAAGAGGACGACGACGAATGACCGAGCTGCTGCCCACCCCTTCGCAGACCGTCGGCCCGTACCTATCGATCGGCCTGCCCTGGCCCGACGGCCCGCACGTCGTGCCCGAGGGCACGCCCGGCGCGTTCTGGATCCGCGGGACCGTCCGCGACGGCAACGGCGACCCGATCCCGGACGCCATGATCGAGACCTGGCAGGCCGACCCGGACGGCGGCTTCCGCCACCCGGACGACCCGCGCGGCACGGCGGACGGCGAGTTCCGCGGCTTCGGCCGCTGCCCGACCGAAGCCGACGGCACCTACGGCATCCTCACCGTGCTCCCGGGCGTGGTCCCCGGTGAGGGTGGCGCCACCCAGGCGCCGCACATCGACGTCTCGGTGTTCGCACGCGGCCTGCTGAACCGGGTCGTCACGCGGATCTACTTCGAGGACCAGGACAACGCGGCCGACCCGGTGCTGGCGACGGTGCCGGAGGAGCGGCGCGGCACGCTGATCGCGGCGAAGACCGAAGACGGCTACCGCTTCGACATCCGGCTGCAGGGCGACGGCGAGACCGTCTTCTTCCGGCTATGAGCGCCGTGAAGCCGCACTGGGTCGCGGAGGGCCCCGAAGACGGGCCGGTGGTCGTGTTCGGCGGGTCGCTCGGCAGTGACCTGCGGATGTGGGAACCCCAGGTCGCGCCGCTGGCGGAGCGCGGGTTCCGGGTGGTCCGGTACGACACGCGCGGCCACGGCGCGTCGCCGGTCCCGCCGGGGCCCTACGAGCTCGAAGACCTGGGCGCCGACGTCCTGGCGCTGCTCGACGAGCTCGGTGTCGAGCGGGTGCACCACGTGGGTCTCTCGCTCGGCGGCATGACGGGGATGTGGCTGGGCATCCACGCGCCGGAGCGGATCGCGAGCCTCGTGCTGTGCTGCACGTCCGCGAAGTTCGGCCCGCCGTCGATGTGGGCGGAGCGGGCCCGCACGGTCCGCGCCGAGGGCACCGCGGCGGTGGCCGACGCGGGGGTGAGCCGCTGGCTGACGCCGGGGTACCGCGAACGCCACCCGGACCGGGCCGAGTTCCTCCGCGCGATGATCGCGGCGGTCCCGGCCGAGGGTTACGCGGCCTGCTGCGGCGTGATCGAGCGGATGGACCTGCTGGAGCTGCTGCCGAAGGTCACCGCGCCCACCCTCGTCATTGCGGGCGCGGACGACCCGGCGACATCGCCGGCCGAGCACGCGCGGCCGATCGCCGAGGGCATCCCCGGCGCCCGGCTGGAGGTCGTGGCCGACGCCGCGCACCTGGGCAGTTACGAGCAGCCGGGCGAGTTCACCCGGCTGATCCTGGACCACTTGGAGCGAGTGTGACGGACCGCCACGAGCAGGGCATGAAGGTGCGGCGCGAGGTGCTCGGCGACGAGCACGTCGACCGCGCGGTCGCGGGCACCACGGACTTCAGCCGCCCGTTCCAGGACTACATCACCGAGGGCGCGTGGGGCTCGGTGTGGGCCCGCGACGGCCTGGACCGCCGTACGCGCAGCTGCGTGACACTGGCGGCGCTGACGGCGCTGCACGCGCACAACGAGCTGGCGATGCACGTCCGGGCGGCGGTCCGCAACGGACTGACGGCGGCGGAGATCGGCGAAGTGCTGCTGCACACGGCGGTGTACGCGGGCGCACCGGCGGCGAACGCGGCGTTCGCCATCGCCCAGCGCACCCTGGCCGAGCTCGGCGAGCCGAGCGCGGTGCCGAAGGACGCCGGATAAGGTGCCGGGCATGGACGTGACGAGGCCGCAGTTCGACGTCCGCCTGGACGACGAGCCGGCGCACCGTGGTGCCCACCACGTGCAGTCGCTGGAGCGCGGGCTGGCGGTGATCAAGGCCTTCCACGCGGGCGCGTCCGAGCTGACCTTGAGCGACGTGGCCCGGGCGACGGGCCTCACCCGCGCGGCGGCGCGGAGATTTCTCCTCACGCTGGCCGACCTGGGCTACGTCCGCACCGACGGCAAGTACTTCTCGCTGACGGCCCGGGTGCTGGAGCTGGGCTACGCGTACCTGTCGAGCATGACGTTGCCGGAGGTGGCCCAGCCGCACCTGGAGCACCTGTCGGCGCGGGTGCACGAGTCGAGCTCGGTCTCGGTGCTGGAGGGCACGGACATCGTGTACGTGGCCCGGGTGGCGGTCTCCCGGATCATGACGGTGAGCATCAACGTGGGCACGCGGTTCCCGGCGCACGCGACCTCGATGGGCCACGTCCTCCTGGCCGGGCTCGCGGAGGAGGAGCGGGAGGAGTACTTCCGCGTGGCGAGCCTGGACCGCCTGACCGACCACACGGTGACGACCCCGGGCCACCTGCGCACGGAGCTGGCCAAGGTGGCGGACCAGGGCTGGGCGATGGTGGACCAGGAACTGGAGGAAGGCCTCCGCTCGGTCGCGGCCCCGATCCGAGGCCGAACGGGCCAGGTGGTGGCGGCGGTCAACCTGTCGACCCACGCAAGCCGCACCACGGCGCACTCGGTGGAGAAGGACCTGGTCCCGCCGCTGCTGGAGACGGCCCGCGCGATCGAGGCGGACTTGGCCATCGGAGCCTCGGACCGCGCCCGTGGCTGACCCGGGCGCGACGAGCCCCGGCCCGGCGGAGGCGGGGGAGCGAATCCGCCGGAGGGAGCCGCAACTCGAGCCGGGCCCGGGGGTGTTGGCAGAGCGGTTGCGTCGTGCCGAGCGGGTTCCGGGGGCGTTGGCCAAGGTGCTGCGTCGTGCGGGGCGGGTTCCGGGGGTGTCGGCCAAGGTGCTGCGTCGTGCCGGGCGGGTTCCGGGGGTGTCGGCCAAGGTGTTGCGTCGTGCCGAGCCGGTTCCGGGGACATCGGCCGGGCTGCTGCATCGCGCCGGGCCGGCCCAGGAAGCGTTGGTGGGGCCAGTGCGTCGTGCCGAGCTGGTTCCGGGGGCGTTGGCAGAGCGGTTGCGTCGTGCCGAGCCGGGAGCTTCCTCGTGACCCGGCCCCCCGTCGCCGGTCTCCTCCTCGCCGCCGGGGCCGGGCGGCGGTTCGGCGGGCCGAAAGCCCTCGTCCAGGTCGACGGTGAACCCCTCGTCCTCCGCGCCCTCCGCACCCTCACCGCCGCCGGGTGCAGCCCGGTCCGGGTTGTCGTCGGGGCCGCCGCCGAGCAGGTTCGTTCCCTTCTGCCCGACCCGGCCCTCGCCGTCACCGCCGATGACTGGGCGTCCGGCATGGGTGCCTCCCTGCGCGCCGGCCTGACCGCCCTCGGCAGCGGACCCGTCGCCGCGCTCGTTCACCTCGTCGATCTGCCCTGGGTCGGCCCGGACATCCTCACCCGCGTCGCCGCCCACGCCGCCCCCGACACCGTTGCCCGTGCGGCCTACGAGGGCGTTCCCGGCCACCCCGTCTTGCTCGGCCGTCGGTGGTGGGCGGACGTCGCCGGAAGCGCTCAAGGCGACCGCGGCGCCCGCGACTGGCTCGCCACCCGCGAAGACCTCACCCTCGTCGAGTGCGGTGACCTCGGCAGCGGCCGGGACGTCGACCGCCCCGGTGATCTGGCGAACCCCGGCTGAGCACCTACGATCGACAGCGTGACGGACTCGCCCGAAACCCTCGCCGCCGCGCTCGAAGCGACCGGTTACCTCGCCGATGACGGGCTCGCGACCGCCGGCTTCCTCGCCCTGCGGATGGGCCGCCCGCTCTTCTGCGAAGGCGAACCCGGCACCGGCAAGACCTCCCTCGCCCTGGCGCTGGCCACCGCCCTCGAGCGGCCGCTCGTGCGCCTCCAGTGCCACGAAGGCATCGACGCCGCCCAGGCCCTCTACGAATGGGACTTCCCCCGTCAGCTGCTGCACCTGCGCGCCCTCGAAGCGGCCGGGGACGGCGGTCTCGACGTCGAGGCCGCGGAGCGCTCCCTCTACACCGAGCGGTTCCTGCTGGCCCGGCCGCTGCTGCAGGCCTTGATCAGCGCCCCGTGCGTGCTGCTCATCGACGAGATCGACCGCGCCGACGACGAGTTCGAAGCCTTCCTCCTGCAGCTGCTCGACGAACACGCCGTGACCATTCCCGAATACGGCGAGGTCCGCGCCGAACAGCCGCCGCTGGTGGTCCTCACCTCGAACCGGACGCGCGAAGTCCACGACGCGCTGAAACGCCGCTGCCTCTACCACTGGCTCGAACACCCGGACCTGGTTCGGGAGGTCGAGATCCTGCGCCGTAGGATCCCGCGGGTAAGTGCAGCTCTGGCTCGGCAGATCGCTGAAGCGGTGCATCGGCTCCGCGAGATGGATCTGCTGAAACCACCGGGAGTGGCGGAGTCCCTCGATTGGGCGCGGGCTCTCTTGACTCTTCAGCGTGACGAGCTGGACGCGGCGACGGCGGCACGCACGCTCGGAGCCGTCCTGAAATACAGCGAAGACCTCGACCGGGTCAGGGCGAAGCTCGACGCCTTGTTCGCCTGACCGCCCGGGTCGGGGGACCGGGTTGGGTCGAGGCGAGGGAGTACCTTCGGATGAGCGTGGCGGAGACGACGGACACGAGACCGCCGTCCGATGCGGAGCCGGAGCGGCCGGGGCCGGCCGGGACGGCGACCGCGCGCCGGAACTGGCGGGGCAGGCTTGCCGCGGTCGCCGCGGTGCTCGGTGGCACGGCGCTGATCGCCGTGCACGCCAGCTTCTACGGGCACTGGCTGATCGACGACTCGGCCATCACGTTCGCCTACTCGCGCAACCTGGCCGACGGCTTCGGGCCGGTGCTCCAGCCCGGCGCCGCGCCGGTCGAGGGGTACTCGAACCCGACCTGGATGGTCCTGATCGCCCTCGGCAAGCTGGTCGGCCTCTTCGACCACGGGACGCTCTTCGGCGTCAACGACCAGATCCTCTTCCCGAAGGCGCTCGCGCTGCTCTGCTGCGCCGCCGTCCTCGTGCTCTTCTACTTCGGCGCGAAGGTGCTCAGCCGGCGCCCGGCGCTGATCACCTTCGTCGCCGGGGCCGCGCTCGCCGCGATCCCGTCCTTCGTCATCTGGTGCTTCTCCGGGCTGGAGAACTCCTTCTACGCGCTGACGGTCGCCGCGCTCGCGGTGGTCATCGTGCGCGCGGTCCACAGCGGACGGCTCCTCGACACCCAGGTCGCCGTCGGCACCGGGCTGATCGCGATGCTGGCCGCGCTGACCCGGCCCGACGGCATCATCTACGCCGGTGCCTACCCGATCGCCGTGCTGCTGTTCCTCAAGCGGGAGCTGCTCGGCCGGAGCGTCCGCGCGGTCGTCTTCTCCGTCGTCGGCTTCGCCGTCCCGTATGGGGCGTACATGGTCTTCCGCTGGTTCGAATTCGGCCGGCTGGTCCCGAACACCGCCGTCGCGAAGGGACAGGAGCCGCCGACCGTCGAGGACCTCGCCCGTCCCGGCGAGATCGTCTCCTACGTCGGCTGGCTGATCGTCGCGGTCGCCGTCGCGTGCCTGGTCATGCTGATGGTCCGGCCGTCGCGGCTGCGCACCGGGCTGATCGCCCTGATGGTGCCGTTCGGCCTCACCGTGGTCGCCTACATCGTGCTCGAGTTCGACTGGATGGGGCAGCTGCGGTTCGCCACCCCGGTCTGGACGCTCGGTGCCTTCGGCGGCGCGATCGTGGTCGTCGAGGCGCTGGCCGCGGCCCGGCTGCGCGGCCGGATCGCGCTCGCCTGCCTGCTGGTGGTGGCGCTGATCAGCTCGGTGAGCGGGCTCTACGACCAGGGCACGTCCTACCGCGCCAACGTCAAGACCGCGTTCTGCATCGTCGCCGAGCGCGACGCCCGGACCATCAACGGCCTCGCGGACATCCTCAAGCTCCCCGACTCCGCCCAGGTCGGCCTGATCGACCTCGGCGGGACGTCGCTGGGCAGCCGCCTGCGGGTGCTCGACCTGGCCGGCCTCGGTGACAAGCAGGTCGCCGACTACCTGCACGAGTCCGACGTGACCGGGGTCCGCAACTACGTCTTCAACCAGGAAAAGCCCGAGCTGATCACGTTCATCGGCTCGTGGATCACCACCCTGGGCTTCGACAAGGACCCGCGGTTCGAGAGCGAATACGCGACGATCTTCGTCAACCCGCCGATCGGCAACCTGACCATCGATTCGCGCAACTGGGTCAGCTACCACGTCCGGCGCGACCTGGTCGACGACGCGAAGCTGGCCGAGCTCAAGGCGTACACCCAGAAGACGCTGCCGCCGGTACTGGAACTCAACAAAACCGCAGGCCTGCGCGGCTGCGCGAACATCCAGCCCGGCTTCAAGGCCGGCGCCTGAACCGCAGTACCCCGGCGCCCGCCTCGACGGTCCACAAAGGACCGCCGAGGCGGGCGTTTTTAATTGCGTTGCCGCCCGCGGCGCACTCGGGCATTCTTTTCTGCAGCACAGCACGCCACACCGAGAGGAGGAGATCGTGACCCGACGGCAAGACCGGAACCTCTGCGGCGCGATCTCCCGCGTTCGCTGAAAATCCCTTTTCTTTCCGAAGGCTCTTCGCGCCCACCCGCTGCTACCTTGGGTCGGCCGCGGCGAAGAGCGCGGTCTGCGCGCCCGTCCGGGGAGGGGCGTGTGCGCAGACCGCCCTTGTCCCGGTAGCTCAGCAGGACAGAGCGCGGCGCTACGAACGCCGAGGTCCGAGGTTCGACTCCTCGCCGGGACGCCGAACAGGCGCACAATGGACGTATGACCACCGTCGCCGATCCCGTCGCGGGGTACGCCGGGTTCGCCGCCGCGTTGCGCGAAGCCGGCGTCGCCTGCGATGCGCACCGCGTGCAGGCGTACCTCACGGCCGTGGCCGAGATCGACGTCGCCGAGCCCACCCAGCTGTACTGGGCCGGGCGGCTCACGCTCTGCTCCAGCCCCGACGACCTGCCGTGCTACGAAGAAGCCTTCAGCCAGTGGTTTTCCATCGAGACCAGCACCCCGCGCCGCGCGACGACGGCCGCGCCCAAACAGGCCAGGATCGCCCCGCTCGGGGAAGCCGGCGGCGGTGACGGCGAGGGCGGCGAAGGCCAGGACCAGCTGAAAGTCGCCGCCAGCGCCCACGAAGTCCTGCGTCACCGCGACCTCGCCGAACTCACCACCGCCGAGCGGGAACACCTCCGCGCACTGCTGGCCACCCTCAAGCCTGTCCTCCCGAAGCGCCCGGCCGCCCGGCGGACGCCGTCCCGGCGCGGGCGGCTCGACCCCTCGCGCACGCTCCGCGCCATGCTGGCCAGCGGCGGCGAACCCCTCAAACTCGTGCACGCCCGCCGCGGCAGCCGACCGCGGCGGGTCGTTCTGCTCATCGACGTCTCCGGCTCGATGAGCCCGTACGCCGACGCCCTGCTGCGGTTCGCCCACGTCCTGGCGCGGGCCGCGCCACCGTCCGTCGAGGTCTTCACGCTCGGCACCCGGCTCACCCGGGTGTCGCGCCAGCTGCGCCTGCGCGACCCGGAACGCGCGATGCTCGCCGCGGGCACAGCCGTGCCGGACTTCGCCGGCGGCACCCGGCTGGGGGAGACGCTCCAGGCGTTCCTCGACCGCTGGGGCCGGCGCGGCGTGGCGCGCCGCGCGGTCGTCACCGTGTTCTCCGACGGCTGGGAACGCGGCGACACCGGCCTGCTCGGCGAACAGCTCGCACACCTGCGCCGGCTCGCGCACGCCGTATTCTGGGTGAATCCGCACGCCGGCCGTGCGGGCTACGCTCCGGTCCAGTCGGGCATCGTGGCCGCGCTGCCCCACATCGACCGGCTCCTGGCCGGGCACACCCTGGCCACCTTGGAACGACTGCTCGGGGAGATTTCCGATGCGTGACGTACTGGACGACGTGTTCCGCCGCTGGTCCGCGGGCGAGACCGTCGGGCTCGGCACCGTGGTCGCCACCTTCTCGTCGGCGCCGCGCGCGCCGGGCGCCGCGATGGTCGTCGCGCCGGACGGCACCGTCGCCGGCAGCGTGTCCGGCGGCTGCGTCGAAGGCGCGGTCTACGAACTGGCGCAGGAGGTCGTCGCCGAGCGCAAGCCGGTGCTGCAGCGGTACGGCGTCAGCGACGATGACGCCTTCGCGGTCGGCCTGACCTGCGGCGGGATCATCGACATCTACGTCGAGCACGTCGACCGCACGTCGATGCCGGAGCTCGGCGACGTCGTCGCGTCGGTCCGCGGCGGCGAGCCGGTCGCGGTCGTCACGATCATCGAGCACGAGCGCGAAGGCCTGGTCGGCGAGCACATGATCGTCTGGCCGGACCGCACCGCGGGCTCGCTGGGCTCGTCGCGGATGGACGACGCGGTGGCCGACGACGCGCGCGGCCTGCTGGCCAGCGGCCGCACCGGCACCCTGCACTACGGCCCGGACGGGCAGCGCCGCGGCGAGGGCATGGCGGTGTTCGTCAACTCGTTCGAGCCGCCGCCGCGGCTGCTGGTCTTCGGCGCGATCGACTTCGCCGCCGCGATGGCCCGCATGGGCGCCTACCTCGGCTACCAGGTCACGGTCTGCGACGCGCGGCCGGTGTTCGCCACCACCAGCCGGTTCCCGGACGCGCACGACGTCGTCGTCGACTGGCCGCACCGGTACCTGCAGGCGGAAGCGGACGCGGGCCGGATCGACCAGCGGACGGCGATCGCGGTGCTGACCCACGACCCGAAGTTCGACGTGCCGCTGCTGGAGGTGGCGCTGCGCCTGGACGTCGGGTACGTCGGCGCGATGGGGTCCCGCAAGACCCACGACGACCGGTTCGCGCGGCTGCGCGAGGCCGGGATCACCGAGGCGGAGCTGGAAAGGCTGGCGTCGCCGATCGGTCTCGACCTCGGCGCGCGCACGCCGGAGGAGACGGCCGTGTCGATCGCCGCGGAGATCATCGCGCTGCGGTGGGGCGGCGGCGGGAAGCGGCTCGCCGAGCTCTCGGGACGGATTCACGGCTGACTGATCCAGCCGGCCGATAAAGTTCACCCATCCGGAACTCCGCACCTTCGGAGTTGCGTCGCGTTTGCACGCGTATCTGCGGAACGGGTAGTTGAACGTGTGACATCAGGGCTTGTCGACGCGAAGGGCGCGTAGCACGCTCGGGGTTTGTGAGCCCGATCACGGTCGGGCAGGCCGATTCCGAGCCGGCTTTTGGAGGCCTGATGCGCATCACCGTCACCGTCGACGGGACCAAGTACACCGACGAAGTCGAACCCCGCACCCTCCTCGTGCACCACCTACGGGAAAAACTCGGGAAGGTCGGCACCGTCGTCGGCTGCGACACCAGCAACTGCGGCGCCTGCACCGTCCACCTCGACGGGCACAGCGTGAAGTCCTGCTCCGTGCTGGCCGTGCAGGCCGACGGCTGCGAGGTCACCACCATCGAAGGCCTCGCCCGCGACGGGCAGCTGCACCCGGTGCAGAAGGCCTTCAACGACAACCACGCGCTGCAGTGCGGGTTCTGCACCCCCGGCATGATCATGCAGTCGATCGACCTCCTGGCCGACAACCCGGACCCGGACGAACAGGCCGTCCGCGAAGGTCTCGAAGGCAACCTCTGCCGCTGCACCGGCTACCAGAACATCGTCCGCGCGGTCCGCGACGCCGCCCAGCACATGAGCCCCGGCGCCGGACCCGAAGCCGAGCGGATCACCGAAACCAAGCACGTCGGCGTGGGTGGTGACTGATGACCGCGACGATCGAACCGGAGGTCGGCAAGGCCCGCCGCCGCAAGGAGGACGAGCGGCTGATCACCGGCCGCACCCGCTGGACCGACAACATCACGCTGCCCGGAATGCTGCACATGGCGGTCCTGCGCAGCCCGTTCGCGCACGCCAAGATCGTCTCGATCGACACGTCCGCGGCGAAGAGCGCATCCGGGGTCGTCGCCGTCTACACCGGCAAGGACCTCGACCCGGACGGCGCGATCGGCATGCCCTGCGCCTGGCCGATCACGCCCGACATGAAGGCGCCGCGCCGTCCCGTGCTCGCGTCCGACACGGTGAACTTCGCCGGTGAGGGCGTCGCGGTCGTCGTCGCGCGGACGTCCGCCGAAGCGCACGACGCGCTCGAGGAGATCGACGTCGAGTACGACGAACTGCCGGTCATCCTCGATATGGAAGCCGCGATCGCCGATGGCGCCCCTCTCGTCCACGAGGACCTGGGCACCAACACGAGCGCGGTCTGGAAGTTCGACTCGGGCGAGGCAGGCACCGGCGGCAACGTCGAGGACGCGATCAGCTCGTCGGAGGTCGTGCTCAAGCGCCGCTTCCGCCAGCAACGGCTCGTCCCGGCGTTCATGGAGCCGCGCGCCTGCGTCGTCGACCCGACCGGCACGCAGATCACCATGTGGGCGGCCACCCAGGTCCCGCACATCCTGCGCGTGATGTCGGCGCTGACGCTCGGCATCCCCGAGCACAAGCTGCGGGTGATCGCCCCGGACGTCGGTGGCGGCTTCGGCGGCAAGATCGGCGTCCTGCCCGAAGAGATGATGTCGCTGCTCGTCGCGCAGAAGCTCGGCAAGCCGGTCAAGTGGAACGAGTCGCGGTCGGAGACCATGCTCGCCGCGCACCACGGCCGCGACCAGATCCAGGACATCACCATCTCGGCGACCCGCGACGGCCAGGTCACCGGTCTCAAGGTCGAGCTCCTCGCCAACCTCGGCGCGTACAACGGCCTGGTCGGGCCGGGCGTGCCGATCCTCGGCGCGTTCATGTTCAACGCGATCTACAAGATCCCGGCGTACCACTTCGCGTGCACCAACGTGTACACGACGACCACGCTGACCGACGCCTACCGCGGCGCCGGCCGCCCGGAGGCGACGTTCGCGATCGAGCGGATCATGGACGAGCTGGCCGTCGAGCTCGGCATGGACCCGCTGGAACTGCGCGAGAAGAACTGGATCAAGCACGAGGAGTTCCCGTTCACGACCGTGTGCGGGCTGACCTACGACTCGGGCAACTACGAGGCCGCCACCGAGAAGGCCAAGCAGCTCTTCGACTACGACGGCCTGCGCGCCGAGCAGGAGAAGCGCCGCGCGTCGAAGGACAAGGTCCAGCTCGGCATCGGCATCTCGACGTTCACCGAGATGTGCGGGCTCGCGCCGTCGCGGGTGCTCGGCTCGCTGGACTACGGCGCCGGCGGCTGGGAGTACGCGTCGATCCGGATGCTGCCCACCGGCAAGGTCGAGGTGACGACGGGTGCGTCCGCGCACGGCCAGGGCCACGAAACGGCGTGGAGCCAGATCGTCGCCGACCAGCTCGGCATCGCGTTCGAGGACGTCGAAATCCTGCACGGCGACACCCAGTCGTCGCACAAGGGCATGGACACCTACGGCTCGCGGTCGCTCGTGGTCGGCGGGATCGCGGTCATCAAGGCGGCGGAGAAGGTGGTCGCGAAGGCCAAGCCGATCGCCGCTCACCTGCTCGAATGCGCCGAGGACGACCTCGAGTTCGCCGGCGGCAAGTTCACGGTGAAGGGCACGGACACGTCCACGACGCTGGCCGACGTGGCGCTCGCGGTGTTCGCGGCGCACAACCTGCCCGACGGCGTCGAGCCGTCGCTCGACTCGGACGCGACGTTCGACCCGGAGAACTTCTCGTTCCCGCACGGCACGCACCTGTGCGCGGCCGAGGTGGACACCGAGACGGGCCGGGTCAAGCTGCGCTCGTACGTCTGCGTCGACGACGTCGGCGTCGCGGTGAACCCGCTGATCGTCGAAGGCCAGGTGCACGGCGGGCTCGCGCAGGGCATCGCGCAGGCGTTGTTCGAGGGCACCGAGCACGACGAAAGCGGCACGCTGACGACCGGCACGTTCGCCGACTACCTGCTGCCGTCGGCGGCCGACCTCCCGTCGTTCACCACCGACCGCACGGAGACACCGGCGACGTCCAACCCGCTCGGCGCCAAGGGTGTCGGCGAGGCGGGCACGATCGCGTCCACCCCGGCGGTGGTCAACGCGGTGGTCGACGCCGTGCGCCAGTTCGGCGTGAACGACATCGAGATGCCGCTGACCCCGATGCGGGTCTGGCACGCCATCCAGCACGGCACCACCGACGCGGGCGGCCCCGGCCGCGGCGAAGCCGGTGGCGGCCTCGGTTCGATCGACGCCACCGGAGGTGTGCAGTGATCCCGGCTCCCTTCGACTACGTCCGCCCGTCCACAGTGGACGAAGCGGTGCAGGCACTGGCGGCGGCGGGCGAGGACGCCAAGGTGCTGGCGGGCGGGCAGAGCCTGCTGCCGGTGCTGCGGATGCGCCTGGCGGCGCCGACCACGCTGATCGACCTCGGCCGCGTCGCCGAACTGCGCGGCGTCCGCGAAGAGGGCGACGAGCTGGTGATCGGCGCGATGACCACGCACTACGACGTCCAGCGGGACGCGTTGGTGGCCTCGCACGCGGCGTTGCTCAAGGAAGCGACCGACACGGTGGCCGACCCGCAGATCCGCCACCGCGGGACGCTGGGCGGCGCGATCGCCCACGCCGACCCGGCCGGCGACCTGCTGGCGCCGGTGCTGGCGCTGGACGCGTCCCTGGTGCTGGCCGGGCCGGCGGGACGGCGCACGGTGCCGGCCGCGGAGTTCTTCCGCGACCTGTTCACCACCGCACTGGCGCCGGACGAGCTGCTGGTCGAGGTCCGCATCCCCAAGCACACGGGGTGGCGGGCGCACTACGAGAAGTTCAACCGCGTCGCCCAGGCGTGGTCGATGGTGGCGGTCGCGGTCACCGTCCGTACCGAGGCGGGGGTGATCGAGGAGGCCCGGGTTGCGCTGACGAACATGGGCTCGACCCCCGTCCGCGCCTCGGGCGTCGAGGCGGCCCTGGTCGGCGTCCAGGCCTCGGCGGACGCGATCGCCGCGGCGGCTTCGCACGCGGCGGAGGGAACGAACCCGCCGGTGGACGGCAACGCCGACGTCGAGTACCGCCGCCACCTCGCGCAGGTCCTCACGGGCCGCGCCATCGCAGCGGCGGCGGCCGGCGCCTGAGGGAGTCCGGTTTCGCCCACCCGGGCCGCCGCCCGGCGGCTAGGGTGGGCACCGGACCCCCGTCGTCATCAGGAAGGAGGTCGGCCCGTGCGGCTCGACCACGAATTCACCGTCCCGGCGCCGATCGGCGAGGTCTGGCAGGCGGTCGTCGATCCGGAGCGAGTGGCCCCGTGCATGCCGGGAGCCACGTTGACCAAGGTCGAGGGCGACCGGTTCAGCGGAACGGTGAAGGTCAAGCTGGGGCCGATTTCCTTGCTGTACAAGGGCAACGGTGAGTTCCTGGAGAAGGACGAAGCGGCCCACAAGGTGACGATCAAGGCCTCGGGCAAGGATGCCCGAGGAGCAGGCACGGCGGCGGCGACGGTGACCCTGACGTTGACGGAGACGTCCACTGGAACCCACGGGGCGGTGGCGACGGACCTGGCGATCACGGGCAAGCCGGCCCAGTTCGGGCGGGGGCTGATCAGCGAGGTGGGCGGGAAGATCCTGGACACGTTCGCGGGCTGTTTGTCGGGCAAACTGACCCCGGCGGCGGCTCCCGACGCATCTGCGGCCCCGGCAGCTTCGGAATCGACTGCCACTTCCGCGGCGGCTTCGGCTTCTGCGGCCTCGGGTTCGACTTCGAAATCGGCAACCGCGGCGGCAGCCCCTGCTCCGGCGGCAACGGACGAGCCGGCGGCGAAGGTCAAGCCGGCCCCGACCACCCCGGAGATCAACACAGAGCCGAAGCCCAAGCCGGCGGCGGACCGCCCGGCACTGCACAGCGTCCCGGCACCCCCGGAGACCGAGGCAATCGACTTGCTCGACTACGCGGGGCAGTCGGTGCTCAAGCGGGTAGTCCCGGTCCTGGTCGCGATCGCCGCGGTGGTGGGCCTGGTGGCAGTCATCCGAGCCCTGCGCAAGTAAGCCACCCCGCCAACGGCTCGGCCAAACGCGCTTCAGCGATGGGTGCGGGCTGCGACGGTCCGCCTTGCGCGGGCGGCTGAGGTTGGAGGTGCTCGCGCAGGCGGACTGACCCCGCGGAGATGGCTCGACCGGCGCGCTTCGGCGACGAGTTTCGGGCTGCGTCGGGTTCACCTTGCGCGGCCGGCTGGGGTTGGGAGTGTCCGCGCAGGTGGGCTGACCTCGCGGCGGCGGCTCGGCCGGCGCTTCGGCGATGCCACGAAGAGGGGCGGCCACAGCGGCTCAAGTCGGCCTGCGGTGGCGGTGAGCTGCCCGGCTGTGACGGCTCCATCTGGGCTGGGGCTGCGTGGCGGGCCCCAGCGTCGGGCGGGTTGGGCGTGATCCGTTTGTGGGGTGCTGAGCTGCGGCTTTCTACCCTGCGCGGGTCTTTGGGCAGGGGTGTTGCCCGCAATTCGCCCGGACTGGCGACGCGCGTCGTTGGAACGGCTACGCTGGGCTACCTGGTTGGCTGAACTCTGCGCGAGGGGTACGTCACGATGCCGGTCCGTCACGTTTGTGGCTTCGGCTCTTGAGAGCCCAGGTCGCCGTGCGGCGGGGAGCGCTTTCCGCCTGGTCCGGGTGGCCTGCTCGGTGGGCGATGTGGGGTGGGGCGAAGACCCGCTGGATCGCCTATGCGCTCGGTTGTGAACTGGTCGCCGTCGTCGCTACCGGGGCTGCGCTGGCCGAGGGTTTCGGTGGGCCCGTGCGGCCCGGGTGGTTTGCCGTGCTCGTGGCGCTGGGGGTGGCGCAGGCCGAGATGTCGCGGCGGATCGAGCGGTTGCGGCGGTGGATGAGCGGGCAGACGCACATCAACGTCACCTCCGTCTGGTACCTCGCCGGTGTCGTGCTGCTGCCGCCGGCTTGGGTGGCGCTGCTGGCCGTTGTGCTCTACACCCACCTGTGGGTGCGCGTGTGGCGTCAGGTCCGGACGCGGCCCGCGCACCGCTTCGTCGCGAGCACGGCCTGGGCGATGCTTTCCTGCTTCGCTGCTTCCTCCGTTCTTGCCGTTCTGGGCTTGCACGGGACGCCGTTGCAGACGCCGCGTGGGGTGTTTGCGCTGTGTCTGGCGGCCGCTGTTTTCGAGCTGGTGAACGTCGGCCTGGTGGCGGCCGGCATTTACCTCTACACCAGCCAGCGGTCGGCGGCCGACCTCGTCGGGACCTGGGAGGACAACGCTTTCGAGCTGGCGACCCTCTGCCTGGGCGGGCTCGCTGCTCTGGCGCTGGTCGAGCAGCCGGTGCTGGTGGTGTTCGTCGTGGCTCCCTTGTTGTTGCTGCACCGCTACCTGCTGTTGAAGCAGCAACTGCAGGTCACGGCCGTGGCGGACGAGAAGACCGGGCTGCTCAACACCGCCGGGTGGCATGAAGCCGCGGCGCGGGAGCATGTCCGCGCCCAGCGCCGCGCCGGTGGGGGCTTCGCGGTGCTGATGATCGACTTGGACCACTTCAAGCGGATCAACGACACCTACGGGCACCTGACCGGCGACGACGTACTGGCCGCCGTGGCGGTGGCGATCTCCGGCTCGGTGCGCCAGGGCGACACGGTGGGCCGGTTCGGGGGCGAGGAGTTCGTGGTGCTGCTGCCGGGCATCGGGCGCGCGGACGTGCTGGCGATCGCCGAGCGGGTGCGGGTGGCGGTGGGTGAGCTGAACGTGGTGATTTCGACGGGTGGCGGGACGGTTCGGGTGAGTGGCCTTTCGGTTTCGATCGGGGTGGCGCGGTATCCGGACGCGGGGCCGACGCTGGATAACGTTCTCCGCACCGCTGATGCGGCCTTGTATCGGGCCAAGGAGGCCGGTCGGAACCGGGTTGCCGTGTAGCACGGCCGGACGATGTCCGGAGGTGAGCCGGAGCGCGGCCAGGTGCTGGCGTCGGCCGCGACGGGGTCAGCGCTGGCTCGGGGCTTCCGGTGGGCCGGAGATGCAGGTGGTGCCGGGCGAGCGTGGTTCGGGTGGCTGAGGTTCTTCGCGCCTGGAGGCGCGCTTTTGGTGGGGCAGGGGCGCAGGTCGAACCGGGTGCGGATTGGCGGGCGGGCCGTGCGAGGACTGGCTGGGCGCTTCGGGCGGGCTGGAGATGCCGGTGCCCGGGTAGGGAGTGGTTGAGGCGGCGGAGGTTCTTGGCGCGTGGGGCTTGCGCTTCTGGTCGGGCAGGGGGCGTAACTCGGACGGGGTGCGCGGCTTGGCGGCCGGGGCGTACGGCGGGCTGGCTTGGGGATCCGGTTGGGCCGGGAGAGTGGGCGGCAGAGGTTTTAGAGCCGGGGGTTCGGGCTTCCGGTGGGGGAGAGGTGTAGGTCGAATCGGGTGTGCGGTTGGCGGGCGGGCCGTGGGGCCAGCCTGGCTCGGGGCCTCCCGTGGTCCGGAGGTGCCGGGGGAGCAGAGGTCATAGGCGCTGGGGCGCCCTTCCGCCGGAGCAGGAACGCAGGCCGAGCTGGGTGCGTGAGCTTGGCGGCCGGGGCGTATGGGGGTCGGCTGGGGCTTCCGGTGGGCCGGAGACGCCGGGCGGACCCGTCGGAGGCTAGGTGACCGGAGTCGGAACTCCGACGCTGTGATGGATGGCGCGAAATATGCCGGCGTGGTTGTTGTTGGACCCTCTATGGACCGCGCGGATCACGAGACCGATGTTGTGGTCGTCGGGGCTGGGCAAGCTGGGCTCTCTGCTGCCTACCACCTGCGGCGGGCGGGGTTTGCCAACCGCAGTGGGTTTGTTGTTCTCGATCACGGCAAGCGGGCCGGGGGTGCCTGGCAGTACCGGTGGCCGTCGCTCGTTCTCGGGAAAGTGCATGGCATTCATGATCTGCCCGGTATGGCCTTCGGTACTCCGGACGTGACCCGGCCCGCCTCCGAAGTCGTTTCCGAGTACTTTGCTCGCTTCGAAAGCGTTTACGACCTTCCCGTGCTTCGGCCCGTCGACGTGCAGTCCGTGACGCGGGCGGGGGACCGGCTGGTCGTCTCGAGCCCCGCCGAGTCGTGGGCCGCCAAGGCCGTCATCAGTGCCACCGGGACCTGGGACCGGCCCTTCTGGCCGCGCTATCCCGGCCAGGAGACCTTTGCGGGACGGCAGCTGCACACCGCCGACTACGGCGGGCCCGAAGACTTCCGCGGCCGGCGGGTCGTTGTGGTCGGCGGTGGGGCCTCCGCCGTTCAGCTGCTCATGGAGTTCGCCCCGCTCGCCCGCGCGACCGCCTGGGTCACGCGGCGGCCGCCCGTGTGGCGGGACGAGCCCTTCAGCGAGGACTGGGGACGCCACGCCGTCGCCAAGGTCGACGAACGGGTGCGGGCCGGGCTGCCGCCCGAAAGCGTGGTCAGCGTGACCGATCTGGCCGTGACGCCCGAAGTGCGGGCCGCCCGGGCCGCCGGGATCCTCGACCGGCGGCCGATGTTCGAGCGGATCACCCCGGACGGTGTCGTGTGGGCGGACGGCGAGCGCTTCGACGCCGACGTGATCCTCTGGGCCACCGGGTTCCGTGCGGCGATCGACCACCTCGCCCCGCTGCACATCCGCGAGCCCGGCGGCGGCATCCGCATGGACGGCACGCGGGTGGTGCTCGAACCACGCCTGCACCTGGTCGGGTACGGGCCCTCGGCGAGCACTGTCGGAGCCAATCGGGCCGGCCGGGCCGCGGTGGCGGAAATCCGGAAACTGCTGGGGTGACGGTCTTCGCCGGACGGTGACGGGGTGGGGTGCAGGGGTCATGAAAACCACGCTACCGAACATCTGTGCGAACACCATCGCTGAATCGGGTGATCATCGGAACCCGTTGTGCCGCAACGAAGCCTCACGTCAGCGCCATCCCCGGCACCCGGGCCCGGATCGCCGCCATGGTCGCTTCGTCCGAGACGCCCTGCCAGTCGTACCGCGGCGTATAGGGCGCAGTGAGCGCGCGCACGTCGTCATCGCTGAGCGAGACGTCCAGCGAAGCCACCGCGTCGTCGATCTGCTCGATCGAACCCGCCCCGACCAGCGGCGCTGTGACGACCGGCTGCCGGTGCAGCCAGGCCAGGGCGATCGACGCGCGGCTCACGCCGTGGTCCGCCGCCACCTTCCCGACCGCCGCCACGATCGCGCGGTTCGACTCCTCTTCCGCCGGCGAATAGAGCAGGTCCGCGTAAGCCCCGTCGGTGCCGGCGCGGGCCGTCGCCTTCGCGTCGTCCCACGCCCGGGCCAGGCGGCCGCGGGCCAGCGGGCTCCAGACGATCGTGCCGACGCCCTCGTCCAGGCACAGCGGGATCATCTCGCGTTCTTCCTCGCGGGCCAGCAGGTTGTAGTGGTCCTGCATGGACACGAACCGCGCCCAGCCGTGCTGCTTCTGCAGGTGCAGGGCCTTGGCGAACTCCCACGCGAACATCGACGACGCACCCAGGTACCGCACCTTGCCCGCCTTGACCAGGTCGCTGAGCGCCTCGAGGGTCTCCTCCAGCGGCGTGTCGTGGTCGTTGCGGTGGATCTGGTAGAGGTCGATGTAGTCCGTGCCCAGCCGCCGCAGCGAGTGGTCGACCTCGGTCATGATCGCCTTGCGGGACAGTCCGCGGCCGTTCGGTCCCGGGCGCATCGGGTGCCGCAGCTTGGTGGCGATCACGACGTCGTCGCGGTCGGCGAAGTCCTTGAGCGCCCGGCCGAGGATCTCTTCGCTGGACCCGTTCGAGTACATGTTCGCGGTGTCGAAGAAGTTGATGCCCGCCTCGAGGGCGTGCTTGATCAGCGGCCGGGCCTGTTCCTCGCCGAGCGACCAGACGGGGTGGCCGCGATCGGGCTCGCCGTAGCTCATCGCGCCGATCGCGACGGGGGAGACGTCCAGGCCGGTGGCGCCGAGCTTCACGTATCGCATGAGGTTCTCCTGGTGAAGGAACTTGCGGAGGATTCTCCGCATCTGAGATGCGAAACTAGCGGAGGATTCTCCGCATGTCAACGATGAGGCATGATCGGGGCATGACCGAGGGGACGTACGGCACCCAGCGCAAGGCCGCCGCGCGCAACCGCGTCGCGATCATCGAGGCCGCCCACGAGCTGTTCGCGGAGAATCCGCTGGTGCCGCTGAGCGAGGTCGCCAAACGCGCCGGCGTCGGCGCCGGCACCCTCTACCGCCACTTCCCGACCCGCGAAGACCTGATCCTCGGCGCCTACCAGCACGACATCGAACGCCTCACGGCCACCGCCGACGAAGTGCTCGCCCGTCATTCCTCCGCCAAGGCCGCCTTCGTCGAGTGGTTCGAAACCCTCGCCGCCTACATCCGCATCAAGCACGGGCTCGGCGACGCGCTGCACAGCGCCGCGGCGCAGGAACTGATCAGCGCGTCGTGGGCACCCACCACCGAGGCGGTCGCGAAGCTCGTCGACGCGTGCGTGGCCGAGGGCACCATCGCGCCCGGCCACGACCCCGCCGACATCATCATGCTCATGAGCTTCCTGTGGCGCGTGGCGAACAACGAGGAGGGCGCGGCCCAGGGGCGTCGCCTGATCGCGGCCGTCTTCCAGGGCCTCCAGGCGCCGCCCGGCTGAGCCGATCCCGGCCCACGGAGCAGTGTTCCGCTCATCGGTGCAGGCTCTGAGCAGCGGAAACGGTGAAAAACTCACCCTCTTGACCGATTCAAGGGCAAGACAAGTCTTGTCAGCCCGATGATCGCCTCGTTACAGTCCGCTTAGTTAGGAAACTTTCCTAACAGTTTCACCTGACGCCGCAGCCCACCAGCCACCGCCAGGCCCGTAAGGAGCGCGACGTGCCGTCCACCCCACTACGCCCATTGGCCCGACTCACCCCGGTGATCGCCGCCGTGGTGCTGTTGCCGTCCGCGATCGCCGCGGCCGCCACCACCCAGGCCGCCGATGTCCTGCTGTCGCAGGGAAAACCCGTGGCCACCTCGACCGTCGAGAGCTCGTCCTACACCGGGGCGAAGGCCGTCGACGGCAGCACCACCACCCGCTGGGCCAGCGCCGAGGGCGCCGACCCGCAGTGGCTGCGGATCGACCTCGGCCAGTCCGCGACCATCCACCGCGTCGTCCTCAACTGGGAAGCCGCCTACGCCAAGAAGTACCGGATCGAGGTCTCCGACGACGGCACGTCGTTCACCACGGCCGCCACCGTCGACACCGGTGACGGCAAGATCGACGACCTCGGCGGCCTCACCGCCCGCGGCCGCTTCGTGCGCTTCGTCGGCCTCACCCGCGGCACGAGCTACGGTTACTCCTTCTGGGAGATGCAGGTCTTCGGCAGCACGGACTCCTCCGGCGACACGCAGGCCCCGACCACCCCGGCCGGCCTCACCGCGGGCACGGCGACCGCGACGAGCGTCCCGTTGACCTGGAGCGCGGCCACCGACAACGTCGGCGTCACCGGGTACGACATCCTCCGCGACGGCACGGTCGTCGCCACCAGCGCGACGACGTCCTACACCGACACCGGGCTCGCCCCGGCCACGAGCTACACCTACGCGGTGCGCGCCCGCGACGCCGCGGGGAACGTCTCGGCCGCCGGCACGCCGATCACGGTCAAGACCGCGGCCGGGAGCGCCGGGTTCGTCCTCGCCGCGGCCGGTGACATCGCCGAACAGTGCACCGCGAGCAGCTCCAGCTGCGTCCACCCCAAGACCGCGAAGCTCGTCGAGAACATGAACCCCGCGGCCGTGATCACCATGGGCGACAACCAGTACGACGAACCCACCCTGTCGGACTTCAAGAACTACTACGACAAGACCTGGGGCAAGTTCAAGAACATCACGCACCCGATCCCCGGCAACCACGAGTCCTACTCGAAGTTCACCGGCTACGAGCAGTACTTCGGCGCCATCGCCAAGCCGCAGGGGCAGCGGTACTACAGCTGGGAAATGGGCAACTGGCACTTCATCGCCCTCGACTCCAACGACTTCGTCACCCACGACGACTTCGCCGAGCCGCCCCAGGTCACCTGGCTGAAGCAGGATCTCGCCAACAACAAGAAGGGCTGCGTCGCCGCGTACTACCACCACCCGCGGTGGAGCTCCGGTGACCACGGCGACAACATCGACAGCATCCAGCTGTGGAACCTGATGGTGGCCAACAAGGTCGACCTCGTCCTCAACGGCCACGACCACGACTACGAGCGGTTCGTGCCGCAGAACGCCGACGGCAAGGCCGACGCGGCAGGCCCGGTCGAGATCGTCGGCGGCTCCGGCGGCGCCAACCTGTACGACCTGAGCCCGGCGCACGCGACGACCGCCAAGCTGCTGAAGACCTTCGGCGTCCTGAAGCTGTCGATGACGGACACCACGTTCCAGACGCAGCTCATCGGCGTCGACGGCAAGGTCCTCGACAGCAGCCCGACCTACACCTGCCACTAGGAGGCCCGGGCATGTACATCGCGGCAAGCCGTACCTCGGACCTGGCGTCGGGAACCGACCGCAAGCCGGCGCTGAAGCGGGTGTCCGCCAACGTGCTGGTGCTCGGGATGGTCAGCCTGGTCACCGACGTCTCGTCGGAGATGGTCACCGCCGTCCTCCCGCTCTACCTGGTGCTCGGTCTCGGCCTGAACCCGCTGCAGTTCGGGCTGCTCGACGGGCTCTACGCCGGCGCCACCGCGGTCGTGCGGGTGCTCGGCGGGCACCTCGCCGACCGGTGGCGGCGGCTCAAGGCGGTCGCCGGGTTCGGGTACGGCTTGTCCGCGGTGTGCAAGCTCGGCCTGGTCGCGGCCGGATCGTCGGTCGCGGCCATCGGGGTCGTCCTCGCCGCCGACCGCACCGGCAAGGGCCTGCGCACCGGCCCGCGTGACGCGCTCATCTCGCTGTCCAGCGAGCCGGCCACCCTCGGCCGGTCGTTCGGGGTGCACCGGGCGATGGACACCGTCGGCGCGTTCCTCGGCCCGCTGGTGGCGATGGCGGTGCTCGCGCTGAGCCTCGGCAGCTACTCCAGCGTGTTCTTCACCAGCTTCTGCATCGCGGCTATCGCCGTGCTGCTGCTGGCCCTGTTCGTCCGCGACCGGCCCGGCGGCGTCGACCGCGCGGCGGTGTCCGCACGGGCCGCGTTCGGCCTGCTGCGGCAGCAGGACTTCCGGCGCGTGGCGCTCTGGGCCGCCCTGCTGGGCCTGGTGACGGTCGGCGACTCGTTCGTCTACCTCGTCCTGCAACGCCGCTGGGAGATCGCGGCGACGTACTTCCCGCTGCTGCCGCTGGGCACCGCCGGGGTCTACCTGCTGCTGGCCGTGCCGCTCGGCAAGCTCGCCGACCGCGTCGGCCGCTGGCCGGTGTTCCTCGGCGGGCACGTGGCCCTGTGCCTGGCCCTGGTGCTGCTCTGCGGCCCGGCCTACGCGGTGCTCCCCGTCGTCGCGCTCGCCCTGCACGGCGTGTTCTACGCGGCCACCGACGGTGTCCTGATGGCCGCGGCAGGCCCGCTCGTCCCGGCCGGCCTGCGCGCCACCGGGCTGGCCGTGGTGCAGACGGGCCAGGCCGTGGCCCGGATGCTCTCCTCCGTCCTGTTCGGACTGGCGTGGACGCTGTGGGACCTGCGGCCCGCGGTGCTCGTCGCCGCGGTCTGCCTGGCCGCCGTCGCCCTCGCCGCCGCCTTCGCGAAACCGGTGCGCCCGTGAAGAAACTCGTCCTCGCCCTCACCGGCACGGCCCTGCTGGTCGCGGCCGCCGTCACGTACACGGTCAGCGCGCGCCACGACACGGCGGACGCCGAACCCGCCGCCGCGCTGACCCTGGCACCCGGCCAGCTGCTGTTCCGCGACACCGCCACCGGCCGCGTCGGGGCCGTCCCGCTCGCCGACCCGCAGGCGAAACCGCGGCTCGGCGAGCTGAAGTGCGACCGGTTCGCGGTGGCGAAGGGGACGGCGGTGTGCTTGGCGGTCAAGCCGGGGACGCTCCCGGCGATCACCGATGTCCTCGTCCTCGACGACCACCTCGCCGTCCGCCACACCGAAACCCTGCCCGGCACGCCGAGCCGGGCGCGCGTCTCGCCGGACGGCAAGCGCGTCTACTGGACGCTGTTCGTCACGGGTGATTCCTACGCGGAGACCGGCTTCTCGACCCGCGCCGGGCTCTACGAGGTCGAGACCGGACGGCTGGTCAAGACGATCGAGGAGCTCCCGGTCTTCAAGGACGGCGAACGCTACTTCGCCCACGACGTCAACTACTGGGGCATCACCTTCGCCCCCGACGGCAACCGTTTCTACGCCACCCTCGGCAGCAAGGGCAAGACGTACCTGGTCGAAGCCGACTACGGGCGCTACCGGGGCAAGACCCTCCGCGAGAACGTCGAGTGCCCGTCGCTGTCCCCGGACGGCAAGCGGGTCGCGTTCAAGAAGAAGGTCGGCGAGGGTGCCTGGCGGCTGTCCGTCCTGGATCTCGGAACGCTCAAGGAGACGGAGCTCGCCGAGACCCGCAGCGTCGACGACCAGGCCCTCTGGCAGGACGACCACACGATCCTCTACGGGCTGGAGAACGCCGTCTGGGCCGTCCCGGCGGACGGCTCCGGCGCGCCGCGGCAGCTCCACGCCGGGGCGGCGTCGCCGGCCGTCACTCAGGACCCGAGGTAACGCACCTGACCGCCCTTCCCGCGTTCGAACTCCTCCCGTCCGGCCAGGTGCTCCGGCACGCCGACCTCCCACCACGCCCCGGCTTCGGTCCAGCTCGACGGCTGCGTCTTCACCACGACGACGGCCGGACGCCGCTCCGAAACGGCCGCCTCGCGAGCCGACGCGTACGCCTCCCGCAGAGAGTCCACAGTGGACGCCGTGAACACGACACACCCGAGTGACTCCGCGTGGCGGGCGAAGTCGACTCGCGGCGGCGAGGCGTGCGAAGTCGTGCAGTCGGCGTAGAAGTTGTTGAACGGCTTCCCGCCCTGGCCCTCCTGCAGCCGCGCGATCACGGCGTACCCGTCGTTGTCGCAGACCACGGCGACGAACGGGTGACCGGCAAACGCGGCCGAGAACAGCTCCGAGTTCAGCATCAGGTACGAGCCGTCACCCAGCAGCGTGGTCACCAGGCCCGGGTGGGCGATCGCGGCACCCCACGCGCCGGACAGCTCGTAACCCATGCAGGAGAAGCCGTACTCGACGTCCATCGAGACCGCACCGGACCCGCGCCAGCCGCCGATCAGCTCGCCCGGCAGCCCACCCGACGCCGTCATGACGTAGTCCTCCGCCGCCGAGAGGTCGTTGACCACCCCGACGACCTGCGCGTACGACGGCAGCTCCGCGGCGGACGAGCGCAGCGAGTCGATGTGCGCGTCCCAGGAAGCCCGCTCGGCCGAGGCCCGCGACGTCCACGAGGAGTCGACCCGCCAGCTCTCCAGCTGGGCGGCGAGATCCGTCAGGCCCGCGTCGGCGTCCCCGACCACCGACAGCGCGCCGTGCTTCACCGCGTCGAACCGGGCCGCGTTGAGCGACACCAGCCGGACGTCGGGGGAGAAGACCGTCCAGGACGCCGTCGTGAAATCCTGCAGCCGCGTCCCCACCGCGAGCACGACGTCCGCGGCCGCCGCGAGGACGTTCGCCGACGTCGAGCCGGTGATGCCGAGCGGGCCCGCGTGCAGCGGGTGCTCGTGCGGCACCAGCGTCCGGCCCGCGGTGGTCTCCACGAGCGGGATCCCGTGCCGCTCGGCGAACTCCAGCGCGCGCTGCCCGGCACCGGAGTAGCGGACGCCGCCGCCGAGCACCAGCAGCGGCCGTTTCGAAGCCCGCAGGACCCCGGCCGCTTCGGTGACCGAACGCCGGTCCGGGCGAGGGCGCAGCGGCCGGTGCGTCACCGGGGCGAACAGTTCGTCCGGGAAGTCGTACGTCTCGGCCTGGACGTCCTGCGGCAGGGCGAGGGTCACCGGCCCGGCGTCGGCCGGGTCCGTGAGCACCCTGACGACCTGCGGCAACGTCGAGATCAGCTGCTCGGGCCTGGTGATCCGGTCGAAGTAGCGCGAGACCGCGCGGAAGGCGTCGTTCACCGTCGCGGTCGCGTCGCCGAACGGCTCGATCTGCTGCAGCACCGGGTCCGGCGCGCGATTGGTGAACGTGTCGCCCGGCAGCAGCAGCACCGGCAGCCGGTTCGCGTGCGCGACCCCGGCCGCGGTCACCATGTTCAGCGCGCCCGGCCCGATCGACGACGTCGCCACGCCGACCTGCCGCCGGTGCGTGGCCTTCGCCAGCCCGACCGCGGCCAGCGCCATGCCCTGCTCGGTGTGCCCGCGCCAGACCGGGATGTCCCCGCGGTGCTCCTCCAGCGCGGTGCCGAGGCCGAGGACGTTGCCGTGCCCGAAGATCGCGAACACGCCGGGGAACAGCGGGACTTCGCGGCCGTCGAGGGTTTCCGAGCGCTGGGCGAGGAGCCAGCGGACCAGCGCCTGAGCCGTCGTCAGCTTCACTGCACACGCCCTTCGTGACTCGTGACGGGGCACCGCGGATCCAGCTCCTGCGTCGCCCACGTGTCGCGGACCCAGCCGTGCGCGGGGTCGTCGCAGAACGCCATGGACCGCTGCTCGGCCGGCCCGGCCAGGACGTTCAGGTAGTACATCGGGTAACCCGGCGCGGCCACGCACGGCCCGTGGTAGCCGCGCGGGATGAGGAAGACGTCGTGATCGCGCACGGCGACGTCCTCGTCCAGCTCGCCGTCGCTCGTGTACGTCCGGTGCAGGCCGAAGCCTTCGCGGGACGGCGTGACGCCGTCGCGGCCGGCGATGCGGAAGTAGTAGATCTCCTCGTTGACGACCTCGCACTCGGTCGCCTCGTCGTGCTTGTGCGGCGGGTAGGACGACCAGTTGCCGCCCGGGGTGATCAACTCGCACGCGTTGAGCTTGTCGGCGTGGTCCCACACCCCGGGCACGCCGAAGTTGGTCACCTGGCGGGTCGCCTGCCCGGCTCCGCGGACCTCGACCGGGACGTTCTCCGCCGGGCCGTACCCGGCCTCCAGGCGGCGGGTGCAGCGGGCCATCGGCAGCGCGACCTCGAGCCCGTCCGTTGTCGACAACTCGACTTCGGCCTCCCGTGGCACGTACGCGAAGTCCGTCACCCGCGTGAAGACCGACTCACGGCCGCGGAGTTCGAACACCTGCCCGTCGACCCGGACGGTCGCGGACCCGGCCAGCGGCAGCACGAACGCCTCGAACTCGCCGGTGTGCAGGATGCGCACTTCGCCGGGAGCCAGGGAGAGCACCCGCAGCCCGGAGTACCGCCACCCGGCGGTGTCCGGGGTGAGCCGGACCGGGTCGGTGCCGTCGGAAAGTGTCCCGAGTGGACGGTGCAGCTTGCTCACAGCAGCTCCTCGATTTCGGCCGCGGTCGGCATGGCGTCGGCGCAGGCCAGCCGGGACGCCACCAGCGCGCCCGCCGCGTTCGCGTACTCGGCGATCCGCACCGGGTCCCAGCCCGAAAGCAGCCCGTGGATCAGCGCCCCGCCGAAGCCGTCGCCTGCCCCCAGCCCGCAGACGACCTCGACGCGTTGCGGCGGCACGGTCGAGCGCCCCTCCGGCGTCGCCACCAGGACACCCTCGGCGCCCTTCTTGATCACGGCCAGCCGGAGGCCGCGTTCGAGCAACCGGTCGGCGGCCGTGTCCGGGTCCGCGGTACCGACGGCCACCTCCACCTCGGTGCGGTTGCCGACCGCGGCCGTGACGTGGTCGAGCATCCCGCCGATCTCGGCACGGGCCTGCTCGGCCGACGGCCAGAACATCGGCCGGTAGTCCAGGTCCAGGACGGTGTGGTCCCGCCGGCCGCGGGCTTCGAGGATCTTCCGCTGGGTCGCCCGGGCCGGTTCCGCGGACACGCCGGTGCCGGTGACCCACAGCAGCGGCACCGACTCGACGACGTCCCACGGCACGTCCTCGTCGGTCAGCGTCAGATCGGGGGCGATGGGGGAGCGGTAGAACAGCAGTGGCGGGTCCGCGGGCGGGTTCAGCTCGCAGAACACGACCGGCGTCTGCAGGTCCGGCGCCGTGCCCACGAACTCCGGCGAGACGCCGAAGCCGTCGAGGGCCTGCCGCACGTAGCCGCCGAAGCCGTCCGGGCCGACCTTGGTGAGCACCGCCGTGCGCCGGCCGAGCCGCGCGGCGGCGACCGCGACGTTGGTCGCGGTCCCGCCGAGCGACTTGGCGAACGTGCTGACCCCGGCCAGCGGCACGCCGCTCTGTTCCGGGTAGAGGTCCACCCCGACCCGGCCGATCGTCAACGCCTCCAGACTCACGCCTTTTCCACCTGCCGCAGCTCGTGTTCGAGGGCTTCCAGTTCGGCACCGCCCGCCATCTGGCGAGTCAGCTCGTTGATGTCGATGTCCTTCTTCTCGTACGACCCGAGCGCGGCACCCCGCTTGAGCAGCAGGAACCGGTCGGCCACCGGGTAGGCGTGGTGCGGGTTGTGCGTGATGAGCACGACGCCGAGCCCGCGGTCACGGGCCTGGGCGACGTACTTCAGCACCACCCCGGCCTGCTTGACACCCAGCGCCGCCGTCGGCTCGTCGAGGATCAGCACCTTCGCGCCGAAGTACACCGCCCGCGCGATCGCCACGCACTGGCGTTCGCCGCCGGAGAGCGTGCCGACCGGCTGCTCGACGTCCCGCAGGTCGATGCCCATGTCGGACAACGCCTTCTTGGTCGTCTCGCGGCCCTTCTTCCGGTCGAGCATCTTGAACGGGCCGAACCCGGTCGTCGGCTCGGAACCGAGGAAGAAGTTCCGCCAGACGCTCATCAGCGGCACCACGGCGAGGTCCTGGTACACGGTCGCGATGCCGCGATCCAGGGCCTCGCGCGGCGAGGAGAACCGGACCGGCTCACCTTCGACCAGGAACTCGCCGCGGTCGTGCTGGTGCACGCCGGCCAGGATCTTGATCAGCGTGGACTTCCCGGCGCCGTTGTCGCCGAGCACGCAGGTGACCTCGCCGGCGTTGACCACAGTGGACACATCGCGCAGCGCGATGACGCTGCCGTAGGTCTTCCCGATGTCCCTGACTTCCAGCAAGCTCATCGGCGTACCCTCTCCGCGCGGCGCCGGAAGGCGTTGTTGACCAGGACCGCGGCCAGCAGCATGACGCCGAGGAACAGCATGAACCAGTCGCTGTTCCACTGCGCGAACACGATGCCCTGCCGCGCCATGCCGAAGATCAGCGCGCCGATCGCCGCGCCCACCGCCGAGCCGAACCCGCCGGTGAGCAGGCAGCCGCCGATCACCGCGGCGATGATGTACTGGAACTCCAGCCCGATGCCCTGGTTCGCCTGGACGCTGGCGAAGCGCAGGATGTTGATCGAGCCGACCAGCCACGCGCCGAGCGCGGTGCCCATGAACAGCAGGATCTTCGTGCGCACCACCGGCACGCCGACCGAGCGGGCCGACACCTGCGACCCGCCGACGGCGAAGATCCAGTTGCCGAACCGGGTCCGCACCAGCAGCCACGCGGCGATCGCGGTGACGACGATCCACCAGACGATCGACGACTGGAACTCGGTGCCGCCGATGTCGAAGGTCGAGGCGAACAGCCCGCCGGCCGACTCGTAGCCGCTGGTCGAGCGCATGCCCGAGACCTGGACGGTGTTGGTGACCAGCCGTGTCACGCCGAGGTTGAGGCCCTGCAGGGCCAGGAACGACCCCAGCGTGACGATGAAGCTGGGCAGCCCGGTCTTCATCACCAGCCAGCCGTTGAACGCGCCGACGCCGAGCGCGAACACCAGCGACGCCAGCAGCGCGAGCCAGACGTTCCAGCCCGCCTGCGTCGCCAGGATCGCGGTGACCAGCGACGTCGACGCCGTCATGACGCCGGCCGAGAGGTCGAACTCGCCGCCGACCATGAGCAGCGCGACCACCACGGCCATGATCCCGAGCGTCGAGGAGTCGTCCAGCCAGGTCGCCACGCCCAGCGGGCTGAGGAACTGGCCGGTGACCACCGAGAAGAACGCGAAGACGAGCACCGCCCCGAGGAGCGCGCCGATCTCGGGCCGGACGACCAGGCGGTCGACCAGGCTCTTCTGCGCGACGCGCTCGTCGGGCTGGGCTTGGATGGCTGCGGTCATCGCGTGCCGCGCTGCGCGTACGGGGCGATGGTGTCGATGTTGGTCTTGTCGACGAAGCCCGGACCGGTCTGGACGGGCTTGCCACCGCCGATGGTGTTGCCGTTTTCCTTGTACAGCTTCAGGAACACGATCGGCAGGTAGCCCTGCTCGTACTGCTGCTGGTCGACGGCGAAGAGGATGCTGCCGTCCTTGATGGCCGTGACGACGTCGGCGTTCAGGTCGAAGGTGGCCACCTGGGCCTTGGAGCTCGCTTCCTTGGCGGCGGCGACGGCACGGGCGGCGACCTGCGAGTTCAGCGCCAGCACGGCGTCGATCGACGGGTCGGACTGCAGCGCGCCGCGGATCCGGGCCTGCGCGTCGGTCGGGTTGGAGATGTCGACCTGCAGCGTCGTGACGTTGCCGAAGGTCTGCTTCGCGCCGTCACAGCGCTGGTTCTGGCCGATGTTGCCTGCCTCGTGGATGACGCACAGCAGCTTCGTCTTGCCCGCCGCCTTCAGCCGCTGGCCCGCGCCCTGGCCCGCGAGGCCCTCGCTCTGCCCGACGTGCGCGATCGCGCCGAACTGGGCGCTGAAGTCCTCGCCGGAGTTGATGGTGATGACCGGGATGCCGGCCTTCACCGCGTTCTGGATCGACGTCTGCAGGGCCTGCGGGTTCGCCATCGAGACGACCAGGCCGCCGACCTTCTGCGCGACCGCGTTGTCGATCAGCCGGGCCTGGTTGCCCGGGTCGCCGTCGGAGAAGTAGTCGACGCCGACGTTCAGGTCCTTGCCCGCCTGCTCGGCGCCGTTCTTCACGACGTTCCAGAAGGCGTCGCCCGCGCTGCCGTGCGTGACCACGGCGACCTTGAGCGGGCCGCCGGTGCTCGGGGCCGCGGCCGACGGGCTGCCGCTGGCGCTGCTGCTCGAGTTGTCGGCCGTCGGGCCGCTGCAGGCGGACAGGACGAGCCCGGCGGCGGCGATCGCCGCCACGCCCGCCAGCTTCTTGAGAGAGAACACAGTCACTCCTTTGGGACCAGGTTTCAGAGGGAGTCGGTGATCTTCGCGAGGTGGGTCAGGCTGCGCTCGGTGTCCCGCCGGGGTAGGTCGTCGGGGCTCTCCGCGCCGAGGGCGGTGTCCTGTTCGAGGACGTACCAGCCGTCGTAGCCCGCGGCCTGGACGGAGCGCACCATCGCCGCCACGTCCACGTCGCCCTCGCCGAGCGGGGTGTACATGCCCCGCCCGACCGCGTCGGTGTAGCCGAGCCGTCCCGCGCGGACCTCGGCCGCCAGGTCTTCCCGGACGTCCTTGAGGTGCACGTGGCCCACCCGTTCGGGATACCGCTTCGCCAGCTCCACCGGATCCGTCCCGCCGATCATCAGGTGCCCGGTGTCGAGGCACAACCCGAGATCGGAGTCGGCGAGGAAGCGCTCGACCTCGGCCTGCTGCTCCACGTGCGTCCCGACGTGCGGGTGCAGCACCGTGCGCAGGCCGTGGGCGGCGGCGATGTCGCGGATCCTGCCCGCCGTTTCGACCAGCGTCGCCCACTCGGTGTCGCTCAGCCGCGGGCGGTCGTCGTAGCCGTCGAGCCCCGTCGCGGCGGCGAGGACCAGGACGTCGCCCCCGCAGGCGGCGAAGAGCGCGGCCGACTCCTCGGCTTCCTCGAGCGCCTTCTCCTGGTTCTCGTGCAGGACCACGGCGAGGAAGCCGCCGACGAGCGTCAGGTCGTACCCGGCGAGGAGCTCGCGCAGGGCGGCCGGCTCGCGTGGCAGGTACCCGGGCGGGCCGAGTTCGGTGGCCTGCACGCCCAGCGCGGCCATCTCGCCGAGCACGGTCGCCGCGTCCAGCACCCGGCCCCAGCCCGGGACTTCGCAGACGCCCCAGGAGATCGGGGCGGCGGCCACGCGGATCGTCGCTGTCACAAGGGGCCTCCGTTGGTCCGTTGGAGCGCTCTATTGATTAGAGCGCTCTAATCTTGTAGCGTCCGTCACAGCAAGTCAAGGCCGAGTTTTCCGAGATCAGGGGAGGTGGGGTCGTGCGTCCGACGATGGAGGACGTCGCCGCGCGGGCGGGAGTTTCCCGCGCGCTGGTCTCCCTGGTGATGAACAATTCACCGAAGGTCTCCGAGGCCCGGCGCGCGGCGGTGCTGCGCGCGGCCGAAGAACTCGGCTACCAGCCGCACGTGATGGCGCGGTCGCTGGCCAGCCGGACGTCCACCGTGCTCGGTGTGATGGTCAACGACCTGCGCAACGCCTTCTTCGCCGACATCGTCGAGGAACTGGACGCCGCCGCGCAGGCGGCCGGGTTCGACCTGATCCTCAACACGGGCGGCCGCAGTCCCACTCGGGAGTGGAACGCCCTGCACAACCTGCTTTCCTTCCGCCCGGCCGGGATCATCCTGCTCTCCCCGGTCGTCCCGGCGGCGTCGATCCAGGTCGCGGCCAAGCAGTGCCCGGTCGTCCTGGTGTCGCGGACGGTCCGTTCGTCCATTGTGGACACGGTGAACGACGACGGCGAGGCGGGGTCGGCACTGGCGGTCGACCACCTGGTCGGCCTCGGGCACCGGCGCATCGCCCACCTCGACGGCGGCGGCGCGGCCGGCGCGGCACAGCGGCGGCGCGGGTTCGAGGCGGCGATGCGGCGGCACGGCCTCGAGCCGATCGTCGTGCGCAGCGAGCACACCGACATCGGCGGCGAGAACGCGGTGCGGGAGCTGCTCGCCGAGTACGGGCGCCCCGAGCTGCCGACGGGGTTGGTCGCCGGCAACGACTTCAACGCCGTGGGCGCGATGTCGGCGCTCGAAGAGGCCGGGCTGCGGGTGCCGGAGGACGTCTCGGTGGTCGGCTACGACAACACCTCGCTCGCCGCGCTGCGGCACCTGTCCCTGACCACGGTGGACCAGCCACGCAAGGACATGGCGCGGCTGGCGTTCGAAGCGCTGATCGAGCGCGTCCGCGGGGAGCGCACGGAGCCGGTCCGGCACCTGCTGCACCCGTCTTTGGTGGTCCGGGCGACCACCGGTCCGTTTTCTCACACAGGAGGAGCTTGACGATGAGGTTGGGACTGGCGGGCACCGGCCGGATCGGCACCGCGCACGCGGAGACGCTGAAGGGGTTCGAGGAGGTCGACTCGGTCGTCGTGGCCGACGTCGACACCGCGCGGGCCGCGTCCGCCGCCGCGAAACTCGGCGTCGAATCGGCGGGGCTCGACGAGCTGTTCACCGCGGGGCTGGACGGCCTGGTCGTCACCGCGGCCACGGACGCGCACCCCGGCCTGATCATCGCGGCGGTCGACGCGGGCATCCCGGTGTTCTGCGAGAAGCCGGTGGCCGCGGACATCCCGGGCACGCTGGCGGTGATCGACCGGATCAGCGCGTCGGACGTGCCGGTCCAGATCGGCTTCCAGCGCCGCCTCGACGCGGGCTACGCGGCGGCACGGGCGGCGGTCGCGTCCGGCGAGCTGGGCTGGCTGCACACGCTCCGCGCGACGACGTTCGACCCGGCGCCCCCGCCGGCCGGGTACGTCGCCCACTCGGGTGGGTTGTTCCGCGACTGCGGCGTCCACGACTTCGACATCATCCGCTGGGTGAGCGGCCGCGAGGTCGACGAGGTGTACGCGATCGGCGCCAACCGCGGCGAGCAGTTCTTCGTGGACGCGGGCGACGTCGACACGGCGGCGGCGACACTGACCCTGGACGACGGAACCCTGGCCACGGTGTCGCTGACCCGCTACAACGGCGCGGGCTACGACGTGCGGCTCGACGTGCTGGGCTCGGTGTCGGGCGTGGTGGTCGGCCTGGACGACCGGGCGCCGCTGCGGTCGGTGGAGCCGGGGGTCGCCCCGCTGCCCGGGCCGGCTTATCCGGGGTTCATGGAGCGCTTCCGCCCGGCGTACACGACGGAGCTGCGCGCGTTCCTGGACGTGGTCGCGGGCCGGGCGCCTTCACCGTGCGGGGCGGCGGACGCTCTGGAGGCGTTCTACATCGCGGAGGCTTGCGAGGTCTCCCGGCGGGAACGGCGGCCGGTGAAGCTGGCGGAGGTCCGCCGGTAGCCGGAACTCACGCGATCCAGCCCGGAACTCGCGTGATCCAGGCCGGAACTCACGGGATTGAGGCGGAAGTTGCGAGTTACGGCCTCGATCACGCGGGTCACGGCCCTGATCACGCGGGTTACGGGCCGGAGCGCGAAATCCGTTCGCGTGGGCGGATGGCGGCGGCGAAGATCCAGGCATGATCGTGCTGACTCCGCTGGACGAGGCCGCCCTGGTGCGGCTGCTCGAAGCCGCCGAGGCCGGGGCCGATCCCCTGGACGTCATGCCTCCGGTCGGCGGGCCGCCCGGGTGGACGTCCGCGCGCCGGGACGCCTTCCTCGCGTTCCACCGCGCCCGGTGCCTGGACCCGGCGACCGCGGTGGAACGCACCTGGGTGATCGACGCCGACGGCGTGGCGGTCGGCGCGGCCCGGCTGGAACCCCACGGCGACGCGGTCGAGGCGGGCATCTGGCTGGCCCGCGCCGCCCGTGGGCGGGGGATCGGCAAGCAGGTGACGGCGTTGCTGCTCGCCGAGGCCCGTGCGAGCGGCGCGGCCGGGATCGTCGCCTCGACGACCGTGGACAACCGCGGTGCCCAGTCGCTGCTCGCCGGGATCGGTGCGGACCTCACCGTCGACGGCGACGAGGTGGCCGCGGACCTACGGCTCGGCCGGAGCCGGTGACCGGCCCGGCGCGGGCGGACCGCGCCGGACCGGCGACCGGCGACCGGCGACCTCAGCCGAGCTGCAACTCCGGGTTGTACATCTCGATCCAGTGGTACAGGTCGAGCAGCCGGTCGAGGCCGATGCGTGCCGCCGGGGGCATCGTCGCCGGGTCCACTTCGGACACCCGGTGTGCCCAGGTGCGGTCGACCAGGTCGAACACCGGGTGACCCGGCTCGGCCAGGACCTCCTTGACCTGCTGCTGCAACGCCGCCGCGTAGCCCGGGTCCTGCGTCGACGGGTACGGGCTCTTCACCCGCTGCGCGACCGAAGAAGGCAGGACGTGCGAAGTCGCGTGACGCAGGAGGCTCTTCTCGCGGCCGTCGAACGTCTTCAGCGACCACGGCGTGTTGTACACGTACTCGACCAGCCGGTGGTCGCAGAACGGCACCCGCACCTCCAGGCCCACCGCCATCGACGCACGGTCCTTGCGGTCCAGCAGCATCCGCACGAACCGGGTCAGGTGCAGGTGGCAGATGGTCCGCATCCGCGCTTCGAGCGCGGACTCGCCGTCGAGGTGGTCCACCGAAGCGACCGCGGAGGCGTACTGGTCGGCGATGTAGGACTCGACGTCGAGCTTCTTCACCAGCTCCGGCGTGTACAGCGTCGAGCGCTCGTCCATCATCGAGGTGCGGAACGCCAGCCACGGGAACGTGTCCGCGTTGACGGCCTTCTCGTCGTGGAACCAGCGGTAGCCGCCGAACACCTCGTCGGCCGACTCGCCGGACAGGGCCACCGTCGACTCGCCGCGGATCGCCTTGAACAGCAGGTACAGCGAGGTGTCCATGTCGCCGAGGCCGGCCGGGATGTCCCGCGCCCGCAGCACCGCGCGGCGCACCTCGGGGTCGGTCAGCTCGGCCGGGTTGAGGACGACGTCCTGGTGCGCCGAACCCACCAGGGCGGCGACGTCGCGGACGAACGGCGAGTCGGCCGTGTCGCGCATCTCGTCCGGCTGGAAGTTCTCCTCCTGACCGAAGAAGTCGACGGAGAACGTCCGCAGCTGCTCGCCCTGCTCGGCCAGCCGCGCGGCCGCGAGCCCGGTGACGGCGCTGGAGTCCAGGCCGCCCGACAGCAGGACGCAGCGGGGGACGTCGGCGACGAGCTGGCGGTTGACGATGTCGGTCATCAGCTCGCGGACGCGGGCGACCGTGGTCTCCCGGTCGTCCGTGTGCTGCTTCGCGTCCAGCTTCCAGTAGGTGCGGGTCCTGATGCCCTCGCGGGACACGGTGACGATCGTGCCGGGCTGCACCTCCTCCATGTCCTTCCACAGCGACCAGCCCGGCCGCTTGGTGAAGCCGGCGAGCTCGCGCAGGCCGTCGAGGTCGACGACCTTCTTGGCGAGGGGGTTGGCGAGGATGGCCTTCGGCTCGGAGCCGAAGAGGACGCCGTCGCGGGTCGGGTAGTAGTAGAACGGCTTGATGCCCATCCGGTCGCGGATCATCACCAGCCGGTCGTCGCGCTCGTCCCAGATCGCGAAGGCGTACATGCCGTTGAGGTGGTCGACGACCTCGTCGCCCCACTGCAGGTAACCGTGCAGCACGACCTCGGTGTCGCTGTCGGTCTTCCACCGGTGGCCGAGCTTCGTCAGCTCTTCCTTCAGTTCGGTGAAGTTGTAGGCCTCACCGCTGTAGACCATGGCCACCGCGCCGTTCGGCGTGGCCACCGTCATCGGCTGACGGCCGCCGGGCAGGTCGATGATGGCCAGGCGCCGGTGTCCCAGCGCCACGTGCTCGCGCACCCACGTCCCCGAGTCGTCCGGCCCGCGGCAGGCCATGGTCCCCGTCATGGCGTCGACCACGTCCTGGCGGCGGGTGAGGTCGGCGTCGTAGGAAACCCAGCCGGCGATACCGCACATAGGTGATCCCCTCTCCCAAGATTTGCTTAGCCGATACAACTATCGGTAACACAGGTGTAACACGGGCTGTAGATCTTGTCTGCCCGATTTGCACGTTCCGCACCTGTTCGATCACGCAGTGTGTCGCGTGTCACTAACCAACTGCATGCAGTGACAACGAGGCAAACGTTTGCGTGACGGCCGCCACCAGCCGTCAAGACGGCGTAAACGGGTGTCAGCAACGCATCAAGAGGCCGTCAGCCGCAGGTCGGGACGGGGTCCCGGAACCGCAGAGTGAGCTGTCCGGTCACCGAACCCGGTGACCCGTCTTGAGAGGTGCCTGTGGCCGACTTGCTCTACGCCGTGCTCCTGATCGGCGTTTTCGTGGTGCTCGCGCTAGCGCTGCGCGGGCTGGAGAAGCTGTGAGCGGCGCGGGATCCGTGGCCAACGTCGTCGGCGGACTGCTGGCGCTCGGCCTGCTCGTGTACCTCTTCATCGCGCTGATCAAGCCGGAGAAATTCTGATGCGTCCCGACGTACTTTTCCCCGCGGAGGGGCTGAAATGACCGATGTCACGGCCGGGCTCATCCAGCTCGGCCTGCTCCTCGCCGCACTCGCCGTGGTCTACAAACCGCTCGGCGACTACCTGGCGCGGGTCTTCTCGACCGAGAAGCACCTGAAGCTGGAAAAGGGCCTCTACAAGCTCTTCCGCGTCAACCCGGACTCCGAGCAGCGGTGGCCGACCTACGCCGCGGGCGTGCTCGGCTTCTCGTTCGTCTCGGTCGTCCTGCTCTACCTGCTGCAGCGCCTGCAGCCGCTGCTGCCGTGGGACCTGGGCCGCGGCTCGGTGAGCCCCGGCGTCGCCTTCAACACGGCGATCTCGTTCGTCACCAACACGAACTGGCAGTCCTACGTCCCCGAGACGACGATGGGCCACTTCGTGCAGATGGCCGGGCTGACCGTGCAGAACTTCCTGTCGGCGGCCGTCGGCCTGGCCGTGGCGATCGCGGTGACGCGGGGCTTCGTGCGGGCGAAGACCGACCGGCTCGGCAACTTCTGGGTCGACCTCACCCGGGGCACGATCCGCGTGCTGCTGCCGATGGCGTTCGTGTTCGCCCTCGTGCTGGTCGCGCTCGGCGTGGTGCAGAGCCTCAAGGCCGGCGTCGCCGTGACGAACCCGGACGGCAGCCACAGCACCATCGCGCTGGCCCCGGCGGCGAGCCAGGAGGCGATCAAGGAACTGGGCACCAACGGCGGCGGCATCCTCAACGCCAACTCCGCGCACCCGTTCGAGAACCCCAACGCCTGGACGAACCTGATCGAGCTGTTCCTCATCCTGGTCATCCCGGTCAGCCTGACCCGCGCGTTCGGGACGCTGGTCGGCAACCGCCGCCAGGGGTACGTCCTGCTGAGCGTGATGGGCCTGCTGTGGGCGGCCTCGCTGGTCCTCATCTGGTTCTCGGAGGCCAAGGCGAACAACCCGGCCGCGCTGGCCGCGGGCGCGAGCATGGAAGGCAAGGAACAGCGCTTCGGCATCGGCCTGACGTCGATCTTCGCCGACACCACCACCGGCACCTCGACCGGCGCGATCAACGGCGCGCACGACAGTCTTTCGGGGCTCGGCGGCGGGGGACCGCTGCTGAACATGCTCTACGGCGAGATCTCGCCCGGCGGCGTGGGCACCGGCCTCTACGGCATCCTCGTCATGGCGATCATCGCGATGTTCCTGGCCGGCCTGATGGTCGGGCGCACGCCGGAGTACCTGGGCAAGAAGCTCGGCAAGCGCGAGGTGACCTGCGCGGCGATCGCGATGCTGGCGATGCCGACGGTCGTGCTCCTCGGTTCCGGGATCGCCCTGCTGCTGCCGGGCACGGCGGGCGCGCTCGGCAACTCCGGCGCGCACGGCCTGTCCGAGATCCTCTACGGCTACGCCTCGACCGGCAACAACAACGGCAGCGCGTTCGGTGGCCTGACCGCGACGAGCGACTGGTTCCAGTCGTCGTTCGCCGTCGCCATGGCGTTCGGCCGGTTCGTGCCGATCCTCGCCGTGCTCTGCCTGGCCGGTTCCCTGGCCGCCCAGCGCAAGGTGCCCGAGACCGCGGGCACCTTGCCGACCACCGGGCCGCTGTTCGCCACCCTGCTCACCGGCACGGTGGTGCTCGTCGCGGCCCTCACGTTCATCCCGGCGCTCGCGCTCGGGCCCATCGCGGAGGCACTCGCATGACCGTCACCGAAGAGCGACCCCAGGTGACTCCCGCCGAACCCACCGGCCGAGTCGGGGCCGGCGTGTTCAGCCCGCGCCAGCTCTGGACGTCGCTGCCGGAGGCGTTCCGGAAGCTGAACCCGAAGCACCAGCTGGGCAACCCGGTGATGTTCGTGGTGTGGGTCGGTTCGGCGCTCACCACCGTCTTCGCCGTCACCGACCCGAGCGTCTTCACCATCCTCATCGCCGTCTGGCTGTGGTTCACGGTCCTGTTCGCGAACCTCGCCGAAGCCGTCGCCGAAGGGCGAGGGAAGGCGCAGGCGGAGAGCCTGCGGCGGTCGAAGAAGGAGACCGTCGCCCGCCGGCTCACGGCGAACGGGGAAGAGCAGGTCCCGGGGGTCGAGCTGAAGATCGGCGACCTCGTCGTCGTCGAAGCGGGTCAGGTGATCCCGGGCGACGGCGACGTCGTCGAGGGCATCGCGACCGTCGACGAGTCGGCCATCACCGGCGAGTCCGCCCCGGTCATCCGCGAGTCCGGTGGCGACCGGAGCGCGGTCACCGGCGGCACGACCGTGCTGAGCGACCGGATCGTCGTGAAGATCACGACCAAGCCGGGCGAGTCCTTCGTGGACCGCATGATCGCGCTGGTGGAAGGCGCTTCGCGGCAGAAGACGCCGAACGAGATCGCGCTGACGATCCTGCTCTCGACGTTGACGATCATCTTCCTGCTCGCCGTCGTGGCCCTGCAGCCGATGGCCCGCTACTCCGGCTCCGAGCAGTCCGTGATCGTGCTGACCGCGCTGCTGGTCTGCCTGATCCCGACGACGATCGGCGCGCTGCTGAGCGCGATCGGCATCGCCGGCATGGACCGCCTTGTCCAGCGCAACGTGCTGGCGACCAGCGGCCGCGCGGTGGAGGCCGCCGGCGACGTCTCGACGCTGCTGCTGGACAAGACCGGCACGATCACCTTCGGCAACCGCCGCGCCACCGAGCTGATCCCGGTCGGATCGTCCACACCGGACGAACTCGCCCGTGCCGCCCGGCTGGCCAGCCTGGCCGACGAGACCCCCGAGGGCCGCAGCGTCGTCGAGCTGACGGCGGAGCACGCGGACCGGGACGAGCACGGCGAGTTCGTCCCCTTCACCGCGCAGACCCGGATGAGCGGCATCGACATCGGCAGCAGGCGAATCCGCAAGGGGGCGGCGAGCGCGGTCCGCGCGTGGGTGCGCGACAACGGCGGCGACTTCCCCGACGAGACCGAGCGGGTGGTCGACGAGATCAGCGCCCAGGGCGGCACCCCGCTGGTCGTCGCGGAGGAAATCGTCGTGCGCGGCGTGATCCGGCTGTCCGACGTCGTCAAGCCGGGCATGAAGGAGCGCTTCGCCGAACTGCGCTCGATGGGCATCAAGACGGTGATGATCACCGGCGACAACCCGCTCACCGCGAAGGCCATCGCCGCGGACGCCGGCGTCGACGACTACCTCGCCGAGGCCAAGCCCGAGGACAAGATGGCCCTCATCAAGCAGGAGCAGGAGGGCGGGCGGCTGGTCGCGATGACCGGCGACGGCACCAACGACGCCCCCGCCCTCGCGCAGGCCGACGTCGGCGTCGCGATGAACACCGGCACCTCGGCCGCCAAGGAGGCCGGGAACATGGTCGACCTCGACAGCGACCCGACCAAGCTGATCGAGATCGTCGAGATCGGCAAGCAGCTGCTGATCACCCGCGGCGCGCTGACGACCTTCAGCGTCGCCAACGACCTGGCCAAGTACTTCGCGATCCTGCCCGCGATGTTCACCGGCATCTTCGCCCAGCTCGGCGCGCTCAACATCATGCACCTGGCCACGCCGAAGTCGGCGATCCTCTCCGCGGTCATCTTCAACGCGCTGATCATCGTCGTGCTCATCCCGCTGGCCCTGCGCGGCGTGCGGTACAAGCCGTCGTCGGCCTCCGCCCTGCTGCGCCGCAACCTGCTCGTCTACGGCCTCGGCGGGATCGTCAGCCCCTTCCTCGGGATCTGGCTGATCGACCTGCTCGTGCGCCTCATCCCCGGAATCGGGTGACACCGTGAACACACTCGTCAAACAGACCTGGGCGGGGCTGCGTGTCCTGCTCGTGCTGACCGTCCTGCTCGGCGTCCTCTACCCCCTCTCCGTGTGGGCGATCGCCCGCATCCCCGGCCTGGAGGGCAACGCCGAAGGCTCGTTGGTGACGCAGAACGGCCAGGCCGTCGGCTCGTCGCTGATCGGCGTCGACCCCGTGCCCGCCGACCCCGCCCACGACCCCTGGTTCCACACCCGCCCCTCGGCGCTCGCGAAGGACGCGCTCGGCCCCGGCGACCCGTCGACCTCCGGCGCGTCCAACAAGGGGCCGTACAACGAGGACCTGGTGAAGACCATCGGCGAGCGCAAGGACGCCATCGCCAAGCGCGAAGGCGTGACGCCCGATCAGGTGCCACCGGACGCGGTGACGGCGTCGGGCTCGGGCCTCGACCCGGCGATCAGCGTCGCCTACGCCGAGCTCCAGGCCCCGCGGGTCGCCCGCAACACCGGCCTGCCCCTCGACCGGGTGAAGCAGCTGATCGAGCAGAACACGAGCGGGGCCGGGATCGGTGTCCCCGGCGTCACTGTGCTCCCGCTCAACTTGGCCGTGCGCGCGGCGGCCGGAGGGGCACACTGACACCGTGACCACGGAGAACGGGAAGCCGCGTCGAGGGGAACTGAGGATCTACCTCGGCGCGGCTCCGGGCGTCGGCAAGACCTTCGCCATGCTCGGCGAGGCGCGGCGGCGCCTGGACCGCGGGACCGACGTCGTCGTCGGGCTGGTGGAGACGCACGGTCGCGCGAAGACCGCGGAGCTCCTCGAGGGCCTCGAAGCCGTCCCGCGGCGCCGGGCCGGGCACCGCGGCCGCGAGTTCGAGGAGATGGACCTCGACGCCGTCCTGGCCCGCGCGCCCGAGGTCGCCGTCGTCGACGAGCTGGCCCACACCAACGTGCCGGGCTCGCGCAACGCCAAGCGCTGGCAGGACGTCGAAGAGCTCCTGGACGCGGGCATCGACGTCCTCTCCACGGTCAACGTCCAGCACCTGCAGAGCCTCAACGACGTCGTCGAGCGGATCACCGGCGTCACCCAGCAGGAGACCGTCCCGGACGAGGTCGTCCGCCGCGCCGAACAGCTGGAACTGGTCGACATCACGCCGGAGGCGCTCCGGCGGCGGCTCGCGCACGGCAACGTCTACCCGGCCGAGCGGATCGACGCCGCCCTCGGCAACTACTTCCGCCCCGGCAACCTCACCGCCCTGCGCGAACTGGCGCTGCTGTGGGTGGCCGACCAGGTCGACGTCGCCCTCCAGCGCTACCGGGCCGAGCAGCGCATCACCGACACGTGGGAGGCCCGCGAACGCGTCGTCGCTTCGATCACCGGCGGCCCGGAGAGCGAGACGCTCATCCGCCGGGCCAGCCGCATCGCCACCCGCGCCGGCGCCGAGCTGCAGGTGGTGCACATCCTGCGCGGCGACGGCCTGGCCGGGATCAGCCCCGCCTCGATGGCCCGCTACCGCAAGCTCGCCGAGGAGGTGGGGGCGACGTTCCACACGGTCGTCGGCGACGACGTGCCTGCCGCGCTCCTGGACTTCGCCCGCGGGGTCAACGCGACCCAGCTCGTCATCGGCACCTCACGCCGCTCGCGGGTGGCGCGACTGTTCGACGAGGGCATCGGCGCCTCGGTGGTCCGGCGGTCGGGGCCGATCGACGTGCACATGGTCACCCACGAAGAGGCGGGCGGGCGGCTGCGGGCGCGGCTCGGCACCAGCCCGCTCGGGTTCTCGCGGCTGGTGACGGGCTGGGTGCTGGGCATCGTGCTGCCGGTGCTGGTCACCCTGGTCGGCGTCTTCCTGCCGAGCGGGCTCGACTTCGCCACCGACGTCATCGCCTACGTGCTGGCCACGGTCGTCGTCGCCCTGGTCGGCGGCCTCGGCCCGGCGCTGGTCGCGGCCGTCTTCGGTGCCGGGCTGCTCAACTTCTTCTTCACGCCGCCGCTCTACACGCTCAACGTGCACACCCCGCAGAACCTGGTGACGCTGATCGCGATGGTCGTGGTCGCGGTGCTGGTCGCGCTGGTCGTCGACCAGGCCGCGCGCCGGGCCGCGCAGGCGGCGCGGGCCCGGACCGAGGCGGCCCTGCTGGCCTCCTACGCCCGGACCGTGCTGACCCACGCGAACCCGATCGAGCGGCTGCTGGCCAAGCTCCGCGAGAACTTCGCGCTGACGTCGGTGACGCTGCTGGAGAAGCAGGACGGCGTCTGGCAGTGCGTGGCGACCGCGGGGGAGCACCCCTGCACCGACCCGGACGAGGCGGACGTCGACATCGCCGTCACCGCCGACGTCCACCTGACCCTGCGCGGGCGGGCGCTGCCCGCGGCGGACCGGCGGGTGCTGGAAGCCGTGGCCGGCCAGGCCCTGCTCGCCCTGCGGCAGCAGCGGATGGCGGCCGCGGCGGCCCGCGCCGAGCGCAAGGCCGAGGCGACCGAGCTGCGCACGACGCTGCTCTCGGCCGTCGGCCACGACCTGCGGACGCCGCTGACCTCGATCAAGGCGTCGATCGGCAGCCTGCGCGCGCCCGACCTGGCACTGTCCGAAGAGGACACCGCGGAGCTGATGGAGGCCATCGAGCTGTCCGCCGACCGGCTCGCCGGCCTGATCGACAACCTGCTCGACTCGTCCCGGCTGGCGACCGGGGCGGTCAAGCCGCACCTGCGCCCGGTGGGCTACGACGAAGTCGTCGCGCACGCGCTGTCCAATGTAGACAACTCGGACGACGTCGTGGTGGCGATCGACGACGACCTCCCGTCGGTGCTGGCCGATCCCGGTCTGCTGGAGCGGGTGGTGGCGAACGTGCTGGACAACGCCCTGCGCCACGGCGGGGCCCCGGTCTCGGCGCGGGCCAGCGCGCACTCCGGCCGGGTCGAGCTGCGGATCGTCGACCACGGCAAGGGCCTGCGCAAGGGGGCGGCGGACTCGGCGTTCGCGCCGTTCCAGCGGCTCGGCGGCGACCGGGACACGACGCCGGGCGTCGGGCTCGGGCTGTCGGTGGCGAAGGGGTTCACCGAGGCGATGGGCGGCACCATCCGCGCCGAGGACACCCCGGGTGGCGGGCTCACGGTCGTGGTCGCCCTGCCCGCGTTCAGTGTGGAGTACGAACAGGAGGGGGTGCGATGAGCGACCCGGGCGCCACCGTGCTGGTGGTGGACGACGAGCCGCAGATCGTGCGGGCACTGCGGATCAACCTGACCGCCCGCGGCTACAAGGTGATCACCGCGCACGACGGCACGGCCGCGTTGAAGGCGGTGGCCGAGACCAAGCCCGACGTCGTCGTGCTGGACCTCGGCCTGCCGGACCTCGACGGCACGGAGGTGATCGCGGGCCTGCGCGGCTGGACGACGGTCCCGATCATCGTGCTGTCCGCCCGCGGCGACTCGGCGGACAAGGTCGAGGCGCTGGACGCGGGCGCCGACGACTACGTGACGAAGCCGTTCGGCATGGACGAGCTGCTGGCCCGCCTGCGGGCGGCGGTCCGCCGCTCGGCGGTGGCGGGCGCGGACGGCGCCGACGCGGTGGTCGACACGGCGTCGTTCACCGTGGACCTGGCGGCGAAGAAGGTCCGCCGCCACGACGGCGTGGAGGTCCACCTGACGAAGACGGAGTGGGGCGTGCTGGAGCTGCTGGTCCGCAACCGCGGCCGGCTGGTGGCGCAGAAGCAGCTCCTGCACGAGGTGTGGGGCCCGTCGTACGAGACGGAGTCGCACTACCTGCGGGTGTACCTGGCCCAGCTGCGGCGCAAGCTGGAGCGCGAGCCCTCCCGGCCCCGGCACCTGCTGACCGAACCCGGGATGGGCTACCGCTTCGAGGTCTGACCCGGTGGGTACTCCCTCGGCGTGACCGAGGGGACGAAGGCGCGGATGCCGGCGAAGGTGGCGTTGGGCCTGGCGGTGACGTGGAGCGTGTTCACGGTCGCGGCCGTCGTGCTCGCCTTCGGCTGGGAAGCGACCGGGTGGCGGGAAGCGCTCCGGTTCGTGTGGCCGGTGTTCGGAACGCTCGCGGCGGCCTTCTACTGGGTCCGGTACTTCCGGACGCGCCGGAGCGGGAGCCGGCCCGGCACCTCCGAGGTCTGAAGCTGGGCTCGGCCGGGTAGTCCTTCCGCACGACCACGGGGTGCGGAAGAAGAACCCGTGGGGCAAGGCCGCGGTACTGCCGGCGGCCGTGCTCAAGGCCGTCTTCGACGTCACGGTCGCCGGCGACGACGAGGACGTCCCCATCGCCGGCCGGGACTTCATCGCCGAGATCCAGGCCGAGCCGGACGCGGTGCGCCCGTCCGCGACATCCTGTGGGCCTACCACGGGCCCGAGCAGTACGAGCTGCTCTGCCTGGAACGCGGGTGGTCCGCGGAGCGCTACGGGAAGTTCCTGCGGGACGCGATGGTCTCGGCCGTCCTGGCCCGGTGACGCCGAAGGCCACCGCCGCGGCGGTGGCCTTCGAGGGTGCGTCCTGGTTTACGCCGTGGTGCCGGCGCCGGTCGTGGTCGACGACGGGGCTCCGGCCGAGCTGGAACCGCCACCGGACGGCGGGGGCTCCGCCGAAGTGGAGGAGGTCGGGGGTGGTGCCGACGATGTCGTGGTCGGAGGCGTCTTGGTCGTCGTCGTCGGCGGCGGCTGCGTCGGGTGCTGGCTCGACGGCGGCGGGTTGCCGCCCGTGTCGTTGCGCGGCGGCGGGGGCGGCGACGGCTGGGTGACGACCGTGGTGGTCGTCTTGCCGTCCGGGCTCACCGACACCACGGTCGTGGGCGCGCTCGACGACGACGGGCTCGACGTGGTCGGCGCGCCGCTGGAGGACGCCGGGTCGCTCGACGACGGCGTGGCCGGCAGCGTCTGGACGCCGGCCGGGAGGGTGCCCTGGCCGCCGGGGCCACCCGTGCCGCCCGCGGTGGACGCGGGGCCCGGTCCGGCGAGCTCGGCCACGGCGGCGAACGCGGTCGCGACGACCAGCCCGGCCACCCCGAGCACGACGTACCCGGTGCGGTTCGGTTTGCTGCTCCTGGGCGGCGCGGTGTCGATCCTGGTGATCCGAGAGCTCGAATCCGACCCGTCGGGGCGGGGCATACGGGGCTCCTTGGGGATTGCGGGGAGGCGCGGTTCTGGCTCGGTGAGGTCGGGAACGGGCTTGTCGGCGGACGCACAGCCACGGCGGGGGATCGACCTCGGCGGGGAGGTTATCACCGGCGTGTGGGTATTCGCCCAGGTAGTGGCCTTGATCCGTTACTGTGCGCGGTCAGTTGACCCGGAAGTGAGGAACGGCGTGAGTGAGGAAGAAACCCACACCCGGCTGACGGCGTGGGTGCGCGGCCGCGTCCAAGGCGTCGGTTTCCGCTGGTGGACGCGCAGCCGCGCGCTGGAACTTGGTCTGGTCGGGAGTGCGAGCAACCTGGCCGACGGGCGTGTCGAGGTGATAGCGGAAGGTAGTCGTGACCACTGTCAGCGGCTGTTGTCCGCGTTACGGTCCGGAGAATCACCCGGAAGTGTGGAGCACGTTGCCGAGCGGTGGTCCGACCCGAAAGGGGGACTCACCGGCTTCGTCGAGCGGTAGCGTGCCCCCTTGGTCCGTCCGGGGCCGGTGTGGCTCGTGGTGTTGCTGAGGCCACGGCGGGTGTGCTAGGCGCGCCGAGGAAGGGGCGCGTCCGGCGGCCTCCGGACACCCCCAGGTAGCCTGGGACGATTGAACCGCCAGTACCCGCGGCCAGAGGGGTCAGCACCAAGTGCACCTGAAAAGCCTGACGCTCAAGGGCTTCAAGTCCTTCGCCTCGGCCACCACGCTGCGCTTCGAACCGGGCATCACCTGCGTGGTCGGGCCGAACGGCTCGGGCAAGTCCAACGTGCTCGACGCCCTGCGCTGGGTCATGGGCACCCAGGGCGCCAAGGACCTGCGCGGCGGCAAGATGGAGGACGTCATCTTCGCCGGCACGGCGGGCCGCGCCCCGCTCGGCCGCGCCGAGGTCACCCTCACCATCGACAACACCGACGGCGCGCTGCCGATCGAGTACACCGAGGTCTCGATCACCCGCCGGATGTTCCGCGACGGCGCCAGCGAGTACGAGATCAACGGCGACCGCTGCCGCCTGATGGACGTCCAGGAACTGCTGTCCGACTCCGGCATCGGCCGCGAGATGCACGTCATCGTCGGGCAGGGCCAGCTCTCGGCGATCCTGGAGTCCAAGCCCGAAGAGCGCCGCGCCTTCATCGAAGAGGCCGCCGGTGTCCTCAAGCACCGCAAGCGCAAGGAACAGACCCTGCGCAAGCTGGCCAACATGCAGGGCAACCTCGACCGCCTCGGCGACCTGACGACCGAGCTGCGCCGCCAGCTCAAGCCGCTGGGCAAGCAGGCCGAGATCGCCCGCAAGGCCCAGTCGGTCCAGTCTGAGCTGCGCGACTCCCGCCTGCGCCTGCTCGCCGACGACCTGGTCACCCAGCGCGACGCGATCGCGCGCGAAGAGGCCGACGAGAAGACGGCCCGCGCGCGCCGCGCCGAGGTCGAGCAGACCCTCGAGATCGTCTCCGCGGAGGAAGCCGAGCTGGAAGCCTCGCTCGCCGAGGACGCGCCGCTCCTGCAGACCGCCCAGGAGACCTGGTACAAGCTGTCCGCACTGGCCGAGCGGCTGCGCGGCACCGTCCGCCTGGCCATCGAGCGCCAGCGGCACCTCTCCGCCGACGTCGCGGCGAACACCGGCGGCCGCGATCCCGAAGAGCTCCTCGAAGAGGCCGAGCGCGTCGCCGAGCAGGAGGAAGAGCTCAACGAGGCCGTCATGGAGGCCCGGGAGCTGCTCGCCCAGACCGTGCTGCGCCGCGAGGACCTCGAACAGCGCGTCCAGGCCGCCGAGCGCGCGCACTGGGCCGCCGTCCGCGCCATCGCCGACCGCCGCGAGGGCATGGCCAAGCTGACCGGCCAGGTCGAGGCGCTGCGCAGCAAGAACGGCGCCACCTCCGACGAGATCGACCGCCTCAGCGTCTCCCTCGAGGAAGCCGCCGAGCGCGCCGAGATCGCCGTCGAAGAACTCGAGATGGCCCAGGCCGAAGGCGGCGCCGAAGAGTCCGACGACGCCGGTCTGATGGATCGCCACGACCGCGCGGTCGAGGCCAACAACGCGGCGAAGGCCCGCGTCGAGGAGCTGGTCAAGGCCGAGCGCGCGGCCGAGCGCGAGATCGCGTCCGAGAAGGCGCGCGTCGAGGCCCTGTCCATCGGGCTCAAGCGCAAGGACGGCGCGGGCGCGCTGCTCGGCGCGGCCCACCAGCTGCCGGGCTTGCTGGGCTCGGTCGCCGCGCTGCTGACCGTCGAGCCGGGCCACGAAGTCGCGCTGGCCGCGGCCCTCGGCCCGGTCGCCGACGCGATCGCCGTCGCGGGCGGTGAAGACGCCCTGCGCGCCCTGAAGTACCTGAAGGAAACGGATTCCGGCCGTGCGGGCATCCTGCTCGGCGGTCCCGAGTCCACTGTGGACACGTACTCGTGGCCGTCGCTGCCGGAAGGCGCGCGCTGGGCCCGCGAGGTCGTCACCGCGCCTGCCCAGCTGCGGCCCGCCGTCGAGCAGGCCCTCGAGAAGCTGGCCATCGTCCGCGACCTCGACGCGGCCCGGCAGCTGGTCGCGGTGCACCCGGACGTCCGCGCGGTCACCGCCGAGGGCGACGTCTTCGGCGCCCGCTGGGCGATCGGCGGCTCGGGCAAGCGCGAGAGCGTGATCGAGGTCCAGGCCGCGGTCGACGAGGCGGCCGAGCGGCTCCGCCTGGCCGAGCGCTCGCTGGAGCGGTACGCGGCCGAGCTGGAAGGCGCCCGCGCCGAGCAGCAGGCGCGTCGCGAAGAGGTGTCCCAGGCCAAGGACGCCCTCGGCGAGGCGAAGGTCCGGAAGGCGCGCTCTTCGGAGCGGCTCAGCCGGCTGCAGCAGGCCGCCCGCCAAGCCCAGGCCGAGGTCGAGCGGATCACCGGGCAGCGCGCGAAGGTCGAGCAGAGCCGCGTCCACGCGCTGGCCCAGCTCGCCGAGCTGGAGGAACGGCTCGCCGCCGTCGCCGAGCAGCCGGTCGAGGACGACCCGGACACCGCCGAGCGCGACGCCGCCGTCGAGGAACTGGCCGTCGTGCGGCAGGAGGAGATGGAGGCGCGGCTCGCGCAGCGCACCTCCGAAGAGCGCGCCCGCAGCATCGCCGGCAAGGCCGAAGGCCTCCGCCGCGCCGCGCACGCCGAGCAGCAGGCCCGCGAGCGCGCCGAGCGGGCCGCCGCGGCCCGCAAGCGCGGCGCCGAAATCGCCAACGCCGTCGTCAACGCCGGCGAGATCGCGCTGGAGCGCATCGAGCACTCGGTCCAGCGCGCCGCCGCCGAACGCGATGAGGTCCAGGCCCGCCGCCAGAGCCGCGAGCAGGCCCTGACCGGTGTCCGCGCGAAGGTCCGCGAGCTCACCGGCGAGCTGGAGAAGCTGACCGACGCCGTGCACCGCGACGAGGTGCTGCGCGCCGAGCAGCGGCTGAGGCTGGAGACACTGGAAGCGAAGATCGCCGAGGACTTCGGCATGGGGCTCGAGGACCTCGTCCGCGAGTACGGCCCGGACGTCCCGGTCCCGCCGAGCGCGGGCGAGATGGCCGAGTACGAGGCGGCCAAGGACCGCGGCGAGGACGTCACCCCGCCGCCGCCGATGCCCTACGACCGCGAGACCCAGGCCCGCCGCGCCAAGCGCGCCGAGAAGGACCTGTCGCTGCTGGGCAAGGTGAACCCCCTCGCACTGGAGGAGTTCGCGGCGCTGGAGGAGCGGTACAAGTTCCTCTCCACGCAGCTGGAGGACCTCAAGGACACCCGCAAGGACCTCGAAGCCGTCATCAAGCAGGTCGACGAGAAGATCCTCGAGGTCTTCGCCTCGGCGTACGCGGACGTCGCGCGCGAGTTCGAGACGGTGTTCGGCGTGCTCTTCCCGGGCGGCGAGGGCCGGATGGTGCTCACCGAGCCGGACGACCTGCTGGCCACCGGCGTCGACGTCGAGGCGCGCCCGCCGGGCAAGAAGGTCAAGCGGCTTTCGCTGCTGTCCGGTGGCGAGAAGTCGCTGGTCGCGGTGGGCATGCTGGTCGCGATCTTCCGCGCCCGGCCGTCACCGTTCTACGTCATGGACGAGGTCGAGGCCGCGTTGGACGACACCAACATGCGCCGGCTGATCGGGCTGCTGGAGCAGCTGCGCGACTCGTCGCAGCTGATCATCATCACCCACCAGAAGCCGACCATGGAGATCGCCGACGCCCTCTACGGCGTGAGCATGCAGGGCGACGGCATCACGAAGGTGATTTCGCAGCGCCTGCGCACGACCGAGGAAGACCCGGTCCCGGTCAGCTGACGTCGTCCTCACGCGGGGCGGTGCGGTCTTCGCCTCGCGCGCGGGGCTCGTAATGCCTGAGGTCGCTGCCCATCCACTGCGCGTCGCCGATCCGCGGCCGGCGCCCGCGGGGCGTGAGCATGCCGCGCTTGACCCCGCGCTTGCGGTCGGACCGGTCCACGACCAGCGCGATGACGAGCACCACGGCCAGGACCGCACCGAGCCCGATGAAGAACGCCATGCGAAACCCCCTGCTCTCCCGGGTTCAGGCTACGGGGAGCAGGGGGGAAGAACCCGCGGTTTTCAGCCGGCGACCCAGAAGGCGTAGTCCGCCGAGTACCGGACCGCGGCCTGCACACCGTCCGTGCACGCGCCCGCCGGGGCCACGCCACCGCGGGTGTTCAAGCGCTGGACGTACGTCACCTTGCCGAAGATCCCGTCGCCGGTGTTGAGGTTCGCCTTGAGCAGCACCTCCGGGATCGCGTCCTTGCGCGGCGAGGTCGCCACCGCGGCCGCGCCGACCGTGCTGCCGTCCACGATGGACGTCCAGACCGGGCCCTTGCTGTGCAGCGCCACCGGTTTCCCGTGCTTCGACAGGACCGCGGCGGGCTGGATCAGCGTCCACGCGCCGTTCGTGCAGCCGTAGATCTGCACGCCCTCCGCGGGGTAGGCCGCGACCGGCCGGTTGCCCGCCGGGACCTGGATCGCGTCCGCCACCTTCGGGGCCGCCGGAGTGGCCGAAGCCGTCGCCGCGCCGCCGACCAGCAGGGCACCCGCCGCGAGCGCCACCGTCATCCGCTTCATGGAATCCACCTTCGAAAATCCTCCCGCCGCTTTTCGGCGGGCTCCCGCAATGCGACACGGGCGCCCGCCGGAAACGGTTCAGAAGAATCAGGCGGCGCGGACTTCCTCGGCCACGGCTTCGGCCTCGGCCGCCTTCGGGTCCGGCGTGCGGTGCCGCAGCGAGAGCAGGCCGCCGACGAGCAGGGTGATGACCACGCCCATCAGCGTGTACCACGGGTAGGCGAGCGCCACCTTGTCCCCGGCCGCCTTGCCGAAGTCGACGCCGATCAGGCCGCCGGTCTTCGCGTTGAACTTCACGCCGAGGATCACGAACGCCATCACCACCACCGTGACCACGAACGCGACGATCGCGTCCACCTGCCGCGCCTTCTTGATCAGCAGGCCGAGCAGGAACGAGCCGAGCAGCGCGCCGTAGGTGTAGCCGGTGATGGCCAGCCCGAGCTCGATCACCGAGTTCTTCGTGGTGGAGAACAGCGACGCGAACACCGCGAACACGACGGCCCAGATCAGTGTCCACATGCGACCGTGCTGCAGCAGTTTCGAATCCTCGGGTGAACGTTTGGTGAACCGCTGGTAGAGGTCCGCCACGGTCGACGTCGAAAGCGCGTTGAGCGCCGAGGCCAGAGCGCCCATCGTCGAGGCGAGGACACCGGCGATGAGCAGGCCGGAGACGCCGACCGGCAGGTCGTCGATGATGAACCGCGAGAACACGTCGTCCGGGCTCTGCAACCCGAGCTGCGCCACGGACTTCCGGCCGTTGAACACCCAGAGCATCGCGCCGACCAGCAGGAACAACGCGAACTGGACGGTGACGATGATGCCGCTGCCGATCAGCGCCTTCTGGCCGTCGCGCAGGCTGCGCGTGGCCAGCAGCCGCTGCGCGATCAGCTGGTCGGCGCCGTGGGAGGCCATCGACAGCGCCGCGCCGCCGAGCACCGCCGTCACGAAGGCGTACGGGCTGGTCAGCAGGTTCTTCGAGAAGTCGACGAGCATGAACTTGCCGTCCGCGGACGCCTGCGAGGCCCAGTCGGCGGGCAGCTTGTTCAGCAGCACGATCGCGGCCACCGCGGCGCCACCCAGGTAGAGCGACAGCTGGATGACGTCGACCCAGACGACCGCCTTGATCCCGCCGATGTAGGCGTAGACCAGCGTCAGTGCGGTGAGGATGACGACGATCACCCAGTAGTCGAGGTGGATGCCGTAGTGGCCGAGGATCACCTTGATCGGGATCGCGCCGGCGAACAGGCGCACACCTTCGGCGAGCAGCCGCGTGATCACGAACGTGACCGACGCGGTGCCCTGCAGTCCGGAGCCGAACCGCTTCCCGAGGAACGCGTACGCGCTGACGAGGTTGCCCCGGAAGTACCGCGGCAGCAGCACGAACGCGGCGACCGTCCGGCCGATGATGTAGCCGAACGCCAGCTGCAGGAACAGGAACGCGTTGCCGAAGACCAGCCCGGGCGTGCTGATCACGGTCAGCGTCGAGGTCTCCGTGGCCACCACGGACAGCATCACGGCGCCCCACGGGAGGCTGCGCTCACCGACGAAGTAGTCGGCCGCCGACCGTTGTCTCCGGCCGACGAGCACGCCGATCAGCGGCATGGCCGCCAGGTAGACCACGATGATGGCGAGGTCGACACCGCGCATGGATCACTCCTACCGTTCTCCGGCCTTCTCCGCGACTCGCAACCGGGTCACGCTGCCCCCCAGCGGGGCGGGAAGGATCAGGGGGCCGGCGCCCGGGACCAGCGCGCCGAGCACGCGCGGACCGCGGGCACCGGTCGCCGACGGCACGGTACCGGGCACACCGCACCAGGTCAGCCAGCCCAGCAACGCGGTCAGGTACGCCTCCTTGCCGGCACCGGGCAGCCCGAGGTCGTCGCTGGTCTTGACCACGGCCGACGGCAGGGCGCGGACCAGCGCGGCCATCAGCGCCGGGTTCGCGACGCCGCCGCCGGAGGCGATGACGGTCGTGACGCCGTGCCGGCGGCACTGGTCGGCCACGGTGACGGCGGTCAGTTCGGTCAGCGTCGCGAGCAGGTCGCCGGGCTCGACCGGGTCCAGGCCGGCGAGTGCGGTGTCGAGGAAGTCCGCGTTGAAGTGCTCCTTGCCGGTGGACTTCGGCGGCGGGGCGGCGAAGTACGGGTCGGCCTGCAGCCGCCCGAGCAGGTCCCGGCGGACCGACCCGCCGAGCGCGAGCTTTCCGTCGACGTCGCTGCGCTGTCCGCGCACGCGGTGGGCCGCGAGGTCGAGCAAGGCGTTGGCGGGGCCGGTGTCGTAGGCGATCACCGGCCGGTCCTCGGCGACGACGGTGATGTTCGCGATGCCGCCGAGGTTGAGCGCGGCGACCGGACGGCCGGTGTCCTCGGCGAGGCCGCGCAGCCACAGGTGGTCGAGCGTGCTGGCCAGCGGTGCCCCGTGGCCGCCCGCGGCGACGTCACGGGCGCGCAGGTCGGCGCACACGGGCAGCCCGGTGCGTTCGGCGATCCAGGCGGGCTGGCCGAGTTGCAGCGTGCCGCGGACGCGGCCGTCCGCCACCCAGTGGAAGACCGTCTGGCCCAGCGACGCGACCAGGTCCGCGGTGCCGGCCAGCTCTTCGGCACCGCGCGCGGCGGCGTCGGCGAACGCCTGGCCGACGCCGGTGTCGAGCCGGGTCAGCTCGCCGGCGGTGCACGGGTTCGGCGGCAGCGCGGCGAGCAGGGCTTCGCGGAGGGGCTCCGGGTAGGGGATTTCCAGCTCGCCGAGCGGTGTCAGGACGACGGTGTCGTCCTCGGCGTGCAGATCGGCTGCGGCCACGTCGATGCCGTCGAGCGACGTGCCCGAAATCAGGCCGATCACCCGGAAGCCGTGGCTCGCGCTTTTCCCCATCCGGAGGGGTTTAGTGGAGGCTCCTGTGTGACGCAACCCACTTGGTGAAGTCTTGGCCCAATCGCGACCTAGGTGGTGATGAATTGCCTGTGCGGACGGGGTGTCCGGGGCGGGGGAGCGCGGATGAAAGGATGGGTCCGTGTCGAGCACCTGGTTCCTGTTCGTAGTCGTCGCCGTCGTCGTCCTGGTCGCCCTGCTGGTGACCGGCCTGCTGATCGCACGCAGGCGGCGGATCAGCCTGGACGCCCAGCGCGAGGTCGAGGCGAAACCGAAGGGCGGTTCGTACGCGGCCAGCGGGGGCATCGCGCTCGCGCCCGGCGGCACGGCCGAGGCCGAAGCCCCCGAGCACCCGGTCGAGGACCGGCCGGAGGTCGACGGCCAGCCCGCGGTGGGCGACGACGCGGCGGTGCCGCGCGACTCGGCCCAGCGCACGGTCCGCGACGTCAAGCTGCCGGACGCCGAGGTCGTCGAACCGGCCCCGGCCGCCGAGGAGATCGATCCGGCGACCGGCCGCATGGAGCGGCTGCGCGGCCGGCTGTCGAAGTCCCGCTCGGTGTTCGGGACGAGCCTGCTGGGCCTGCTCGGCGCGGGCGACCTCGACGAGGACTCCTGGCAGGACGTCGAAGACACGCTGCTGATGGCCGACCTGGGTGCGGCCACCACGAACCAGATCGTCGAGCGCCTGCGCGACGAGCTGTCCCGGCGCGCGGTGCGGTCCTCGGCGGAGGCGCGCGAGGTGCTGCACGAGGTGCTGACGGCGCAGCTGTCCACCGACGGCCACCGGGCGGTCCGGGCGTTGCCGCACACGGTCGACGGGCGCAAGCAGCCCGCGGTGGTGCTGGTGGCGGGCGTGAACGGCACCGGCAAGACGACGACAACGGGCAAGCTCGCCCGCGTCCTGGTCGCCCAGGGCGGAACGGTCCTGCTGGGAGCGGCGGACACGTTCCGCGCGGCGGCGGCCGACCAGCTGCAGACGTGGGCCGAGCGCGTGGGGGCGGAGGTCGTCCGCGGCAAGGAGGGGGCGGACCCGGCGGCGGTGGCGTTCGACGCGGTCAAGCGCGGCGTGGACACGGGCGTGGACGCGGTCCTGGTCGACACGGCGGGCCGCCTGCACACGAAGACGGGCCTGATGGACGAGCTGGGCAAGGTCAAGCGCGTCGTGGAGAAGCAGGCCAAGGTCGACGAGGTCCTGCTGGTCCTGGACGCGACGACGGGCCAGAACGGGCTGATGCAGGCCCGGGTGTTCGCCGAGGTGATCGACGTGACGGGCATCGTCCTGACGAAGCTGGACGGGACGGCCAAGGGCGGCATCGTGTTCCAGGTCCAGAAGGAGCTGGGGGTGCCGGTGAAGCTGGTCGGGCTCGGCGAGGGGCCGGACGACCTGGCGCCGTTCGAGCCCGGTGCCTTCGTGGACGCCCTGCTCGGCTAGCGGACCTTCGCCGGCGGCTCCAGCCGGAACAACGGCGTCCCGTCCGCCTTGCGCAGCCCCAGCTGCAGGATCACCGGCGCCGACGGGCGGTTCACCGGGATGAGGCACGGGGACGTCCCGCGGGCCGGCACGGTCAGGTGGGACCAGCCGATGCCCTGCAGCGTGCGGTGGGCCGGGTCGACCACCATCGCCGCGCTGAAGTAGCGGCCGCTGGGGACCGCGATGCGGGCCGTGTGGCCGAGGATCGCCGAGAACGCCGTGCCGGTGCGGCCGCCGTCCTCCTGCATCGTGAGGATCACCGGTGTCCGGCCCTTCGCGCCGTGGTGCCGCACGGTGATCTCGACGGTGCCCGCGGCGGTCTTCGCCGGGCCCGGCCAGGCGGGCGACGCGGGTGAGCCGTCGAGCGCGCGGTCGACGAGCCGGTCCAGGAGGTTCGAAGCGGCGCCCTGCGCGAGCCAGGCCAAGGCACCGGCGTGCGTGTCCATGCGGTCTCCGGCGATATTCGGGTGACGGCGGCGGGCGCGCCGGCGCAGAATCCGGGCATGCCCGGTTGACGCACGCGCGCCCCTCCTCGTGGAAGACGCCCCGAAGCCGTCATTCGCTACGAGGAAGGACCCATCATGCCCGCCATTCACGGAGATCGGGTGCGCTTGCGTCCGATCGGCCCAGCCGACCGCGTCCGGCTGCGCGAAATCCTGGCCACCCCGGAGGTCGCCCGCTGGTGGGGCGACCCGGATCGCGAGACCGAAGGCCTGTACGAGGCCGAAGAGGGTTACCACGTCTACGTGATCGAGTTCGACGGCGAGGTCGTCGGGCTGATCCAGAGCTGCGAAGAGCTGGACCCGCAGTACCGCCACGCGGGCATCGACATCTCGGTGCACCCGGAGTTCCACGGCCGCGGTATCGGCACGGACGCGATCCGGGCGCTGGCCCGCCACCTGTTCGCCGAGGGACACCACCGGCTGACGATCGACCCGGCGGCGTCCAACGAGACGGCGATCCGGGTGTACACGAAGGTGGGATTCCGGCCGGTCGGGGTGCTCCGGAACTACGAACGCGCCCCGGACGGCACCTGGCACGACGGGCTGCTGATGGACCTGCTGGAAGGGGAGCTCACTTAGCCGACAGCTTCATCTCGACGAGCTGCTCGGTGAGCTGGATTACCTGCTTGAGCCGCGCGTCCAGCTCGGCGAGCACGTCGTCGAGCGCCGCCGCCTTCTCGGCGGGCGCTCGTTGGGCTTCGTCGGCGCGGAGCACTTCGGACATCGGGCCATGCTGGCGGTTCGAGTGGTCGGATGATCATTCAGCGTTAGACCGTGATCGCCGCCTGGGAGAGGCTCGCTCCCAGGGCGTCCGCCACCCGCTGCACCGCCGGGGCGATGTGCGCCACCGCCTCGGCGGTCAGCCGTCCGGACGGCCCCGACACCGAAACCGCCGCCGGGACCGGCGCCCCCGGCACCGCCACCGCGACGCACCGCACGCCCAGTTCCTGCTCCGCCTCGTCCAGCGCGTACCCCTGCGAAGCGATCCGCGACAGCTCCACCGCCAGCGCGTCCGGGTCCGTGAACGTGTGCTCCGTGTACGCGGGCATCCCGGTGCGCGAAAGCAGCGAACGCACGTCCGAAGCGGGCAGGTGCGCCAGCATCGCCTTGCCCACGCCGGTCCCGTGCGGCAGCAACCGCCGTCCGACCTCGGTGAACATCCGCATCGAGTGCTTCGACGGCACCTGGGCCACGTACACGACCTCGTCGCGCTCCAGGACCGCCAGGTTGGCCGTCTCGCCGACCTCCTCCACCAGCTCCGCCAGCAGCGGCCGCGCCCACGCGCCGAACTGCATGCTCGCGTTCTCGCCCAGCCGGATCAGGCGTGCGCCGAGCGCGTAGCGGCGGTTCGTGTTCTGGCGGACGTACCCCAGGTCGACCAGCGTGCGGATGAGCCGGTGGATCGTCGGCATCGGCAGCCCGGACAGCGTCGCCAGCTCCGACAGGCTGGCCTCGCCACCGGTGTCCGCGAGGTGTTCCAGCAGCTCGAAGGCACGCTGCAGGGACTGGACGCCGCCGTCGCGACCGTTCTTCTCCGCCGGCACGGTGGCCCTCCTTACGTCGGCGTTGAGCTTCCGCTATGCAGAAACTATAGTCCGGCTGGTAGAAAACCGTAGGGCCGTTATCCAAAGATCCGAACCCTCGAGGTGTTTCCCCATGTCTTCTGAAGTCCAGGTGCTGGGCGACCCGGTCGAGCGCGGCGACGAGATCCTCACGCCGGAGGCGCTCGCCTTCCTCGCCGGCCTCCACGACGCCTTCGCCGGCCGCCGCGACGAGCTGCTCCGGGCGCGGAGCAAGCGCCGCGAAGAGGCCCGGACCACCGGCAAGCTCGACTTCCTGCCGGAGACCAAGGAGATCCGCGACGGCGACTGGCAGGTCGCCGGGGCCCCGGAGGCGCTCCGCGATCGCCGCGTCGAGATCACCGGGCCGACCGACCGCAAGATGACCATCAACGCGCTCAACTCCGGCGCCAAGGTGTGGCTGGCCGACCTCGAGGACGCCAACACCCCGCACTGGCACAACGTGGTCTCCGGCCAGGTCAACCTGTACGACGCCGTCCGCGAGACGATCACCCTGGAAAGCGGCGGCAAGAGCTACGCGCTGAAGGACGACGTCGAGCACGCCACGATCGTGGTCCGCCCGCGCGGCTGGCACCTGCCCGAAGCCCACCTCACCTTCGGCGGCCGCGAGGGCGTCGGCGCGCTCGTCGACTTCGGCCTGCACTTCTTCCACAACGCCGCCGAACTGCTCAAGCGCGGCAAGGGCCCGTACTACTACCTGCCGAAGATGGAGAGCCACCTCGAAGCGCGGCTCTGGAACGACGTCTTCACCCACGCCGAGAAGGCGCTCGGCATCGAGCACGGCACCGTCCGCGCCACCGTGCTGATCGAGACCATCCCGGCCGCGTTCGAGATGGAGGAGATCCTCTACGAGCTGCGCGAGCACGCCTCGGGCCTCAATGCCGGCCGCTGGGACTACCTGTTCAGCGTCATCAAGTACTTCCGCGACGCGGGCGAGAAGTTCGTGCTGCCGGACCGCAACTCGGTCACCATGACCGCGCCGTTCATGCGCGCCTACACCGAGCTGCTCGTGCGCACCTGCCACAAGCGCGGCGCCTTCGCGATCGGCGGCATGGCCGCGTTCATCCCCAGCAAGGACCCCGAGGTCAACAAGGGTGCCTTCGAGAAGGTCCACGCGGACAAGTCCCGCGAGGCCGGCGACGGCTTCGACGGCTCCTGGGTCGCCCACCCGGGCATGGTCGAGCTCTGCAAGGAGGAGTTCGACAAGGTCCTCGGCGACAAGCCGAACCAGCTGGACCGCACCCGGGACGAGGTCAGCGTCACCGCCGACCAGCTGCTGGACGTCGCTTCGACCCCGGGTGGCGCGACGGCGGCCGGCCTGCGCGCCGCGGTCGACGTCGGCGTCCGGTACATCGCCTCCTGGCTGGGCGGCAACGGCGCGGCGGCCATCCACAACCTGATGGAGGACGCCGCCACCGCCGAGATCTCGCGCTCGCAGATCTGGCAGTGGGTCAAGAACGGGACCACTTTGGACAGTGGGGACGCGGTCACCGCGGAGCTGGTGCGCGGCGTGCTGGCCGACGTCCGCGGCGAGCTGGCCGGCGAGCTCAAGCCGGAGCTGCTGGAGCCCGCGGTGGAGCTGTTCGAGCAGGTCGCGCTGGCCGACGAGTTCCCGGACTTCCTGACGCTGCCCGCGTACGAGAAGATCAAGTAGTGCGGCTGCCCGAAGACGTCTACGACGCCGCCGACGCGCGCCTGGCTGCGGCCGACGCGCGCGTCGCGGCGTCGTACCCGGGGGAGCGGCCGGGACGTCAGCCCGTGCACACCGTCTACGTCCCGGCTTCGCGGTACAAGACGCGCCTGGTTGCGGACTGGGGCAAGCAGGCGATGCGCGTGTTCGTCGAGCACGGCGACCTCCTCGGCGTCGACGCCGACGTGTACGAACGCGTCCGCGCGAAGCTGCTGACCGAGCCGATCGAGGACCTGCGCATCGACTTCGAGGACGGCTTCGGCCGCGTCCCGGACGACGTCGAGGACGCGGCGGCCCGCGCGGCCGGGCAGACCCTGGCGACCACCGGCGGCACACCGTTCTGCGGCATCCGCTTCAAGAGCTTCGAAGCGGCGACGCGCCGGCGAGGCATCCGCACCCTCGACCTGTTCCTGGGATCGCTGCTGGAGCACGGCTCGCTCCCGGCCGGGTTCGTCGTCACGCTGCCGAAGGTGACGGCGGTGGAGCAGGTCTCGGTGGCCGCGGAAGTCCTCGCCCGGCTGGAAACCGCGTACGAGCTGGCTGAAGGGGCGCTGCGCTTCGAGGTCCAGATCGAGACCGCCCAGTCCATTGTGGACGTGGACGGGACGCTGTCGGTGGCGCGGATCGTGCAGGCGGCGGCGGGGCGCTGTTCGGGTCTGCACTACGGGACGTACGACTACAGCGCGGGCCTGGGCATCGCGGCGGCATATCAGAGCATGGAGCACCCGGCGGCGGACCTGGCCAAGGGCCTGATGCAGGTCGCGGCGGCGGGCACGGGCGTCCGGTTGTCGGACGGTTCGACCAACCGCCTCCCGATCGGCGACGCCTTGCCGACGGCGTGGGCCGAGCACCTCCGCTTGGTGCGAAGGTCCCTGGAGCGTGGCTTCTACCAGGGCTGGGACCTGCACCCGCACCAGCTGCCGACCCGTTTCGCGGCGACGTACAGGTTCTACCGCGCGGGGTTCCCGGAGGCGGTGCAGAGGTTGCGCGCGTACGCGGAGAAGACGGCGGGGGGAGTGCTGGACGAACCGGCGACGGCCCAGGCGCTGGCGGTGTACCTCCTGCGGGGGCTGGATTGCGGGGCGCTGGACGAGGGCGAGCTGCCGTTCGGGCGGCCGGAGCTGGAGAAGTACGCCCGCCGGGAGGTCTGACCGCAGCCGGGGAAGCACCCGCCGAAGCGGGACTCCCTCGGCTGCGGTGGTCAGATCGTTGCCGGGCTGCGGCGGTGCGTGGACACCGCGACGAGCGCCAGCAAGGCGAGCTGAACCGTGATCGTTCCGGTCGTCGCCCACCCCGGAAAACCCGCCGGCGCAGCCTTCAACGTGAGGGCGGGACCGGTGACGCTCCCGAGCACGACGAGCACATCCAGGATCGTGGCGAGCAACCGCCGGGTCTGGGAAGGTGGCACTTCCACTTCTGCCCTCACCGCCGTCGTCTCGATCCGGACGCGCGCGAACCGGGACGGAACGTCGTCTTCCAGCGCTGTTTCCTGAGGTGCGGACGGATCCGCACGCTCGATTTCGGCACCCATGCTCGTGCCTGTTCCTTTCCGGCCCGATCCGGCGCCCGCGTTGGCACGTCGAACCGGGGACCACTTTCGGGTCGCGGCTCTCGCCGCGGCCGGCCACCGGTTGGCCGCCCCTCCTCGGCCCATCGGTCACCTGTCTCCCTGAGCGGGAAGCTGGTCCGGCTTCCCGACGCCACGACCAGTCCGCATGGGTGACTGGTCCGCGCCAGGGGCGAGCCCGCTCGTCAAAGCAGGCTGCTGTCGACTGTAGAGCTGTGGGGACGGTGATCACAACCGTCTCCGTGCGGATTACATGCAGAAAATGTGGGTTTTCGGTGTGGAACCTGCCATGCTGGTGTGGTGAGCAGAGGAGGCGGCATGCCCGCGGGCGAGGAGAGCCGGTCGACCGTGGTCGACCGAGTCAACGTCGCGTTGATCGCCGAAGCGGTCGATGCGCTGGCGAAACTGCAGGACCGCACCGGTCTCAAAAAGGTCGACCTGGTCAACCGGGCCCTGCTCGTCTACGAGTTCGTCGACGCCGAACTCAAGGCGGGCAAGCAGATCCTGCTCCGCGACCAGGACGGCCGGGACCAGCTGGTGAAGATCTTCCTGTAGTCACTCACCGAGGCGGGCGCGGTCGGCGGCCTCCCGCCCCGCGCCCCACCCTTCGTGGCTGCGCACGGTCACCGACTTGCTCACCACCTCGGGAAACAGCTCGGTGAACGCCGCCGCCACCTCGGCCTCGCGCGAGGCCAGCACCGGCAGCAGATCCGGCACCGAGGCGATCGTCGCTTCCGCCGTCTGCTCGAGCCGCTCGCCGATGCGGGTGGCGTACGAAACCAGGAACGACTTCCGGAAATCGCGGGACCGGCCCGCCGGGTCGGCGATCATCGCGCGGGTCGCCTGGACCAGCAACGACGTCGTCAGCAGCTCGACGGCGTCCAGGGCGTCGCCGACCACGGTCACGAAGTCCCAGCGCGCATCGAAGATCGCCTGGCAACGGTTGGCCTTCGCGACCACGTGGACCAGCAGCGACTTCGCGTCGGTGTACGGCGTGTCCAGCCAGATTCTGCGGGCCGCGGGGCGGTCCGGTGCGCCGGTGGCCGCCTCCACCAGGGCCCGGTCGAGGGCGTGGCGGGTCATCAGCTCCTGCGCCTTCGCCGAAAGGGCCTCGGCCTCCTCCGGGAACGAGCTCGACTCGGCTTTCGCGAGCAGCGCGCGGACCCGGCTCAGCTTCTTGTCGTCGACGGGGTGACCTGCCGGGCGCGGCAGCGGAGTGCCCGGCGCGGGCAGCACCACGGTCACCGGGGGCAGCGTCTTCAGCAGGCCGAAGGCGGAGATGACCGCGGCCACCGCTTCGGATGGCGTGAGGATGTGCTTCGCCGCCCATTGCGGCAGGTGTGGCTCGGTTTCGTTCCACCAGCGGACGCCGCCCGCCGCGTCGAGCTGGGCCAGCCAGTCCGGGTGCACGGTGGTGAACTGCCCGGCGTAGGCGGCGAGGGTGTCGAGCAGGTACGAGCCGGCGAACTCGTCCAGGCGGCGCCGGGCCGCCTGGTGGAGGTCTTCGGGCAGCCAGCCACCCCGGCACGCGCGGGCGATCAGCTGCCCGGCGACCGGATCGGCAGCCGACGCGAGGGCGGGCGGCAGGGTGTAGTCCGGCGCCAGCCAGTCCGCGTCGCCCGGTACGGCGGCGAACAGCACGTCGCCGAACTCCTCGGCCGTCGTCGGCGGCGGGCCGACGCGGACCTGCTTCCGCTTGCCCACGCGACCAGTCTGCCGCAGCGGCCCCGGCGGGCGTCGGGTACGTCACTGCGAGCGTTAACACCGCTGGAACATCCGATGCCTAGGGTCCGGCCATGGCGGAGAACAAGAAGCGCTGGTGGACTTCGGTGTTCGTGCAACTGCTCGTGGCGGTGGTCGCCGGCGTGCTGGTCGGGCACTTCTGGCCGGGGCTCGGTGCCCAGCTCAAGCCGGTCGGCGACGGCTTCATCCGGCTGATCAAGATGATCATCGCGCCGCTGATCTTCTGCGTCGTGGTGACCGGGATCGCGGCGGTCGGCGACATCAAAGCGGTCGGACGAATCGGACTCAAGGCGATCGTCTACTTCGAGGTCGTGACGACGTTCGCGCTGCTGTTCGGCCTGGTCGTGGCGAACGTCTTCCGCCCCGGTGCCGGGCTCGACATCAACCCGGCGACGCTCGACCCGAAAGCGGTCACCGCGCAGACCAAGGGCGGCCAGCTGCCCTCGGTCGGGGACTTCCTGCTGCACACCATCCCCGACAGCGTGGTGAACGCCTTCGCGCAGAACCAGCTGTTGCAGGTGCTGGTGTTCGCGGTGTTCTTCGGCGTGGCGCTGGCCGCGGTCGGGCGGGAGCGGGCGCCGCTGGTGCTGGGCTTCGTCGACCAGGTGCAGCAGGTCATCTTCAAGGTGATGGGCTGGATCATGCGGGTCGCGCCGCTGGGTGCGTTCGGCGCGATGGCCTTCATCATCGGCCAGTACGGTCTGTCCACATTGGGCACCTACGCGAAGCTGATCGCCGCCTGCTACGGCGCGGCCGTGCTCTTCACCCTCGTCCTCGCCGCGATTTCCCGCTTCTACGCCGGGGTCTCGGTCTGGAAGTTCCTCCGCTACGCGCGGGAAGAGTTCCTGCTCGCGCTGGGCACGGCGTCGACGGAGTCGGTGCTGCCGCGGATCATGGTCAAGCTCACCGACGCCGGCTGCTCCCGCGCGGCGACCGGCCTGGTGGTGCCGACCGGGTACTCGTTCAACCTCGACGGCGCGACCATCTACCTGTCGATCTGCACGGTGTTCCTGGCCCAGGCGTTCGGTGTCGAGATGACGCTCGGCCAGCAGCTGCTGGCGGTGCTGATCCTGATGCTGACGTCGAAGGGCATGGCGGGCGTCCCGGGCTCGAGCTTCCTGGCCCTCTCGGCCACCGCCGCGGCGATCGGCGCGTTCCCGGTGGCGGGCGTGGCGCTGCTGCTGGGCGCGGACCGGCTGATGGACTCGATGCGCGTGTTCGTCAACCTGCTGGGCAACTGCGTGGCGACGTTCGTGGTCGCGAAGTCCGAAGGGCAGCTGGACCGGGACAAGCTGCGGGAAACCCTCGAAGGAGCGACGCCGGTCCCCGCCTAGCGCAGCCGGGGCAGGGCGTCCCTGGCGAAGTGGCTCAACATCCGCAGGTCTTCGGCGAACCGCTCCCGGTGGGCTTCGGGCAGGGGCCGGAAGAAGAACTGCTCGATGTTCTCCACGTGCAGGCGGCTGGCGCGCACGGTCGTCTCCTCGCCGAACGCGGTCAGCCGGACGAGCTGGACCCGGCGGTCGGCGGGCGACGCCGTGCGCGTCACCAGGCCGATCGCCACCATCCGGTCGACCAGCCGGGTCGCGCCGCCGGTGGTGAGCACCTGCTCCTGGGCGATCGAGCGCATGGTCAGCCCGTCTTCCCCGGTGCGGCCCACGATGAGCAGGACCTCGTACATCAGGTGCGTGATCCCGCATTCGCGCTCCAGCGCCCGCCCGAGCAGGTAGCCGAGCCGGTGCGCCGCGCCCTGCAGCCGCCCGAAGGCCAGCACGCGGGCGTCGTCCGCCGCCTGCCGGGCCGAACCTATTTCGGGGTCCACCCGCTCATCCTCCCCTTTGCGCCCGGTCACGCAACGCGAGACGGCGGGCGGTGGGGTGCAAGGCGTTCCCCCTGCGCCGAGCGGGCGAGCGGCGCGTCAATCGCCCGCGCGCAGGGCGAGGTAGACGTCGAGCTGGTCGGTGAACTCCGTCAGGTCCGCGCCGAGCAGCTCCCCCGCCCGCCCGATCCGGTAGCGCAGGGTGTTGACGTGGACGTGCAACGCCTTCGCCGCCCGGGTCGGCGAGCCCGAGCACTCCAGGAACACGCGGACCGTGTGCACCAGGTCCGTGTGCTGCTCCGCGTCGTAGGCCAGCAGCGGCCCGAGCACCCGGCGGCGCAGGGCCGCCCGCAGCCCGTCCGGTGCCCCGGCCAGCAGCAGCTCGTGCACGTCGACCTCGCCGGCCCGGACCACCGCCACCCGGCCGGGGCGGCGCGCCGCCACCTGCACGGCGTACCGCGCGCTCTCCACGGCCTCCTCGCGCGGGCCCGGCTCGCCGACCCCGCACAGGATCCGCTCCGCCCGCAGCAGTGGCTCCACAGTGGACAGCCCGGCCACGGACGGCCGCACCACGGCCGCGTACGCCGTCTCCCCGGCGGTGTCCAGCAGCACCGCCTCCGGCAGCAGCTCGCCCAGTACGTCCCGGCTCTCGTCGCTGCCTTCGGTCCGCAGCGCGACGACGCAGGCGTCCTCGGGCACCGGCACGGCCGGCCGGGAGGCCCGCGCCCGCGTGACCCCGACGAGGCCCGCCACCTCCTCCGCCAGCTCGGCCTGCGCGGTGCTCAGCGGCCCGCCTGCCGCGATCAGCCACGGCACCGCGTGCCGCCCTTCGACCGGGACCACCGTCAGCGGCCCCGGCTCGCGGGCCGCGTACCGGCGGACGACGTCCTCGGCGGGCAGCGGCAGCGGGGCCGTCCCGGCGATCAGCCTGCCCAGGCCCGACAGCACCCAGCAGGGCAGCCCGAGTTCCGCCGAGGCGCGCTCCACGAGCGTCTCGACCGGTGCCTCGGCCGCCGCCTGCAAACGTTTGCGCGCGCTGTCGGACGCGGCGGCCAGCGCCAGCACCACCTGCTCGGTGATCACCGAGAACGACAGGTCGGCGGGCACCTCCAGGAGCGGGATCCGGTGCCGGACGCAGGCGTCGACGACGTCGTCCGGGATGCCGCCCGAGTCGGCGCCGGACGCGGCCAGCGCCGCCGCGCCCGAGCGGGCCAGCGCGGCCACGAACGGCTCGGCGTCGCCCGGCTCGTGCCACCAGAGCAGGCCGGAAAGCACCAGCTCACCGGCCGACAGGTACCGTCCGGGGTCGGACAGCTCCGTGACGTAGATGCGCGTCACCGGCCGGTCGAGCAGGTCGTCGCCGGCCCGCGGGCGCAGCCGCAGCCCGGGCAGGCCCAGCAGAGTTTTCACCGTCGTCATGAGGCTTGTAGGAAAGCACAAAGGCCACCGCGTCCGCTGCTGTGCGTTTCATGCGTGGCGCCGTTGCCGCCCGGCCGTGATCCGTCGTCTACTGGTCTATCGCCCCCACGAAGGAGCAACGAGTGGAGTTCCTGCGTCCCACGACGCTCGCCGAGGCACTGGCGCTCAAGGCCGAGTGGCCCGGCGCGGTGCCGATCGCCGGTGGCACCGACGTGATGGTCGAGCTGAACTTCGACCACCGGCGTCCCGAGGCCCTGCTGGACCTGACCACGGTCGGCGAGCTGGCCGAGTGGTCCACTGTGGACCACTCGGGTGGCACGGTCCGGCTCGGCGCCGGCGTCCCGTACTCCCGGGTCATCACCGAACTGGGTGATTCCGTCCCGGCGCTGGCCATGGCCTCCCGCACGGTCGGGTCCCCGCAGATCCGCAACCGCGGCACGGTCGGCGGCAACCTGGGCGCCGCCTCGCCCGCCGGGGACACCCACCCGGTGCTGCTCGCCCTGGACGCGCAGGTCGAGGTGGCCTCCGTGCGGGGGACCCGCCTCCTCCGCGCGGAGGAGTTCTACGTCGGCGTGAAACGCCACGCGCTGGCCGAGGACGAGCTGATCACCGCCGTTCACCTGCCCGCGCACGCCGGGCCGCAGCAGTTCGCCAAGGTCGGCACCCGCAACGCCATGGTCATCGCGGTCTGCTCCTTTGCGCTGTCGCTGCGGAACGGCCAGGTCGGCGCCGCGATCGGTTCCGCCGCCCCGACCCCGCGCCGGGCCCGGGAGGCCGAGGACTTCCTGGCCGCCGAGCTGCCGTGGACGTCCCCCGAGCCGCTCACGGACTCCTTGAAACGCCGCTTCGGCGAGCTGGTGGCCGCGGCCGCCGCCCCGATCGACGACGTCCGGGGGAGCGCCGCGTATCGGAAGCACGCCCTCGGGGTACTTGCGCGGCGTACGTTGACCTGGGCCTGGGACGAACACCGGACGGGGGAGCGCGCATGCGCCTGAATGTCACGATCAACGGCGAGCCGCGGCAGGCGGACGACGTCTGGGAAGGCGAAAGCCTGCTGTACGTGCTGCGCGAGCGGCTCGGGCTCCCGGGCTCGAAGAACGCCTGTGAGCAGGGCGAATGCGGCTCCTGCACGGTCTACCTCGACGACGTCCCGGTGTGCGCGTGCCTGGTCGCGGCCGGGCAGGCCGAGGGCCGGGTGGTGCGCACGGTCGAGGGGCTGGCCGACGGCGACACCCTCGACCCGGTCCAGCAGTCCTTTGTGGATGCGGGGGCGGTCCAGTGCGGGTTCTGCACGCCGGGCCTGGTCGTCGCCGCCCACGACCTGCTGAACCGCGTGCCCGACCCGAGCGACGAGGAGATCCGCGAGGCGCTGGCCGGCAACCTCTGCCGCTGCACCGGCTACGAGAAGATCCTCGACGCGGTGCGCGGGGCGGCGAAGGGTGGTGCCCGGTGAGGACGCTCATCGCGAACGCGGCCATCGCCACCGTCAGCGGCGAGGAGTACGCGAGCGGGCACGTCGTCGTCGAGAACGACCGGATCTCCGAAGTCGGCGAAGGCGTGTACACCGGCGAGTTCGACGAGCGCGTCGAGGCCGGAGGCTGCCTGGTCACCCCGGGGCTGATCAACACCCACCACCACCTCTACCAGTGGGCGACCCGCGGGATGGCCGCCGACCACACGCTCTTCGAGTGGCTGGTCGCGCTCTACCCGGTCTGGGGCCGCCTCGACGACGAGATCACGCACGCCGCGGGCACCGCCGGGATGGCGCGGCTGGCGCTCACCGGCTGCACCACCGTCGCCGACCACCACTACGTCTTCCCGCGCGACGGCGGCGACCAGGTCGCCGCGCTGGCCGCGGCCCGGCAGCGGATCGGCGTCCGGCTGCACGTCGTGCGCGGGTCGATGGACCGCGGCGAGTCCGACGGCGGCCTGCCGCCGGACAACCTTGTCGAGTCGACCGAGGACGCGCTGACCGGCACCGAAGCGGCGATCGACCGCTTCCACGACGACTCCGCCGGTGCCCACCTGCAGATCGCCGCGGGCCCGTGCTCGCCGTTCTCGGTCACCGAACGGCTGATGTCCGGCGCGGCCGAGCTGGCCCGGCGCAAGGGCGTCCGCCTGCACACCCACCTCGCCGAGACCCTCGACGAGGAGAAGCAGTGCCTGGCCGAGGTCGGCTGCACGCCCGCCGAGTACGCCGACAAGCTGGGCTGGCTCGCCGATGACGTCTGGCTCGCCCACACGATCCACCTGGCGCCCGAGGCGATCCGCCGGTTCGGCGCGACCGGCACCGGCTCGGCGCACTGCCCGACGTCCAACGGCCGCATCGGCGCGGGCATTGCCCCGGTCCGGGACCTGCTCGACGCCGGGGTCCCGGTCGGCCTGGGCGCCGACGGGGCCGCGTCCAACGAATCCGGCGGCCTCGGCGAAGAACTGCACCAGTCGCTGCTGCAGGCCCGCCAGCGCGGCGGCCCGCGCGGGCTGACCACGCGCGAAGCGCTGTGGATGGGCACGATGGGCGGCGCCCGCTGCCTCGGCCGGGCGGCCGACCTCGGGTCGATCGAGCCCGGGAAGCTCGCCGACCTCGCCGTCTGGGACCTGACCGGGCTCAACTACGCCGGCATCACCGACCCGGTCGCGGCGCTGGTGCTCGGCACCACGCCGCCGCTGCGCCGCCTGTTCGTCGGCGGCAAGGCCGTCGTCGAGGACGGCACCCTGCGCGAAGCCGACGAGTCCGGCATCGCCCGCGAGCTGGCCGCCGCGAGCGCCCGGTTGAGGGAGGGCAGATGACCAGCACCACCGCCGTCACGACGGCGACCGCGAACGGCGTCGGCACTTCGCCGCAGCGCCCCGACGGCACGGTGAAGGTCCGCGGCGAGTTCGCCTACTCCTCGGACCTGTGGCACGAGGACATGGTCTGGGGCGTGACGCTGCGCAGCCCGCACCCGTACGCGCGGATCACGTCGATCGACATCGCCGAAGCCCTGGCCGTGCCCGGGGTGTACGCGGTGCTGACGCACGAGGACGTCCCCGGCGTCAACCGCTACGGTCTCGAGCACGCCGACCAGCCGGTGCTCGCCGCCGATGTCGTGCGCTACCAGGGCGAACCGGTGGCGCTGGTCGCCGCCGACCACCCGGAGACCGCGCGCCGCGCGATGAAGCGGATCGCCGTCACCTACGAAGAGCTGTCTCCCGTGACGGACTCCGAAGCGGCTGTCGCGGGCGAAGGGCCTTCGCTGCACGAAGGCGGCAACGTCGTCCGGCACGTGAAGATCCGCCGCGGCCCGCAGGACCTCGCCGCCGACGTCGTCGTCTCCGGCGTCTACGAGGTCGGCATGCAGGACCAGGCCTTCCTGGGCCCGGAGTCCGGGCTCGCCGTGCCGGACACCGAAGGTGGTGTCGACCTGTACGTGGCGACGCAGTGGCTGCACGTCGACCAGCAGCAGATCGTTGCCGCGCTGGGCCTGCCGGCCGAGAAGGTGCGGCTGACCCTCGGCGGCGTCGGCGGGGCGTTCGGCGGCCGCGAGGACCTGTCGATGCAGGTGCACGCCTGCCTGTTGGCCCTGCACACCGGCAAGCCGGTGAAGATGGTCTACAACCGCGAAGAGTCCTTCTACGGGCACGTCCACCGCCACCCGGCGAAGATGTACTACGAGCACGGCGCCACCTCCGACGGCCGCCTGGTCTACGTGCGGACCCGGTTGTTCCTGGACGGCGGCGCGTACGCGTCCTCGACCGGCGCGGTGGTCGCGAACGCCGCCACGCTCGGCGTCGGCCCGTACAAAGTGGACAGTGTGGCGGTCGACTGCTGGGGCACGTACACGAACAACCCGCCGTGCGGCGCCATGCGCGGCTTCGGCGCGGTGCAGGCCGCGTTCGGCTACGAGTCGCAGATGGACAAGCTGGCCGCGGCCTGCGGGGTGGACCCGGTCGAGATCCGCGTCCGCAACGCGATGCGCGAGGGCGACCTGATGCCGACCGGCCAGGTCGTGGACGCGGAAGCGCCGGTCGCGGAGCTGCTGACCCGCGTGCGGGAGATGCCGCTGCCCCCGGAGCGGCCGTTCGACCTGCGGCACATGCCGGGCGGCGTCTCGAACACGACGCACGGCGAAGGCGTCGTCCGCGGCGTCGGGTACGCCGTCGGGATCAAGAACGTCTGCTTCTCCGAGGGCTTCGACGACTATTCGACGGCTCGCGTTCGCCTGCAGCTGGTCGGCGGCGAGCCGGCCGCGACCGTGCACACCGCGGCCTGCGAGGTCGGCCAGGGCCTGGTGACGATCATGCAGCAGATCGTCCGCACCGAGCTCGGCGTCGACCAGGTGACGGTCCTGCCGATGGACACCTCGATCGGCAACGCCGGCTCGACGTCGGCCTCCCGGCAGACCTACGTCACCGGCGGCGCGGTGCAGGCCGCCTGCGGTGCGGTGCGGGCGAAGCTGCTGTCCCGGTTCGACGCGAAAGTGCGCGTGGTCGGCGGCAAGCTCGTCGCGGCCGACGGCCAGGTGCTCGCGGACCTGGTGGACGTACTCGGCGACGACGTCTACGACGAAACGGTCGAGTGGCGGCACCGGCCGACGGCGGCACTGGACCCGGAGACCGGGCAGGGGACCGCGCACGTGCAGTACGCGTTCGCCGCGCACCGGGCGGTCGTCGACGTCGACACCGAGCTGGGCCTGGTCAAGGTGGTCGCGCTGGACTGCGCCCAGGACGTCGGCCGGGCGCTGAACCCGCAGGCCGTGCTCGGCCAGATCCAGGGCGGCTCGGCGCAGGGGCTCGGGCTCGCGGTGATGGAGGAGATCCAGACCTCCGGCGGGAAGATCCGGAACCCCTCCTTCACCGACTACCTGATCCCGACGGTGCTGGACATGCCGCCGATGAGCATCGACGTCCTGGAACGCCCGGACCCGCACGCGCCGTACGGCCTGCGCGGGGTGGGGGAGCCGCCGACGATCTCCTCGACCCCGGCGATCGTGGCCGCGATCCGGGCCGCGACCGGGCTCGCGCTGACCCGCGTCCCGGTGCGGCCGGAGCACCTGACCGCTACCTGAGCTGCCAGTTCTGGTTGGCGTCGTCGTTGCAGGTCCACAGTTCGAGCGGGGTGCCGTTGACGTTGCCGGCGGGCTTGTCGCCGCCGGTGACGTCGACGCACAGCCCGGCCTGGGTGATCGAGCCGTCGGCTTCGAGCTCGAACTTCTGGTTCGCGCCGCCGTGGCAGGTCCAGGGGATGAGCTGGGTCCCGGACGCGCTGGTGCCGCCCTTGGCGTCGAGGCAGCGGCCGTCGGCCTTGAGCTCCCCGGCGCTGGTGAACGTCCAGGCCTGGTGGCTGCCGCCGTCGCAGTCCCGGATGTCGGCCACGCTGTCTTCGATGTTCATGCAGCGCGCCGACGACGCGCCCTGGATCGGCTGGGTGGTGCCGATGCTGGTGCCGGAGCCGGGGCTGACGCGGTAGACGACCGTGCTGTGCGACGGGACGTTCGCGCTGATCGTGCCGTCGCTGGTGGTCAGCTCCTTCGACCACAGGTTGCTCAGCCGGTAGCTCCCCGCCGCGGGCAGCCCGGCCGCGGCGGCCGTCGTCGAGATGGTCTTCGTGGTGCTGTTTTCGTTGAACAGCACCACGGCGACGGCACCGTCCTGGAGGGGTTTCGCGAGGACGTCCTGCCCGTCCCCGGTGGCGATCCGCCGCGCCTGCTTGCCCAGCGGGTCCTGGTCGATGGCGATGACGTCCGGGTTGAGGTAGGTCGAGAAGGTGGCGACGCTCGCCGAGCGCAGGTCGGCGCCGGCGATGAGCGGCGCCGCCATCGCCGCCCAGAGCGTGAAGTGCGCGCGGTCCTCCTGGAAGTCCATGCCGTCGCCGACCTCGAGCATGTCGGGGTCGTTCCACGCTCCCGGTTTCGCGGCCGCGTCGAGCCCGACGTTCTGCCGGTAGATGCCGTCGATGCTGCCCCAGTTGTTGGTGATGTCGCCGGTGGTGCGCCACAGGTTGCCGACGTCGGCGGCCCAGGTCGCGGGGTCGAAGTAGCCCCATTCGCAGATGCTGTAAGTGATCGGGCGGCCGGTGGCCTGCAGCGCGTCGCGCATCGCCGAGTAGCGGCGGACGTAGTCCTGCTGGGTGCTGCTGTCGTTGTGGCAGTTGTCGTACTTGAGGTAGTCGACGCCCCAGTTCGCGAAGAGGGTGGCGTCGGCCTGTTCGTGCCCGAGGCTGCCGGGGTAGCCCTGGCAGGTCATCGTGCCGGCGTCTTCGTAGATCCCGAACTTCATCCCGCGGGCGTGGATGTAGTCGCCGAGCGCCTTGAGGCCGCTGGGGAACTTCGCGGGATCGGCGACGAGGTTGCCGCTGCCGTCACGGGACCAGGTCATCCAGCAGTCGTCGAGGTTGACGTAGGTGTAGCCGCGGTCGCGCAGCCCGGAGCTGACCATCAGGTCCGTGGTCTGCTTGACGAGGGTCTCGTTGATGCTGCATTCGAAGGTGTTCCAGGTGTTCCAGCCCATCGGCGGGGTGCGGGCGAGGCCGTTCTCGAGGGCTTCGGCGGGGCTCGTGGTCGCGAGGGTGGCGGCGAGGGCGATGACAGCGGTGACGACGGCGGCACGGCGCATGGCGGCTCCAACCGGACGACGGTGTGAGGCAGGAGGACTAGACCATTACGCTGTTGGTTGCTGCGCGGTCAAGCGCCATGTTGGTGACTTGTGTTCAATTCCCGACTAAAGTTGTGCGCTTTCGAGCCGTCGAGCCACGTCGACGGTCGCGGCCCCGGCCACGGCCATGGCTTCGGTGTCCCGCAACGAGCGGCAGAGGACGAAGGCGCCTTCGAGGTTGTTGACCGCGGTGATGGTGAGGGTCCGGGCGGCTTCCCGGGACAGTCCGAACTTCGCGAACCTCTCGGTCCCGGCGTCGATCCAGGCGGTGAAGACCTCGGCGGTGGCCTGCCGGAGCGGCTCGTTGGTGGCGGCGACCTCGAGCGCGACGGTCGCGATGGGGCAGCCCTCGACGTAGTCGGTGGCTCGGAGAGTGGCGATCCCGGCGGCGAAGAAGGCTTCGATGCCGCTGACGAGGTCCTCGGCCGGGGCGATGAAGAGGTCGAAAAGAGCGATGTAGGCGAGCCCGGAGGTCCGGATGACCTCGGCGCCGAGCTGTTCCTTGCCGCCGGGGAAGAAGTGGTAGAGGGACCCGAAGGGCGCGTTGGCCTCGGTGACGATCTGCTTCAGGCCGGTGCCGGCGTACCCGTTGCGCCGGAAGAGTTCCGCGCCGGCGGCCATGATGCGTTCCTTGGTCCCTGCCACCCCTCGATGATAGATCGTTCTATCAACTCAGTGGATGTCCCAGGCCGGGCCCGAGTCCTCGGCGTCGTCCCGCAGGACCGTGCCCTCGATCAGCCCGTACGGCCGGTCCGCCGCGTAGAACACCTCGTTGTCGTTCTTCAGCCCGAACGGGCTCAGGTCGACCAGGAAGTGGTGCTTGTTCGGCAGCGACAACCGCACTTCGGCGACCTCTTCGCGCGCCTTCAGCACCGCTTCGCCCATCGCGTACAGCGTCTGCTGCAGCGAAAGGCTGTGCTTCGTCGCGAACGTCTCCAGCAGCAGCCGCCGGATCTCGCCGTGCGAAGCCGCCCAGTCGATGTCGGTGCCCTGGTAGCGCCACCGGGCCGTGACCGCCGTGGCCAGGATGCGATCGGTCGTCTCCGCCAGCGTCGTGTACTGGTCGCGGGGGAAGCCGTGGAACTCCGAGCCCGTCGACTTCAGCAGCGTCAAGCCGTCGATGCCGGACACGACCCAGGCGCGGTCGCCCTGGACCGTCACCGCCGTCGTGCGGCGCTCGTCGCCGGACCGGCTGAACGCGTGGTCGTGCGGCTCGCCGCCGACCGGGATCCGGTCCCAGCCGTGCTCGTCGAGCTTGACGCGCGCACCCGTGATGTTCTCCTGCGTGCCGACGAAGTGGCGGGCCAGGCGCAGGCCGAAGTCCTCGATCTCGCCGACCGGCGCCTCCTTCGCGAAGGCGTACACGGTGTTCTTCTGCGTGTCGGTCGCCAGCACGCCGGCGTTGTCGCCGGTCAGGTGCGTCGCAGCCAGCTCGCCGCGCAGGGACGTCGACACCGTCAGGTCCTTCAGGTGGTGCACCGGGCCGTCGCGGCGCACCGTGACCAGGCGGACCTCCGCCTTGCCGTACTGGTTGGGGCCCAGGGTGATGGCCACGGTCAGCTCCCTCGGTAGGTCGAATAGGCGAACGGGCTCAGCAGGAGCGGCACGTGGTGGTGCGCCGCGGGATCGGTGATCCGGAAGGTCAGCGCCACTTCCGGGAAGAACGCGTCCGGGCCGAGGTAGGCGCCGGTGTCGAAGACCAGGCGGTAGACGCCCGGGGCCAGGGAATCCGGGCCGAGGTCGCGGATGCGGCCGTCGTCGTCGGTGCGGCCCTCGGCGATCGGCTCGCCGTCGGCGGTCTCGAAGCGGACGGCGATGCCCTTCGCCGGGCGCCCGGCCGCCGTGTCGAGGACGTGGGTGGTCACCAGGCTCACGCCGTCACCGCCTTGGCCAGCCGCAGCGAGGCGATCTTCACCAGTTCCCGGCCGGCGATGGCCAGCTCGGTCGCCGGGTCGTTGCCCAGCCGTTCACGCAGGATCTTCAGCAGCTCGTCGCCGCTGCGGCCGCTCGCGCAGACCAGGTAGACGTGCCCGAACTTGGCTTCGTACTCGGCGTTCGCCGCGGTGAACGCGTCCGCATTGTCCACACCGGACTGTTCGGACCTCGCCCAGCCGCCCGCCGGTTTCTCGCCGATCCGCGGGTGCGCGGCCATCGCCTGCCGGATCTCGTCGCTGCTCAGCGGCAGGTCGGCCGCGGCCTGCAGCGCGTCGAGGTCGGCGTACGGGCGCCCGGCCAGCACGGCGTCGGCCCACCGGGGCACGGCGAGGCACTCCGTCAGCAGCGGGCGGACGTCGGTGGTGTCGGCGGTGTTGAACTCGGTGAGCAGCACGGGCTGACCGTACGTCGGCGCCGCACTTCCGTCAACATTTTGTTGAAAGCGCTGGTCAGTCGGCTTCCCGGTTGAGGTAGTTGTAGACGGTGAACCGCGTGACACCCAGCGCGTCGGCCACCGACGAGACGGATTTCCGCAGCCCGAAGGCGCCCCGCTCGCGCAGCAGCCGCACCGCGCGCTGCTTGCCCGCGCGGTCGAGTTCGCCCAGCTTGGCGCCCAGTTCCCGCTCGACGTCGGCGATCAGCCGGGCCAGCGCGTCGTTGAGTTCGACGACGGGCGGGCTGCCCGGGTCGTCGGCCCGGCGCAGCTGCAGCGTGACCCGCGTGGCGCCGCCTTCCAGCGCGGCCTTCGCGATCGCCGGGAGGGCTTCGAGCAGCTCCTTCGCCTCGCCGCGGGCGAGCGTGCCGAGCGGGCCGAAATCGGTGTCCAGCCCGGCTTCCGTCGCGGCGTCGCGGGCGGCGACGGCGTGCTCGGGCGGTGAACCCTCGCCGAGGAACGGTTCGCTGGTGAACTCCGCTTCAAGCCGCACGAAGATGACCGTAACGCGTGGCCTCTGTCGTTGACGAGCGGCGCGCGCCGTGGTTACTGTCGTTGTGCGAAACCGCCTTTCCGTTCTGTGAAATCGGCGGTGGTCATCCTCCCGCAGAAGGGCTTTCGGATGGATCTTGTGGTGCGTGCTGCCCGGGCCGTGACGGCCGAGGGCGAGGTCCCGGCGACCGTCGGCGTCGAGGGCGGCCGGATCGTCGCGGTCGAACCCGCCGGCGCGGCGCTGGCCGGCGACCGCGTCCTCGACCTCGGTGACGACGTCGTGCTGCTGCCGGGGCTGGTCGACACGCACGTCCACGTCAACGACCCCGGCCGCGCCGAGTGGGAGGGCTTCGAGACGGCGACCCGCGCGGCCGCCGCGGGCGGGGTGACCACGATCGTGGACATGCCGCTGAACAGCCTGCCGCCGACCGTCGACGTCGCGGCCCTGGAGGTCAAGCGCAAGGCGGCGGCCGGGCGGGTGCACGTCGACGTCGGCTTCTGGGGTGGCGCGATCCCGGGCAACGCCGGTGATCTGCGCGGCCTGCACGACGCCGGGGTGTTCGGCTTCAAGTGCTTCCTGCTGCACTCCGGCGTCGACGAGTTCCCGCCGCTCGACCCGGCCGGGCTGGACGAAGCCCTGGGGGAGCTGAGTTCCTTCGACGCGCTGATGATCGTCCACGCCGAAGACGCGCACGAGATCGATTCGGCGCCGGAACCGCACGGCGGTCGCTATGTCGACTTCCTGCACTCGCGGCCCCGGCAGGCGGAGAACCTCGCGATCTCGCACGTCATCGAGGCGGCCCGGCGCCATTCCGCGCGGGCCCACATCCTGCACCTGTCCTCTTCGGACGCCCTGCCGCTGATCGCCGCGGCCCGCCGCGACGGCGTCCTGCTGTCGGCGGAGACCTGCCCGCACTACCTCAGCTTCGTCGCCGAGGAGATCCGCGACGGCGCCACGCAGTTCAAGTGCTGCCCGCCGATCCGCGAGGCGGCCAACCGCGAGCTGCTCTGGCAGGGCCTCGCCGACGGCGTCATCGACACGATCGTCAGCGACCACTCGCCGTGCACGCCGGAGCTGAAGCGCTTCGACAGCGGCGACTTCGGCCAGGCGTGGGGCGGGATTTCCAGCCTGCAGCTGGGGTTGCCGGCGATCTGGACGCAGGCGCGGCAGCGCGGCTTCGCGCTCACCGACGTCGTGCGGTGGATGGCCGAGCGCCCGGCCGCGCAGGCCGGGATGCGCCGCAAGGGGCACCTGGCGGTCGGCTACGACGCCGACTTCTGCGTGTTCGCGCCGGAGGAGGCGTTCGTCGTCGACGTCGCGAAACTGAAGCACCGCAACCCGGTCAGCGCCTACGACCGGCGGCCGCTCGCCGGCGTCGTCCGCTCGACCTGGCTGCGGGGCACCGAAATCACCGGCGACGAGCCGCGCGGCGCGCTGCTGACCCGCGGGAACTGCTGAAAGGGAGGCTCTGTGACCGACCGTCCGGAGTGGACAGAACTGCCCGACCTCGCGTCCCGCCGCTTCGGCGGCACGGTGATGTGGGCGACCGACGAGCTGTTCGCCGAGAAGGAGAACCTGGTCAACCCGTGGGTGCCGGCGCACCGCGCGGAGACGTTCGGGCCCAAGGGCCAGGTCTACGACGGCTGGGAGACCCGCCGCCACCGCGAACCGGGTGACGACCAGGCGATCATCCGGCTCGGCCTGGCCGGCACGATCACCGGCGTCATCGTCGACACGGCGTTCTTCAAGGGCAACTACCCGCCGTTCGTCTCGGTCGAGGCGACGTCGCTCCCGGGCTACCCGTCGGCGGCGGAGGTGGCGGCGGCCGAGTGGGACGTCCTGGTCGACCGCGCCCCGGCTTCGGGCCACACGGAGAACTTCTACGCGGTCAACGGTTCCCGGCGCTACACGCACGTCCGGCTGACCCAGCACCCGGACGGGGGAGTGGCCCGCCTGCGCGTGCACGGCGCGCCGATCCCGGACCCGGCGCTGCTCGACCTGGACGCGCTGGACCTGGCGGCGCTGGAGAACGGCGCGGTCGTGACGGGCTGCAGCAACCGGTTCTACTCGTCGCCGAACAACATCCTGTCGCCGGGCCTGGCCGCCCACCAGGCGGAGGGCTGGGAGACGGCCCGCCGCCGCGACGACGGCAACGACTGGGTGACCCTGCGGCTCGCGGGCGCCGGGATCGTCCGGTTCGTCGAGCTGGACACGAGCAACCTGAAGGGCAACGCGCCGGGCTGGGCCTCGGTGAGCGGCCGCGAGACGTATGGGGAGTGGGTGCCGTTGCTGCCGAAGACGCGCCTGCAGCCGGACACCCGCCACCGCTTCGCGCTCCCGGACGGCCCGGAGGTGACGGAGGCCCGCCTCGACATCTACCCGGACGGCGGGTTGGCTCGGCTGCGCCTGTTCGGCCGGCTCACGGAGGCGGGCCGGACGAACCTGAAGGCGAGGTTCGCGAAGACGCGCTAGCACTCTGTCCGTGAACGTTGGCCGGTTCGGTGACACGCCGGCCAGCTGCACGCGCGTCGCCGGGATCGGCGTGCCACCGGCTATTCCGGACGCCGGCTCAGCTGCTCCCGGCGCCGGAGGAGCGCTGCCCGATTGCGGCGAGCGGCGCGCAGCCCCACCACCGCGACGCCGCCGAGCACGAGCACCACCAGAAGGAGTTCAGGCTCGACGCGGTGCCGCAAGGTCGTGATGACCAGCGCGCCGACAGTGAACAACAGCCAGGCCACGATCCCCAGCCAGGCGGCGACCACGCGGTCGCGGGCGAACAGCGGGGCCCGGCGCGTCACCGCCCAAGTGCCGAACGTCGCCCAGCCCACCCCGATCGCCACGAGCAGGGCGAACGCGACCTTGGTGCGCGGGGGAAGCCCCGGCTCGGTGGCCCACAACAGCCCGACCACGCCGCTGCCCAGCAGCCCCGCCAGTGCCACGATCACGTAACCCACCCGTCGCCGCAGCGACAGCGGCTGCTCGAGCCGCTCGACCACCTCTTCCGGCGTCATGCCTCGTACTCCTTCCGAGTCAATTCGTCCCGCAGCAGCCTCCGGGCCCGGTTGAGCCGCGACTTCACCGTGCCGACCGGCACGCTGCAGATCTGGGCACACACCTCCAGGGAGAGGTCCTCGAGGTAGAACAGCAGCAACACCTCGCGTTCCCGGACCGGCAGCGCGCCCAAAGCGTCGGCGAGCACCTCCCGGTCAGCGAGCGCGTCGACCTCGGCCGGGCCGGACGGCTCCTCCGGCGCGTCGGGCTCGGCTGCGGTTTGGCCGTAGGCGTCACGCAGCCTGTTCGTCACGGCGCGGCGGGCGATGGTGAACAACCACGGCGGGAACCGTTCGGGCTGCCGCAGTCTGGGGAGGCCCTTGAACACCGCCAGCCACACTTCCTGCACGACGTCGTCGTCCGGGCCGGCGAGCATCCGCCGGACGTAGCGTTCGACTGTCCCGTGCCAGCGGTGCACCAGCTCGGAGAACGCGTCGCGCTCGCCCAGCTGGCACCGCACGATCAGCAGTTCATCGCTCATCTGCCCTCCTTCCCATGTTCAGTCGGGGAGGACACGCGAAAGGTTCACGGCGGTGCATGACGAGTCGCAGGAGCCGTCTCGCGGCACCCGCCGGGTGTGGCGCTGCACCGAACCGGTGATCGCGGGCAGCTAGCTCACGGTCCGGTCGACGACGTAGACCGGCCGCAGCGGAAGAAGCCGCTTGTACTCGAGGCTGAACTTCTCGTAGTGCTCGAAGATCAGCTTGACCAGCTGCCTGCCGTTGATCAGCCGGAGGTTCTGGCGGTGCCGTTCTTCGTGCTGCGCGTCGGCGGAGTAGCTGCCCAACGTGACGAACAGGCCGAGTTCGGATCCGCCGGCGGCCAGCGCCCCGGTCAGCTGCTGCACCTCCGGGCGGCCGATCGACGAGGTCGTGCGCTTGCACTGGACCTTGATGATCGGCGGCTTCAGCAGGAGCGGGTCGTGCGACGCGATCACGTCGTAGCCGCCGTCGCGTGACGGGCTGGTCACTTCCGTCCGGTACCCCATCGCGCCGAGCAGGTGCGCGACGAAGTGCTCGAATTCGACGCCTTCCAGCTCCTTCATCAGCGTGTCGATGACGAAGTCGTGGGTGTAGGTCTCGATCCGTTCGGCATCCGGCTGCTCGGCCGCTTCGTCGGCGGCGGCTTCCGGTTCGGCCCCGGCCGCGGCGGAAGCCGCCGACGCCGGCAGGCCCTGCAGGAAGTCGAGGAACTCCTGCCGGTGCCGCTTGACCTGGAAAACCGTGACGGCCGAGCCGATCTCGTAGCGAGCGCTCTGCGAGAAGGTCGTCCGGGGAACGCCGGTTCGCAGCCACTCGACCGGTCGACGGCTCGCGTGGAGGGAGGCGCCGGCCTGGAAGTGGTAGTCACCCGTGATGCGGCCGAAGTTGACGGTGCTGTCCGGTTTGTAGGGGTAGATCACCAGGTCGCCGACCTGCATCCGGTGCCGGAACGACAGCAGCGTCCCGGCGGTGACCGGGACGGCTCCCGGTTTCAGGTCCGGGAGCCCGCGGGCGACACGGTCCTTGGCTTCTTCGCGGTCGTCCTTCAGATCCGAGAGGTCACCGAGGTCGTCCCAGCCGATCGAGACGAACCCGTTCCCGACCAGGTCCAGCTGCGGCTGGTCGTTGTGGACACCCCAGATCGTCGCCATGGCGCAGCGTCAGTTCGCGCCGGGGCGGTTGAGGTAGGCGGAGGCGAGCGACAGGACGCAGGCACAGCCGACGAGGGCGCTCACCCACCAGGGCAGCCCAACCACGACGCTCCAGACGAAACCCGCCGCCGCGAGGACGGCGACGAGGATGTTCCGGAACTGCAGCGGAGTCGGCTTGGCCATGCCGCCACCCTCTCACGGCGCCGTCAGGCTTCCGCGTGCTGCCCCGGCTCCAGCAGCACGAGCCGGTCCGCCAGCCCGGCCGCCTCGAACGCCTCCCGCAGCACGTCCGGCCCTTCGCTGAAGTGCCCCCAGCCGCGGAAGTGCAGCGGAACCACCTTCGCCGCGTCCAGCACCTTCGCCGCCTCGGCTGCGTCAACGCTGGTCAGCGTCAGAGGCGCGCCGTCGAACAGCGGTGTCCGGGCCGCCCCGGCGAACAGCACGGCGATGTCCACCCGGAACCGCCCCGCGATCTCCCGCACCACGTCGACCGACGCGTTGTCCCCGCTCACGTACACCGTCGGCAACCCGTCGCCGGTCAGCACGAACCCGGTCACATCTCCGGTGACCGCCGAAGCCCCTTCGGGCCCGTGCAGCGCCGGCACCGCCGTCACCGTCAGCGGGCCCACCTGCGTCGACTCCCACGGCTCCAGCCCATGGGCCGTTCCGCCGAGCCGCGAAGCCCCGCTCGGCGTGATCAGCGTCAACGGCACCGTCGCCAGGTACGCGCGGCCGCGGTCGTCCAGGTTGTCCGGGTGCTGGTCGTGCGACAGCAGGACGGCGTCCACCACCCCGATCGCGTCTTCGGTCAGCACCGAATCCTCGGTCTTGACCAGCACGCGCGCACCGCTCGGGTGGTCGCCGGGCGGGTCGAAGGTCGGGTCGGTGAGCAGCCGGACGCCGCCGAGTTCCAGGAGGGCGGTCGGGCCGCCGGAGAACGTGATCCCCAAAGTCATATCGTGCGCAACCGCGGGAACGGCCGTTCTCTTCCCTACGGCGCCGACGGCCGCCGCGAGCTGATCACGCCCGTGTTGAACCCGGCCAGGTGCAGCCCGCCGGCGAACCGCGCGTGCTCGATCTTCACGCACCGGTTCATCACGACGTCCAGCCCGGCCGCCCGCGCCCGGTCGGCCACCGGCTCGTGCCACAACCCGAGCTGCAGCCACAGCGTCCGGGCGCCGGCGTCGATGACCTCCTCGGCGACCTGGGGCAGGTCGTCGTGCTTGCGGAACACGCTGACCAGGTCCGGCTCGCCCGGGAGGTCCTTCAACGACGCGTACACCGGCTTCCCGAACAACGTGTCCAGGCGCGGGTTGACGAAGTTGACCTCGTACCGCGTCGACGAGAGCAGGTAGGTGGCGACGAAGTAGCTCGGCCGGGCCGGGTTGGCCGACGCGCCGACCAGCGTCACCGACTTCGTCCTGGTCAGGATCGCGCGCCGCTCGACGGCACGCACGTCGTGGGTCATCCGGCCACCGCCTTGCCCAGCGCCTGATCGAGGTCCCAGAGGATGTCCTCGACGTCCTCCAGCCCGACCGACAGCCGGATCAGGTCGGGCCCGACCCCCGCGGCGGCGAGCTGCTCTTCCGACAGCTGCGCGTGCGTGGTCGACGCCGGGTGGATGACGAGCGTCCGCGCGTCCCCGACGTTCGCCAGGTGCGACAGCAGCTCCACCGACTCGACGAACTTCTCGCCCGCGGCCCGGCCGCCGTCGATGCCGAAGGAGAACACCGCGCCCGGCCCGGACGGCAGGTAACGACGGGCCAGGTCGTGGTGCGGGTGCGACGGCAGCCCGGCGTAGGACACCCAGGCCACGCGCGGGTCGGCTTCGAGGTGCTCGGCGACCGTCCTGGCGTTGGCGACGTGGGCGTCCATCCGCTGCGGCAGCGTCTCGACCCCTTGCAGCAGCAGGAAAGCCGAGTGCGGCGACAGCACCGCGCCGATGTCCCGCAGCTGCTCGGCGCGCAGCCGGGTGCAGAACGCGTACTCGCCGAAGTTCTCCCAGTAGCGCAGGCCGCCGTAGCTGTCGACGGTCTCGGTCATCCGCGGGAACTTCCCGTTGCCCCAGTCGAACTTCCCGGATTCGACGACGATCCCGCCGAGCGTCGTCCCGTGGCCGCCGAGGAACTTCGTGGCCGAGTGCAGCACGATGTCCGCGCCGTGCTCGATCGGGCGGCACAGGTACGGCGTGGCCAGCGTCGCGTCGACGACCAGCGGGAGGTCGTGGGCGTGCGCGAGGTCGGCCAGCGCGGCGAGGTCGGCGATGCCGCCGCCGGGGTTGCCGATCACCTCGGTGTAGAGCAGCCGCGTCCGGTCGGTGATCGCGGCGGCGTAGTCGTCGATCCCGCCGCTGACGAAGGTGGTCTCGACGCCGAAGCGCCGGAGCGTGCCGGTGAGCTGGGTGACGGTCCCGCCGTAGAGCCCACCGGCGGAGACGATGTGGTCGCCGGCCTCGGTGAGCGAGCTGAAGGTGAGGAACTCGGCGGCCTGCCCGCTCGCGGCGGCCACCCCGCCGATGGCCCCTTCGAGGCTGGCGATCCGCTCCTCGAAGGCGGCGACGGTCGGGTTCCCGATCCGGCTGTAGATATTGCCGTACTTCTGCAGCGCGAAGAGGTTCGCGGCGTCGGCGGCGTCTTCGAAGACGAAGCTCGTGGTCTGGTAGATCGGCACGGCCCGCGCCCCGGTCGCCGGATCGGGCGTACCGCCCGCGTGCAGGGCGCGGGTGCGGAAGCCCCAGCTGCGTTCACTCATCGCAGCCCACGGTAACCGCAGCATCCCCCGGATGACACGCCCTCCCAGGCCGTGGGCGCGGCTACGCTCCACCCCGTGACGGTGCGCTGGAGCGTGACGATCGACTGCGCGGACCCCCGCGCGCTGGCGAGGTTCTGGGCGGTGGCCCTCGGCTACATCGAACGCCCGCCCCCGGCGGGGTTCGCGAGCTGGGAGGCGTGGTTCGAGCAGAACGGCGTCCCCGAGCAGGAGTGGGACGACGGCGCGTACCTGACCGATCCGGAGGGTGTCCTGCCGAGCCTGAGCTTCCTCAAGGTCCCCGAGGCGAAGGTGGCGAAGAACCGCGTCCACCTGGACGTCCAGGCCGGTGGCGGCCGCGAGGTGCCGTGGGAGACACGCTGGGAGCGGGTCGTCGAGGCGATCGCCCGGCTGACCGCCGCGGGCGCGACCGTCCTGCACGAGCACCGGCTGGACGGCCGCCCCGACCACTTCGTGCTGGCGGATCCGGAAGGCAACGAGTTCTGCGTCCTCTGACAGGTCAGGCCCCCGTCCACGGCAGGACGCGGCCGAACCGGACCAGCTCGCCGTAGGTCGCCGGATCGACGTCGGCGAACACCAGGTCCAGCACCGCCCGCGCGGCCTCGTCGGGCGTCTGGGCCTGGCTGAAGTCGCTGAACCACGGCCGGGACGCCCGCGTGTCGATCAGGCCCGGGCAGACCGCCGCGACCAGGGTGCCGTCGGCGAGGTCGTGGTCCCGGCGCTCGGCCGCCACCGCGCGCACGGCCGCGACCTGGGCGACCTTCGACGGGATGTTGATCCACTCCGGCCAGCCCTGCGCGGCGGCCGTGCCGTCGTGGATCGCCGCGCGCCAGTCCTCGACCGCCTTCTCGACGTCGTCCAGGGAGACGCCGTCGAAGCGCGGCCGCAGCGGCTCGGGCAGGTGGTCGAGGGTGCCCAGCGAGCTGGCCACGACGAGCAGCCGCCCGCCCGGCCGCAGGACCGGACCGAACGACCGCAGTACCGCGTGGGTGCCGCCGTTGGCGACGTCGAGGAAGACGTCGGCCTGCTCGGCCTGCGGGCGGCCGGGATCGAGCGGGCCGACGGCGTTGGAGAGCACGATGTCGGCCGGCTCGGCGAAGCGGGCCACCGCGGCCGCGTCGGAGACGTCGAGGACGCGCCCTTCGACCCGGCTGCGCGTCGCCGGATCGGCGGCGACCTCGGCGGCCGCGGCGGCCACCCGCCCGGCGTCGCGGCCGGTGAGCAGGACGAGGTCTTCGGGAGCGAGCCGGGCGGCGAGCCCGCGGACGAGGGCGAAGCCGAGGCCCTGGTTGGCCCCGGTCACTACCGCGATACGTGTCATACCGGCCACGCTAGGTCCGCCGCAGCCATGCGAAAAGCGAGAATTGAGCAAGCCTGGTATGCGTGAACGTCATGGACTTCGGTGACGTCTCCCTGGTCGCCCTGCGCGTGTTCCGCGAGGTCGCCGAGCGCGGCACGCTGACCGCGGCCGCGACGGCGCTGGGCTACACGCAGTCGGCGGTCTCCCGGCAGATCGCGTCCCTCGAACGGGTGGCGCGGACGCCCGTGCTGGAGCGCCACCCCGGCGGCGTCCGCCTCACCGCCGCCGGGGCGGTCGTGCTGCGCCGGGCCATCGCGGTGCTCGGCGAGATCGACGCCGCCGGGCGCGAGCTGGCCGGGCTGCCCGCCGAAGCCGGGACGGTCCGCCTCGGCTGGTTCCCCAGCGCGGGCGCGGTGCTGGTGCCCCGCGCCGTCGCCGAACTGCGGCGCACGCACGCGGGGGTCACCGTCGCCACCCGGGAGGGCACGACGCCGGTCCTCGTCCGGGCGCTGCGGGCGGGCACGCTCGACCTCGCCGTGCTCGGCTCGGTCCCGCCGTTCCGCCCGCCGGACGCCGAGACGCCGGCGCTGCACCTGGAGACGCTGGCCGAGCGCAACCTCCGCCTCGCCGTGCCGTCCGGGCACCCGCTGGCCGGCGCCGGCCCGGTCGACGTCGCCGACCTGCGCGGGCAGCGCTGGATCGCCGGGCCGTCGGCGGGGGAGGAGACGCTGATGGGCGTCTGGCCGGGGCTGGACGAGCGGCCCGAGATCGCCCACACGGCCCGCGACTGGCTGGCGAAGCTGAACCTGGTCGCCGCCGGCTGCGGGCTGACGACGCTGCCGGCGTCGCTGACCGAGGCGGTGCCGCCGGGGGTGCGGGTGCTGGACGTGCGCGGTGGCCCGGCCGAGCGGCGGCGGGTGGTGCTGGCGCGGCTGCCGGGTCCGGTGTCCGAGCCGGCGGCCCTGCTCGCCGACGTCCTGCGCCGCGCGGCCGGATGACCGAGATCACGTCCGTTCCGGTCACACCGGCGGCCGCCACGGGGTCTACTCCTACGACCGGCGAACGGAAGGAACAGGACACGGTGGACGCGCTGACCGAGCGGTTCGAGCTGGAGCGCCCGCGGCTGCGGGCGGTCGCCTACCGCATGCTGGGCTCGGCGGCCGAAGCCGACGACGCCGTCCAGGAGGCGTGGCTGCGGTTCCACCGCACCGACACGACCGGGATCGACAACCTCCCGGCCTGGCTGACCACCGTGGTCGCCCGGGTGTGCCTGTCCCTGCTGCGCACGCGCCGCAACCACCGCGAGGAGCCCCTGGACACCCGTCCCGAGCCGGACGACGACCGCCGCGACCCCGAGCAGGAGGCGGAGCTGGCCGACACCGTCGGGCTGGCCCTGCTGGTCGTCCTCGACGCGCTGGGGCCGGCCGAGCGCGTCGCCTTCGTGCTGCACGACATGTTCGCCGTGCCGTTCGACGAGATCGCGCCGGTGCTCGGCAAGACCCCGGCCGCCACCCGGCAGCTCGCCAGCCGGGCGCGCCGCCGGGTGCAGGGCGGCACCGCGGCGGACGCGGACCTGCCCCGGCGGCGGAAGGTCGTCGAAGCGTTCCTGGCGGCGTCGCGCGGCGGCGACTTCGAAGCGCTCCTGGCCCTGCTCGACCCGGACGTCGTGCTGCACGCCGACCGGTTCGTCGGCCCGAGCCCGGCGCCGATCGAGCTCCGCGGCGTCGAGAGCGTGCGCCGCGGCGCGATCCTGGCGTCCGAGCGGGCCCGGGCCAGCGAACTCGTCCTGGTCGACGGCGTCCCCGGCCTGGTCATGGTGCGCGACGGGCGGGCGGCGGTCGTGCTGGCGTTCCGCGTCGACGACGACCGCGTCACCGGCATCGACGTCATCGCCGACCCGGAGCGGCTCGCCGCGCTGGAGCTGGCGATCCTCTAACCCAGGGCGGCGCGAAGCCGGGCTTCGCGCTCTTCGGGCGTCTGACGCGGGCAGCTGACGCACTTGGGGTTGCCGACTTCGTAGATCAGGCAGCACGAAGCACGGCGTACGGCGGGGGTGCGGCCGACGCGGACGAAGCGCGGCTTCGGCAGGCCCAGTCCGATCGCTTCGACCAGGGGCTCGGCGAGCGCCATCGCGCGCTCCGGATCGGGTGTCCACAGCAGCCGGTTGGCGATCGAGTCGGTGGCGATCGCCCCGAGCGCCCGCTCCCGGGCCCCGCAGACCGCGGCGATGGTGGTGATCGCGGTGCCGAGCGCGGTGGCGAGGGCGGCGCCCACCTCCGGGAGGCCGCCGTCGAGCCGCCGGGTGGACCGCGCGCCGAGGAACCGCCCGTCGGCCACGAGGTCGAGCTCCACGGCGTCCAGCGAGGGGTCGACCGGCGTCCCGGCCACCAGGCCTTCGATCGCCGGCGCCACGAGGACCGACGAGAGCGAGTACCACCAGATCGTGCCGAGCACCTCGGGCCGCGCGCAGCCGTACAGCTTCGCCGCGCCGCCGATGCGGGCCCGGACCCACTCCGCGTCCGCGAGCCGGGTCGCGGACGCGGTCCAGTCGGGCTTCACCGGTTCACCGTTCCAGATCCGGGCGCCGCCGGTACGTCGAGACGGTGAACGAGATCGTGACGACCTGCGGCTCCCGCACCGCGTCCAGGCGCTCCCGGCGGCCGTCGCGGTCCAGGTGGAACCCGGCCGGGCCCATCTCGACCGCCTGGCGCACCTGCCGCGGCGTCAGCTCCACCTCGCGCCGGACCGCCGTGCGGCCGGTGCGCGTGAAGTACTCGCCGAGGGTGGCGTCCAGTCGCTCGTCTTTGCGCTCGTCGACGGCCAGGACGAGGTCTCCCAGCTCGCGCAGGTGGTCCGGCGCCGGCGCGGCGACGACCAGCAGGCCGCCGGACCGCAGCACGCGGTGGAACTCCGGCCCGTTGCGCGGGGCGAAGACGTTCAGCACGACCGACGCCACGCCGTCGCCGACCGGCCACGGCTCCCACAGGTTCCACACCGCCGCGCCCAGCCGCGGGTGGGCGCGCGCCGCCCGCCGCAGGGCGACCGCCGAGACGTCCAGCGCGAGGCCGAACGCCTCCGCCGTCTCGAGCACTCGGGCGAGGTAGTACCCGGTGCCCGCTCCCGCGTCGACGACGAGGCCGTCGGCGTCCGCGCAGACGCGGGCCAGCTCGTCGGCGAGGGGCGCGTAGGCACCCGACGCGAGGAAGTCGGCACGGGCCGCGACCATCGGGGCGGTGTCCGCCGTTCCGGCCGGGATTCGCGCGTGCAACAGGTTCACGTAACCCTGCCGAGCTAGATCGAAAGAGTGGCCGTTATCGCAACGCAGCGTGCGTCCCGCTGCGCCGATCGGGTCGCCGCACACCGAACACCGCAGTGCCGCGACGACCGGGGGTGGCAGTGGGTCATTCCCGTGACCGGCGGCTGTCATGGAGGTATTCGACCACGACGTTTCGCAACCGGACACCTGAGGAGGGTGTCCGGGAAACCTGGCCGTAACAACCGGGCGCGGACAGTTCACGCGGGTGAAACCTCACGCGCCGCCCCGTGAAACACCGCGAGCCAAAACTGCCAACGCACGAACCCAGGGCACGGGAGGACGATTGTGCTGAACGCAGGAGACACCGCGTGGGTATTGGCCAGCGCCGCGCTGGTCATGCTCATGACCCCAGGACTGGCGTTCTTCTATGGCGGCATGGTCCGCGCGAAGAGCGTCCTGAACATGCTGATGATGAACTTCATCGCGTTGGCCGTCGTGGGGGTGCTGTGGGCCCTGTACGGCTTCTCGATGTCCTTCGGCGACGACGCCTTCGGCGGCTTCGTCGGTAACTTCCACTTCGCCGGCCTCGAAAACACCTTCGGCAAGCTCGCCGGGTTCGCGGTCGCCGCCACCGACACCTCGCCCGCCGTCGCGTGGCCGGGCTCGGACGCGCTGCCGGTGCTCGCCTTCGTGATGTTCCAGCTGATGTTCGCGATCATCACGCCCGCGCTGATCTCCGGCGCCATCGCCGACCGCGCGAAGTTCTGGGGCTGGACGCTCTTCGTCGTCATCTGGGTGACGGTCGTGTACTTCCCGGTCGCGCACTGGGTGTTCTCCTTCAACGGCTTCGTCGGCGAGAACGCGGTCGGCGGCTGGATCGCCAACAACCTCAAGGCACTCGACTTCGCCGGTGGTACCGCGGTCCACATCAACGCCGGTGCCGCGGGTCTCGCGCTGGCGATCGTGCTCGGCAAGCGCAAGGGCTGGCCGAAGGACACCGGGCGTCCGCACAACGTGCCGTTCGTGCTCCTCGGCGCCTCGCTGCTGTGGTTCGGCTGGTACGGCTTCAACGCCGGTTCGGCGCTGGCCGCCAACGACCTCGCCGCCGTCGCGTTCACCAACACCACCGTCGCCACCGCCGCGGCCGTCCTCGGCTGGCTGCTGATCGAGCAGATCAAGTTCGGCAAGCCGACCACCCTCGGCGCGGCCTCCGGCGCGGTCGCCGGCCTGGTGGCCATCACCCCGGCGTGTGGTTTCGTGAGCCCGCTCGGGGCCATCGCGATCGGCCTCATCGCCGGTGCGCTCTGCGCGCTCGCCATCTCGCTCAAGTTCAAGTTCGGCTTCGACGACTCCCTCGACGTCGTCGGCGTCCACCTGGTCGGCGGTATCGTCGGCACGCTGCTGATCGGCTTCTTCGGCACCACGAGCGTCAACTCGCTGGGCGCGGACGGCCTGTTCTACGGCGGCGGGTTCACCCAGCTGGGTCGTCAGGCCGCGGCTGCCGGTGCGGTGCTCGCGTACTCCTTCGTGCTGTCCTTCATCATCGGCTTCGTGATCAAGAAGGCCGGCGGCTTCCGCGTCAGCACCGAGGACGAGGTCAGCGGCATCGACGAAGCGCAGCACGCGGAAAGCGCCTACGACTTCACCGGGACGGGCGGCGGCCTCGGCTCGCCGAACACCATTCCGGTCAAGTCCACCCCGGCCGCGAAACTCGAGGAGAGCAAGGCATGAAGCTCATCACGGCGATTGTCAAGCCGTTCACGCTGGACGACGTCCGCTCCGCGCTGGAGCAGCTGGGCGTGCTGGGCATGACGGTCAGCGAGGTCCAGGGCTACGGCAGGCAGAAGGGCCACACCGAGGTCTACCGCGGCGCGGAGTACTCGGTGGACTTCGTGGCCAAATTGAAGATCGAGGTCGTCACCGACGACGCAGGAGTGGAGAAGGTGCTCGACGCCATCACCACGGCCGCGCACACCGGCAAGATCGGTGACGGCAAAGTGTGGGTGACCCCGGTCGAGACGGTGATCCGCGTACGGACCGGCGAGCGCGGCACGGACGCTCTCTAGGGCGTACGGGATGGCCGACGGGGGCGAACTGGTCAAGGCCACCGAGCGGTTGCTCGAGGGCAGGCACGGGAGACTGGGGGCGTCCGCACTGCGGGCGGCCCTGGTCGACCTCTACGAGTTCTGGCTGAGCAGGGGAGCCTCGGCGGCCGGCGTCGACACCGCGGAACCGGGTGTCGCGCTGGTCGCCGTGGGCGGGCTCGGCCGCCGGGAGCTGGTGCCGTTCTCCGATCTCGACCTGCTGCTGGTGCACAACGGCAACAGCGGCGTCGGCGAGATCGCGGACGCGCTCTGGTATCCCTTGTGGGATGCGAAAGTCGGGCTCGACCACTCGGTCCGCACGCCGGGTGAGGCCCTGAAGGTCGCTTCGGAAGACCTGCGCGTGGCCATGGGCCTGCTCGACGCCCGGCACCTCGCCGGGGACGCCGAGCTGACCGGCCGCCTGGCGTCCGCGGCGCGGGACCAGTGGCGGCGCACGGCGCGCAAGCAGATCCCGGAAATGACGGCGGCGGTCCGGCAGCGCTGGTCCCGCAGCGGCGAAATCGCGCAGTCCGCCGAACCGGACCTCAAGCACGGCCGGGGCGGGCTGCGGGACTTCGCCGTCCTGGAGGCCCTCGCCGCGGCGCAGCTCACCGCGCGCCCTGGCGAGGAACTCCTGGAAGCGAAGGGGCTCCTGCTCGACGTCCGCACCGAGCTGCGGCGTGAAATCCGGCGTGAACGGGACATCCTGTCGGCGCCGGAAGCCGACCTGGTGGCCGCCGAGCTCGGCTTCGGCGACCGGTTCACGCTGGCCCGCAAGCTTTCCGGAGCGGGTCGCACGATCGCGTACGCGCTGGACGTGGCCCTGCGGTCCACTGTGGACCCGCCGCGGGCCCGGTTCGGGCGGCGTCCCGCCCGGACGCCGCTGGCGGAAAACGTGGTGCTGCACGGCAACGAGGTGGCATTGGCCCGCGACGCGGTCCCGGCGAAGGACCCGGCGCTGCTGCTGCGGGTGGCGGCGGCGTCGGCCCGCACGGGCAAGCCGATCGCGCTCGGCACGCTGAAGGCGCTGGCCGAGTCGGCACCGGAGCTGCGTGCCCCGTGGCCGGCCGAGGCGCTGAACGCGCTGGTCGAGTTGCTGGGCGCGGGCGAGGGCCTGGTCGACGCGGTCGAGTCCCTCGACCGGACGGGGCTGTGGTCCCGGCTGTTCCCGGAGTGGGGCGCGGTCCGCGACCTGCCGCCGCGCTCGCCGGTGCACCAGTGGACGGTCGACCGGCACCTGATCCGCACCTGCGTCGAGGCGGCCAAGCTGACGACCACGGTGCCGCGACCGGACCTGCTGCTGATCGGCGCGCTGCTGCACGACATCGGCAAGGGCCGCGAAGCGGACCACTCGGAGCTGGGCGCCAAGATCTCGGCCCAGGTCGCGACCAGGCTCGGACTGTCCACAGCAGACGCGGCCACGGTGTCGGCGATGGTCCGCCACCACCTCCTGCTGCCCCACACGGCCACGCGACGCGACATCAGCGAGCCGGCCACGGTGGCCAGGGTGGTGAAGACGCTGGACAGCGACCTCGTTTTGGTCGAGCTGCTGCACGCCCTGACCCAGGCCGACTCGCTGGCAACCGGGCCCGGCGTCTGGACGGACTGGAAGGCCCGCTTGCTGGCCGAGCTGGCCGCGGGCTGCGAAGAAGTGCTGCGCGGCAAGGGTTTCACGGCGCCGACCCCGATGGATGACGAGCAGCGTGAGCTCGTGGCCGCGGCGGTGGCGTCGGGAACGGGGGAAATCCGGATCAGTGCGCAGGGCAAGGTGGTCACGGTCCTGCTGGCGGTCCCGGCCCGGGCAGAGCTACTGGCCCCGGCGGCGGGCGTCCTGGCGTTGAACAGCTTGGAGGTCCACTCGGCGGTCCTGCGAGGCCACAACGGCGGCCGGGCGGGGGTGTTCACGGCGTCGCCGAAGTTCGGCTCCCTGCCGGACGCAACGCTGCTGCGCGAGCAGTTCGCCAGGGCGGTGGCGGGAACGCTACCGCTGACCCAGCGCCTGGCGGCGAAGGAGCGCGACTACGGATCGCCGGCCCCGGTGGCCCCGAAGGTGCTGTGGTTCGACGACGAGACAACGGGCCCGGACACGGTGGTGCTGGAGCTGCGCGCGGCCGACCGGATCGGGCTGCTGTTCCGCGTGGCAGGGGCGTTGCGCAGGTGCGACGCGGAGGTCCGGTGGGCGAAGGCGTCGACGTTGGGCGGAGCGGTGGTGGACTCGTTCGCGGTGACACCGAGAAGCGGACGTATCGAACCGGGCTGGCGCCGCGAGGTGGAACAGGCGGTGCTGGCCGCAGCGTCCTGAGGGACGGGTTGTTCGAAGCTGCGGGAGCCCGCAGCTTCGAACGGCGGCTGGAACCGGCGGCGTCCTAGGCGATCGCCGTGCCGTCGACCACCTGGTTGCGGCCTGCGTCCTTGGCTCGGTACAGGGCCTTGTCCGCGGCCTGCAGCAGGCGGTCGACGGCCGTTCCGCCGTCCGGGTAGGTGGCGACGCCGATCGACGCGGACAGGCCGTCGATTGCGCGGATCGTGGTGCCGTCCTCGTACTCGACGCGCAGGGCCTCGATCGCCGAGCGGATGCGCTCGGCCACCGCCAGCACCGCCGCCGGGCCGATGTCCGGGAGCAGGACGACGAACTCCTCGCCGCCGAAGCGGCCGACCGAGTCGTAGTCGCGGACCGCGCTCTTGATCGTCGCCGCGACCGCGCGCAGGACCGTGTCGCCCGCGAGGTGGCCGTGCTCGTCGTTGATCAGCTTGAAGTAGTCCAGGTCGATCATCAGCACGCCGAACGTGCTGCGCGTGCTCCGCTGGGCGCGCGCCAGTTCGCGTGACGCGAGCAGGTGCCACCCGGTCGTGTTGAACAGGCCGGTCTTCTCGTCGGTCGTCGCGGCGATCTCCAGCTGCTTGATCAGCACCGCCCGGTGCAGCACGAGCAGCGGCGGCACGATCGCGACGGCGAGCGCCGGCAGCGTCGCCAGTGTCAACGCCGTGAGCAGGCCCAGGCAGAGCGTCGCGACCTCGAGGAGGTTGTCGCCGAGCCCGCCGAAGAACGCCTTGACCGTGCGTTTCGTGATGGTCAGCGCCGGGACGATGGTGATCGCCGCGACCAGGAAGTACGTCACCGCGGCCAGCGTGATGGCCGTGACGCCGCGCCAGCCGGCGGTCAGCGCCGCGTACATGTCCGGGATGCCGAGGCGGGTGAGGACGAACTCGGCCGAGTAGCAGGTGATGACGACCAGCGTCGCGTTCAGCGTGGTCCGGAACGGCGGGACGCGCTTGATCCGCGCGAGGCTGCGCGTCGCCAGGTGCGTGTAGAGCACGGCGATCAGCGCGGTGACCAGCGCGGGCGGCAGGAGCAGCACGCCGGCGAACGTCCAGACCGACGTCAGGTTGATGTGCGGGGTGTCGGACACCAGACGTCGGACGCGTTCGATCTTCCGGCCCAGCTCGGCCTGCAGCACGCCGAGCCCCGCGAGCACCCCGAAGACGGCGAGGTCCCACCCGCGCAGGGGAGTTTCGACGGCCGTCCAGCCGGTGGCGACCAGCGCGACCGACTCGACGAGGAAGCAGTAGAAGATCAGCGGCCCGCGCTGCTGCCAGAGCGTCCAGTGAGCAGGGTTCAGCGCCCCACGGATCCGTCCCGCGCGGGGTTGGGCCGGACGGGCGCCGTCCATACTCAAGGCGGTGCAACTCCCCTGGGTGATCCGACGATCCGCATCCACCCCACCACACCGGGCGGCCGCGATCGATGATTGCCACACGTTCGGAGCAGTGAAGGGAGGCCGCCGCCATGCGCAACCGCGAGTCCTGAGGCCCCCGAGTCCCGAAGTCCGCGCGAACCGCCGGAGGGAGGCCGTCATGCGCAACCGCGAGTCCTGAGTCCGTGCTCCCCGTTCACCTGCGCGTGGAAGGAGACCGCTGTGCGTAACCGCGAGTCGTGAGTCGCTGTGTCCCGTCCACCGGCGCTCGGAAGGAGGCCGTCGTGCGCAATCGCGAGTCCTGAGCCCAGTAACCCCTCTCATCCGCGCTCGGAAGGAGACCGCTGTGCGCAATCGCGAGTCCTGAACCCGTGCCCCCTTGCTCACCTGCGCCTGGAAGGAGGCCGCTGTGCGTAATCGCGAGTGCTGAGCCGCTGTGGCCCGTTCATCCGCATCCGGAAGGAGAGCGCCGTGCGTAACCGCGAGTCCTGAACCGTCGACCGGCTGTCCGTCCGCGCGCCGGAAGGAGACGTGCCGTGCGCAACCGCGAGTCCTGAGCCCCAGCCGTGCACCGTCCGTTCCCGCCCGAGAGAGGAATCGTCACCATGCGCAACCGTGAGTCGTGAATTCGCGCCGGAGGAAGATCCGGCCCGCCCTCATCCGCGGGCCCGGGTGGGGCCGCTCAAGCGGTCGCGCCGCCGTCGACCACCAGGTCGTGCCCCACGGTGAACGCGGCTTCGTCCGAAGCCAGCCACAGCACCGCGGCGGCCACTTCGGCGGTGGCACCCACCCGGCCCAGCGGGATCGCGCCCTTCAGCCGTGCGGCCCGGTCGGCGTCCGTCTCGCCGGGACGACGGGACATGTCCGTGTCGGTCGCGCCCGGGCTGACGGCGTTGATCCGCACCCCCTCGGCGATGTGGTCGCGCGCCGCCGTCCTGGTCAGCGCGCTCACCGCGGCCTTCGATGCCGCGTAGGCCGCCATGTTCGGCAGCCGCCCGTGCGCGCCGATGTTCGACGCCATGTTGACGATCGTGCCGCCGCCGTGCGCCCGCATGTGCGCGACCTCGTGCTTGAGGCACAGCCACGTCCCGGTGACGTTCGTGCCCAGCACCGCGCCGAAGTCGTCTTCGTCGAGATCCGCGGCCGCCGCCGGCGAGCCGAGGATGCCCGCGTTGTTGAACGCGACGTCCAGCCCGCCGTGCCGCGCGACGACCGTTTCCACCATCCGCGCTACGTCCGCGGAGTCGGTCACGTCGACCGTCACCGCGCTCGCGTCACCGCCGATTTCCGCGACCGCGGATGCCAGTCGCTGCTCGTCCCGCCCGGCGACCACCACCGTGGCGCCTTCGCCGGCGAACGCTCGCGCCGTCGCCCGCCCGATGCCCGAGCCGCCGCCCGTCACCAGGACGACCTTGCCCGCAAAACGTGCCCCCATCGTGTACCTTCTTTCTGGTCCGATCAGTCTTGAATGAGCAGGCGCATGGCCTGCGAGACGGCCGCGTGCACCCGGCTCGCGGCGTCGGTGCCCTTGCCGAGGACCCGTAGTCCCTGAAGCACGGTGAGCAGGAAACGCGCCAGCGTCGCCGGGTCGCTGCCGTCCGGGAGCTCGCCTTGGGCCTTCGCGCGCTCCAGCGCCATGGTGAGGGCGATCTCGAGGGTGTCCCAGCTGCGTTCCACCAGCCGGGCGACGTCCGGGTCGTGGGGGAGGAGCTCGATTGCCGCGTTGACGACGAAGCAGCCCATTCTCGTTTCGTCGCCGAGGATTTCCGCGGTGTAGCCGTCGAAAAGCCGGCGTACCGCGGCCACCCCCGGGCCCGGTTCCGACAGCTGGGCCATCACCCGCGCGTCGGTTCGCTCCGCGTAGCGTTTCAACGCCGTGACGTAGAGGTCGTGCTTCGTGCCGAAGGTGGCGTACAGGCTGGCCTTGGCAACACCGAGGTGTGTGACGAGGTCGCTGACCGACGTCGCCTCGTACCCCTGGCGCCGGAAGAGCGTGAGCGCGCTGTCGCAGGCTTCGCCGACGTCGAACTCCTTGACCCGGGACATGATCGAAACCCTAGCCGTATCGAGAACGCTCGGTCAAATATGCGGACGGCGGTGTGTCGCGTCCGGTCACGGCGCGTGCGGTGGCACTATGGCTGCTTCGACCGGCCCGAGGGGGTGAGCGATGCAGGATCGGCTGACGCTGCCGCCGACCGTCGTCGCCACCCACCTGCGCTCCTGCGCCGAGGAACTCGCCGCCGGACTGCGCTGCGGCGGCCCGGGCGCGACGACGGCCGAACTCACCGACGTCGTCGCCCAGTTGGTCGCCGGTCAGGAAGCCATCTCCCACGCGCTCGCCGGCCTCGCCGCCCGGGTCGAAGGCGGGTCGGCCGCCCTGGCCGCGGCCCCGCCGCTGGACGTCGAGGTGGTCACCGAAGTGCTCCGCGCGGCCGCGATCGCTTCGCGGTGCTCGGCGGAGGCGCTCGACGAAGTCACGCCGTCGTTCGAATGTGTGAGCGAATCCGTCTCGCCTGACACCCGTTTGTAGCTGTCGATCCGCTGCGGCCGCTGTCTAGCCTGGGAGCTGCGGAGGTGGCACGGATGCGCGCAGTGTGGACGGGCACGATCGGGTTCGGCAGTTACGCCATCCCGGTGAAGGCGTACAGCGCGACCGAGGAGCGCGAGATCCCGCTGCACCAGGTGCACGAGGCCGACGGCGGCCGAATCCGGGTCAAGCGCGTGTGCGAGATCGACGGCGCCGAGGTGCCGCCCGAAGAGATGGTCCGCGGCTACCCCGTCCCCGGTGGCGACGTCGTCCTGCTGTCCGACCACGAGCTCGCCTCCCTCCCGATGCCGGGCCGCACGATCGCCATCCGCGGGTTCGCGCCGGCACCCGACGTCGATCCGCTCTGGTTCGCGAAGAGCTACTACCTCGAACCCGAACCGGCGGGCACGAAGCCGTACGTGCTGTTCAGCGAGGCGCTCCAGCAGTCGGGCCGGCTCGCGCTGGTCACCGTCGCGCTGCGCCGCCGCGAGACGCTCGGCGCGCTGCGCGTCCACGATCAGGTGATCGTGCTGGAGACCATGCGCTGGCCCGACGAGGTGCGCACCCCCGACTTCCCGTTCCGGCACGCCGACGTCGACATCCGCCCCGGCGAGCTGCGGCGCGCGGTGAACCTGGTCGAGGAGCTGACCGGCGAGTTCGACCCCGGCCGGTACCCCGACCGTTACCGCGAGGCGTTCCAGGCGTTGGTCCAGGCGAAGATCGACGGCGCCGAGGTCGTCCAGCCGACGGCCGCCGAGCAGGCGGAGGGCGTCACCCGCCTGTTGGCGGCGCTGCAGGAGAGCGCCGCCGAGGCGGAGGACGCGCGCAACGCGGCCGTGGCGAAGGCCAAGGCGGCGGCTTCGCGAGCCGCGAAGGCGCGTACGACGGCCAAGCGAGCCGCGACGCGCAGCCGCTCGAAGACCTCTTGAGTATTACTACCCACGGGTAATTGAGGGTTCTCACACTCAACTCGCCACCGGGTGGCGCGGCAGACTTCCTCCTGTCAGCGGATACCGGATCGCTGACGAGGGGGGAAGTCCGGACGGCCCCTGGGGAGGTGAGCCGTCCAGACGCCAGGGTTCCGGGGCGGGCCGAAGGAGGAGCGGCCCGTTCCCGGAACCCGTCCCGCACCGCGGGGAGGCGGCGCGGGACACAAAGGGGGTGTCCGAAGGCTGCCGTGGAGGGATCGAGGGGTCTCCACGGCAGCTTTCAGGCGTCCGCGACCAGCGGCCTACACTCATCGCCTCGTTGCTCTGGAGGTTTGGTGACGTCCGCTGTCTACTTGCTCGGGTCTGGTTTCAGCCGCGCCATCAATGAATGCATGCCAACGTTGGCCGGGCTGTCGGAAGCGATCCGGAGTGATCTGGAGTCACGCGGTCTGCCGCCATTGCCGGGGCAAGACACATCCTTGGTGAACGATTTCGAGCAGTGGCTGAGCTACTTGATCGAAGAGCCGCCGTGGTTGTCCGCCGGGCAAAGGTTACGAAACCGCGGTGCGTTCAGCGATGTTGCCGAAAGCCTGCATTCCGTCCTGTCTGCGCTGCAGACACGCGTGCTCGGTGACCAGCCGCCAGCCTGGTTGCTGCAGCTTGTGAGGTACTGGCAAGCGACGGGGACGACGGTCATCACCTTCAACTACGACTTGCTAGTCGAAGCGGTGTGGTTGACCGTAGCTGCGGGCCGCAGCTGGAGTGATCTCTACACAGTCCCGGTTGCCCCAATCGCCTCCCGAGTGGGCGCCGTCCCCTTCGGCGAGGAAAACCCCGGCGGAATGCGTCTGCTGAAGCTCCATGGTTCTCTGAACTGGCGTTACTCGGGCCCATCGAGTCCCGCAGGAGATCAAGTGTTCGATGTCGGGCTCCATCCGTGGGGGCAGGGGGCCTCCACCTTCTACGAGGATGAAGAAACACTCAGCGCTGACAAAGTTCCGTTGATCGTCCCACCGGCAGCGATCAAGAGCCCGTATTACATGAATAACACGATCGGGGCTCTTTGGCGCCAGGCGGCGGAGGCGCTCCGCCGGGCTGATGAGCTCGTGATCATGGGGTTCAGCTTGCCGCCGTCAGACCAGATCGTCAGTGCGATGCTGGCGACTGAGCTGAGTCACGAAGCCACGATCATTCCTGTCGACTTCGGCGATGCGGTCGTAAGGAATTTGAAGCGCATCCTCGACGAGGAGCGGATCGTGACCGATTTCGCCGGACAGGGTGACTCTGCGGTGTCGAACTGGGTCAAGGCCAGGGCGAACCTTCCCGACTGACTTCAGGCGTCCGCGACCCGGATCAGCAGGTCGGCGGCCAGCCGGAGCAGCTGACGCTCGGTCGGCGACAACGTCGATTCGAGCGCGCCGGCCAGCCAGCGCTCGCGTTGGGCGCTGTACCGGCGGAGGACGGCCAGGCCTTCGTCGGTGATGCTGACCCGCGAACGGCGTCCGTCGTCGGGATCCGGGGTCCGCGAGATGTGGCCGCGGAGGTCGAGCGACGCCAGGATCCGGGTGAGCGACTGCGGCTGCAGCCGTTCCGCTTCGGCCAGCTCGGTCGGCGTCTGCGTGCCCGCCCGGTAGAGCCGGCTCAGCACCGCGAGTACCGCCGGCCCGGGGATGTGCCGGTCCGCCTCCGCGCGCATCCGCCAGTTCAGCCGCCCGACGCCTTCGCGCACCCGCCGGGACAGCTCGGCGAGTTCGGCGTCCGCGGTGACCCGCGCGGCGGTCTCGTCAAGGGTCCGGGCCGGTTCGCTCTGCATGGCCCCACATTAGGTGCTCCCGTGGACAAGCCGGGCATAGCGCCCGTCGCGCGTCAGTAGTTCCTCGTGCGTCCCCCTTTCGGCGATCCGGCCCTCGTGCAGCACCACGATCTGGTCCGCGTGCTCCACAGTGGACAGCCGGTGCGCGATCGTCAGCGTCGTGCGGTCGGCGGCGAGCCGATCGAGCTCGGCCTGCACCGAGCGTTCGGTGCGGGTGTCGAGCGCGCTGGTCGCCTCGTCGAGGATCAGTACCGGCGGGTTGCGCAGCAGGATCCGGGCGATCGCGATCCGCTGCTTCTCGCCCCCGGAAAAGCGGTAGCCGCGCTGGCCGACGACCGTGTCGTACCCCTCCGGCAGCCCGGCCAGGGTGTCGTGGATGTGCGCGGCCTTCGCCGCCCGCTCGATCTCGTCGTCCGTCGCGTCCGGCTTGGCGAACCGCAGGTTCTCGCGCACGGTGTCGTGGAAGAGGTAGGTCTCCTGCGACACCAGCCCCACGCCGGCCGCCAGGGAGGCCAGCGTGACGTCACGGACGTCGGTGCCGTCGATCGTCACCGAACCGCTGCTGACCTCGTACAACCGCGCGACGAGGTAGGCGAGCGTTGTCTTGCCCGAGCCGGTCGAGCCGACCAGCGCCGTCGTGGTCCCGGCCGGCACGTCGAGATCGATGTCCTGCAGCGTCGGCGGCCCGTCTTCGTCGTAGCGGAACGACACGCTCCGCATCGAGACGTCGCCCCGGCGCACCTGCAGCTCACGCGCACCGGGCTTGTCGGCGATCTCCACCGGCAGGTCCAGTACCTCGAAGATGCGGCCGAACAGCGCCTTCGACGTCGCCACGTTCTGCCCGATGCTCTGCATCGCGCTCGCCGGCGCGACCAGCCGGTTCAGCATGCTGGTGAACGCCACGACGGTGCCGAGCGAGATCGGCGACGCCCCACCGGCCAGCGCCAGCCCGGCGATCCAGTAGACCAACGCCGGGATCACCGTCAGGCTCATCGCCCGCGACGCCGTCTGCCACCGGCCGGCCAGGGCCGCCGCCCGTTCCAGCGAAGCGATCTCCCGCGACTCCGCACCGAACCGCTCGCGCATCGCCCGCTCGTTGCCCATGGTCTTGGCGAGCAGCACCCCGGTGACCGACAGGGACTCCTCGACCATCGTCGTCAGCCGCGCCATCCGGCGGGTCCGGCCGCGGGCCAGGTTCCGCCGCTTCTTGCCCAGCCGCAGCGTGAACAGCAGGAACAGCGGCACGACGATCAGGGAGAGCGCCGCCAGCTGCCAGTCGAGCAGGACCAGGGCCACCGCGATGGCGATCGTCGTGGTCGCGTTCTGCACCATCGACCCGGCCGTCGTGGTGATCACGTTGTCGACCGCGCCGATGTCGTTGAACACCCGCGAGAGCACTTCGCCGCTCTTCGTCCGCGTGAAGAAGCCGAGCGACATCCGCTGCAGGTGACCGTAGACCGAGACGCGCAGCTCGTTCATCACCCGCTGCCCGATGGTGTTGGACAGCCCGGTGGTGGCGACGCCGAGCGAGCCGCTGCCCACCGCGCAGACGATCATCCCGGCCGCCAGCAGGCTGATCAGCAGCGTGTCCCGGTGCGGCAGGGCGTCGTCGAGGATCTCGCGCAGCAGGAACGGCGAGACGACGCCGAGGCCGGCCTGCACGACGATCAGCGCGAACAGCACGCCGAGCGGCCCGCGATGCGGGCGGAACAGGCCGGCGATCCGCCGCAGCGGCACCGGTTCGTCGGTGTCGCCGGCCGGTTCGCGCAGGACGGGGACTGAGGTCATGCACCCATGTTTACTAAAATCCGGCTCGGACGCCACCACTTTTCGCACGATCACTCGGAAGTGCGTCGAACACTGGTTAACGTACGTGTACTACAGCCCGCACACCCGCGGAGGGAAGGAGCCGGAGCGACTACCCTCGACAGAGCCGGCCGTGTCCGGCGCGCCACCATCGACCCAGCTGGAGCGTGCACACCCGTGTTCGACACCCTCTCCGATCGGCTCACCGCCGCCCTGCAGACGCTCACGCGCAAGGGCAGGCTGTCCGACGCCGACATCGACGCCACCGCGCGCGAGATCCGCATCGCGCTGCTGGAGGCCGACGTCGCCCTCGGCGTGGTCAAGACCTTCATCGCGAGGATCAAGGAGCGGGCGAAGGGCGCCGAGGTCTCCCAGGCGCTCAACCCCGCGCAGCAGGTCGTCAAGATCGTCAACGAGGAGCTCGTCGGGATCCTCGGCGGCGAGACGCGCCGGCTGAACCTGGCCAAGACCCCGCCGACCGTGATCATGCTCGCGGGTCTGCAGGGTGCCGGTAAGACGACGCTCGCCGGCAAGCTCGCCCTGTGGCTGAAGAAGCAGGGCCACGCGCCGATGCTGGTCGCCTGCGACCTCCAGCGCCCGAACGCCGTCACGCAGCTGCAGGTGGTCGGCGAGCGCGCCGGTGTCGTCACCTTCGCGCCGGAGCCGGGCAACGGCGTCGGCGACCCGGTCGACGTCGCCCGCCGTGCCATCGCCGAGGCCAAGCACGCGCAGCACGACGTCGTCGTGGTCGACACCGCGGGCCGCCTGGGCGTCGACGAAGAGCTGATGAAGCAGGCCGCGGACATCCGCGACGCGGTCGAGCCGGACGAGGTCCTGTTCGTCGTCGACGCGATGATCGGCCAGGACGCCGTGACCACGGCCCAGGCGTTCCAGGACGGCGTCGGCTTCTCCGGCGTCGTGCTCACGAAGCTCGACGGTGACGCCCGCGGTGGTGCCGCGCTGAGCGTCCGCGAGGTCACCGGCCAGCCGATCCTCTTCGCCTCCAACGGCGAGAAGCTCGAGGACTTCGACACCTTCCACCCGGACCGGATGGCGTCGCGGATCCTCGGCATGGGTGACGTGCTCACCCTCATCGAGCAGGCCGAGCAGGCTTTCGACCAGAAGCAGGCCGAGAAGGCCGCGGAGAAGCTCTCCAGCGGCCAGCTCACCCTGGAGGACTTCCTCGAGCAGATGCTCGCGGTCCGCAAGATGGGCCCGATCGGCAACCTGCTCGGCATGCTCCCGGGTGCCGGTCAGATGAAGGACCAGCTGGCCCAGGTCGACGACAAGCACCTGGACAAGCTGCAGGCGATCATCCGCGGCATGACCCCGGCCGAGCGCGAAGACCCGAAGATGATCAACGGCTCGCGGCGGCTGCGCATCGCCAACGGCTCCGGCGTCACCGTCCGCGAGGTCAACGACCTGGTCAACCGGTTCTTCGAGGCCCGCAAGATGATGGCCCAGATGGCCGGCCGGTTCGGCTTCGGCGGCGGGGGCGGCTCGAAGTCCCGCAAGGGCAAGAAGGGCAAGAAGGGCGGGCGCGGCCCGACCCCGCCCAAGGTCCGCGGCGGCTTCCCCGGCGGCATGCCGATGCTGCCTCCGGGCGGCGGGATGCCGGGCGGCATGCCCGACCTGTCCCAGCTGGGCGGCATGAACGACGTCCCGGGCTTCGACCCGTCGAAGTTCAAGCTGCCGAAGAACCCCAAGGACAATTGAGCACCGCGCTGCACGCCGCCGGGGTGGTCCTGCCCGGCGGCGAGACCCGCGAGCTGTGGATCACCGGCGGCCGGATCTCGTTCGAGCCGGTGCCGGACGCCGAGACGCTGGGCCGGGACGTCTTCCTCGTGCCCGGCCTGGTCGACGCGCACTGCCACCCCGGCATCGGCGTCGGCGGCCCCGTCTCGCTCGAGGAAGCGGCCGCGCAGGCGATCACCGACCGGAACGCCGGCACGCTGCTCATCCGCGACTGCGGGCTCTCGATCGACGTCCGGCCGCTGCAGGCCCGCGCCGACCTGCCGTCGATCATCCGCGCCGGGCAGCACCTCGCCCTGGTCAAGCGGTACATCCCCGGCCTCGGCATCGAGCTGGAGGACCCGGCGCAGCTGCCCGAGGCCGTGGCCGAGCAGGCTCGTGACGGCGACGGCTGGGTCAAGCTCGTCGGCGACTGGATCGACCGCGGCGCGGGTGACCTGGCCCCGCTGTGGCCGGACGACGTCCTGGCCGAAGCCGTGAAGGTGGCGCACGAGAACGGCGCCCGCGTCACCGCGCACGTGTTCGGCGAAGCGGCGTTGCCGGGGCTGATCGCGTCCGGCATCGACTGCCTGGAACACGGCACCGGTCTGAGCGCCGGCCAGCTGGCCGAGCTCGCCCGCCACGACGTCGCCCTGGTCCCGACGCTGATCAACATCGAGAACTTCCCGGGCATCGCCGACAAGGCGGGCAAGTACCCGACGTACGCCGCTCACATGCGCGCGTTGCACGCCGGCGTCGGCGAGATGGTCGCTTCGGCCATCGAAGCCGGCGTACGCGTCTTCGCGGGCAGCGACGCCGGAGGCATGGTCGAGCACGGCAGGCTCGTCGACGAGATCGAGGCGCTCCACCGCGCCGGCATGACGCGCGAACAGGCCCTCGCGAGCGCGTCGTGGGCCGCGCGCGACTGGCTCGGCCGCCCCGGCATCGCCGACGGCGCGCCCGCCGACCTGCTCGTCTACCCGGCCGATCCGCGCGAGGACCTGGGTGTCCTCCGGCATCCGTCGCACATCGTGCTCGGCGGGGTCGTGTACGCCTAGACCCCCGCCGATTTCCTTGCGGGGGCGGCACTTTAGCGTGGGGCGTGTGACGGACGACGACGGCGCACGGCGCGTGCTCGGGGCGCACTGGTGTTTCGTGGCGTTCCTCGCGGGCATCGCCGGCTACTACCTGACCAACCTGATCATCGCCGCGGCGGTCAACCGCAACGTCGGCGAGTTCGACCCCCTCGAGCTGCACGACATCGGCCCGCTCCTGCTCCTGGCCTTCGTGCCCAACCTGCTGCTCGGCCTCGGCCCGGCAATCGGTTCGTGGCGGTGGGGGGAAGGGCTGCGCACCGACTTCGGCCTCAAGCCGACCTGGCGCGACGTCCGGATCGGCCTGGCTTGCGGGGTGCTCGCCCTGGTCGTCGGCTACCTGCTCAACCTGGTGCTGATCGCGGTCTACGGCGCCGACGACGTCTCCGACAGCCCGCTGACCGACCTCGCCGACACCTTCGACGGCGACACGGTGTGGCTGGTGCTCGCCGCGGTGATCGTCATCGGCGGCGCGCCGATCACCGAGGAACTGCTGGTCCGCGGCACGTTGTGGAACGCGCTGTCGGTCCACCGCATCCCGCCGTGGGTGGTCCTCGTGCTCACCTCGCTCGTGTTCGCCCAGCTGCACGGCGAGCCGACCCGCACCATCGCGTTGTTCGGCCAGGGCCTCGCGATGGGGCTGGCCCGGCACCTGTCCGGCCGGGTCAGCGCCGGGGTGATCGCCCACGCGGCGAACAACCTGCCGCCGGCGGTGCTGCTGTTCGTCGCGCACTGAACGTTGCGAAGATCGATGGACAGTAGCTGGACGGATACTGTGCGATCACATCCCGGCGGCTAGGCTCGACATCTGGAGCCGACCGACGCGGAGGGCAAGGCGTGACCACTTCCCAGCCCCGGGACCCGGCTGCCGACGCCACGCCGTTGCCCGAGCCCGAGGAGCCCGCCGCGACCGCCTTCCTGCCGCCCGCGCCGCGGCACCGGTGGGGCTTCGGGGCCTTCCTGCTGGTCGAGGCCGTGCTGCTGGCCTCCGCGGCCTTCGTGTCCGTCCTCGTCGGCGACACCGGCCCCGGCCCGCTGCCGATGCGCGTCGTGCTGCTCGGCACCATGCTGCCGACGATGATCGCGGCCGGCGTCGCGGTGCTGATCACCTTCGTCCGCGGCAACGGACCGGTGGTCGACCTGCGTCTCGAGTGGCGCTGGGCCGACGTGAAGACCGGGCTGCGCTACGGCTGCATCGGGCTGGTTTCCACGACCCTGGCCGCCTACCTGTGGACGCAGCTGGTCGGCGACGCGAACGCGTCGTCGGCGATCAGCGCGCTGGTCGAGGACCGCCGGATGTCGATTTCCGCGGCGTTGGTGATGTTCGTCTACCTCTGGCTGCTCGGCCCCATCTGCGAGGAGATCATCTACCGCGGCCTGCTCTGGGGCGCCGCGGAACAACTGCAGTGGCGCAGCGAGCGCTGGGGCCGGGTCGCGGCCTTCCTGCTGTCGACGGCGGTGTTCGCGGCCAGCCACCTCGAGCCGCTGCGGACGACGTTGCTGCTGGTCATCGCGGTGCCGATCGGCCTGGTGCGGCTGGTCACCGGCCGGTTGCCGGGCAGCATCGTCGCGCACCAGGTGAACAACTTCCTGCCCGCGCTGACCATCCTGCTCGGGGCGCTCGGGGTGGCCTCTTTCTAGGTGCGCGGGTGCCGTCTGGCAGAATGGTTCACTGCCTGCTTCCGCCGGACCCTCTCACCGTGCGAAAGCTCCTGACCTTCGGGTGCCCGCGTCCGTGTCCCCACTCGGCCCGCGTGCGCCCAGCCCAGCACCAGAGAGATTCGAGGAGAACCCACACCCGTGGCCGTCAAGATCAAGCTGCAGCGCCTCGGCAAGATCCGTGCGCCGTACTACCGCATCATCGTTGCCGACGCGCGCACCCGCCGGGACGGCAAGGCCATCGAGACGATCGGCAAGTACCACCCGAAGGAAGAGCCGAGCCTGATCGAGGTCGTCTCCGAGCGCGCCCAGTACTGGCTGGGTGTCGGCGCGCAGCCGACCGAGCCGGTCCAGCGCCTGCTGGAGATCACCGGTGACTGGCAGAAGTTCAAGGGCCTGCCGGGCGCCGAGGGCACCCTGAAGGTGGCCGAGCCGAAGCCGTCGAAGCAGGACCTGTTCAACGCCGCGCTCGCCGCGGCAGGCGAGGAGCCCTCGGCCGAGGCCACCACGCCGAAGAAGAAGTCCGCCCCGAAGAAGGCCGAGGCCGAGAAGGCGGAGGCCGCTGAGGGCGAGAAGTCCGAGTGAGTTTCCTCGCGGACTCCCTCGAGCACCTGGTGCGCGGGATCGTCGACAACCCGGACGAGGTCCGGGTCGAGCTGCTGACCACGCGCCGTGGCCGCACGCTCGAGGTGCACGTGCACCCCGACGACCTCGGCAAGGTGATCGGCCGGGGTGGTCGCACGGCGACCGCCCTGCGCACCGTCATGGGCGGCATCGGTGGCCGCGGCGTCCGGGTGGACGTCGTCGACACCGACCGCTGAGCGCCTTTTCGGAAACGGTCAGGATGGACGTCGTAGTCGGCCGCATCGCGAAGGCGCACGGCATCCGCGGGGAACTCGCGGTGGACGTGCGCACGGACTCGCCGGAAGAGCGGTTCAAGATCGGTGCGGCCGTCACGACGAAGCTGCGTGACGGCAGCAAAAGGGAACTCACCATCGCAGCCGCCCGCGAACACAGCGGGCGGCTGCTGGTGCGTTTCGAGGAGGTGCTGACCCGCGACGTCGCCGAGACACTGCGGGGTGCGCTCCTGCTCGCCGACACGGACACGCTGCCGCCGACCTCCGACCCCGACGAGTTCTACGACCACGAGCTGGCCGGCCTGCGGGCCGAGCTGGCCGACGGCACTGTCATCGGCAAGGTCGTCGAGGTCGTGCACTCGCCCGCGGGCGAGCTGCTGGAGCTGGACGTCGAGGGCCGTGACGTGCTGGTCCCGTTCGTCCGCGCGATCGTCCCCACGGTGGACGTCGCGGGCGGCCGGGTCGTGCTCGACCCGCCGGAAGGGCTCCTGGACGCCTGACATGCGGATCGACGTCGTCACGATCTTCCCCGAGTACCTCGACCCGCTGCGTGCCGCGCTGCTGGGCCGGGCGATCGACCGCGGCCTCATCGAGGTCGGCGTGCACGACCTGCGCGACTGGACGCACGACGTCCACCGCGCGGTCGACGACGCGCCGTATGGCGGGGGCCCCGGCATGGTGATGAAGCCGCAGATCTGGGGCCCGGCGCTGGACGACGTCTGCCGTCCCGAGACGCGGCTCGTCGTGCCGACGCCGGCCGGGCGCCCGTTCACACAGGAGCTGGCGCACGAGTACGCGTCGGAGAAGCACCTGGTGTTCGCCTGCGGCCGGTACGAGGGCATCGACCAGCGGGTCGTCGACGACGCGGCCCGCCGGATGCCGGTCGACGAGGTGTCGATCGGCGACTACGTCCTGGTCGGCGGCGAGGCGGCGGTGCTGGTCATCGTCGAGGCCGTCGTCCGGCTGCTGCCCGGGGTGCTCGGCAACGCCCGCTCGGCCGCGGAGGACTCGTTCTCCGACGGCCTGCTCGAGGGGCCCAGCTACACGCGCCCGGAGGTGTGGCGGGACCTCGCCGTGCCGGACGTGCTGCGGTCGGGCAACCACGCGCTGATCGACCGCTGGCGGCGTGACCAGGCCCTCGAGCGCACCGCCCGTCGCCGCCCCGATCTCCTTGCGGCGCTGCCGGAAGGTAGTCTCGACAAGCACGACCGCGGGGTCCTGGAGGGCTTGGACCCCGAGCAGGCGGAGGGCCGGTTCTCCCGGCTCGATCCCGGTCTGTAATACTTGACAGGTTGGCGTGAGTGGACCTCCTCGTCCACGAGCCCGCCATCAGCCCCCCGGGTCGCCCGCAGCGGCACCGTTGCGCGCCTGGGGACGTGTACGCAAGCCATACGAAGACGAGGACGGACCACCGATGAACACCCTGGACGCGCTGGACAAGCAGTCGCTGCGTTCCGACATCCCGGACTTCCGCCCGGGCGACACGCTCAAGGTGCACGTCCGCGTCATCGAGGGCAACCGCGAGCGCAACCAGGTCTTCCAGGGCGTGGTCATCCGCCGTCAGGGCGGTGGCATCCGGGAGACCTTCACCGTGCGCAAGGTTTCGTTCGGCGTCGGCGTCGAGCGCACCTTCCCGGTGCACTCGCCGAACCTCGCCGAGATCGAGGTCCACAAGCGCGGCGACGTGCGGCGCGCGAAGCTGTACTACCTGCGCGACCTCCGCGGCAAGAAGGCCAAGATCAAGGAGCGCCGCGAGAACCGCGAGACGGCCTCGGCTAACTGAGTCACCACTCGGTTACCGGTAGCCTGACGACGTGGCCGAACCCGTGTCCCAGAACGCTCCCGAGGATGACCCCGATCGCTCCGAGGAGGACAAGCCGAGGCTGTCCCGCTCCGAGGAGCGCGGGGGATCCCGACGGCGGCGCGCCAAACCCGCCAAGAAACGGTCGTTCTGGAAGGAACTGCCGATCCTGCTCGTGATCGCCCTGGTGCTCACGATCCTGATCCAGACATTCCTGGCGAAGGTCTTCATGATCCCTTCGGGCTCCATGGAGGCCACCCTGCACGGGTGCCCCGGGTGCACCGGCGACCGGATCCTCGTCGACCGGGTCACCTACGACTTCACCGAGCCCGCTCCGGGCGACGTGATCGTGTTCAAGGGCCCGCAGGCGTGGATCAACAACGAGATCGCGCCGCAGGAGTCGAGCAACATCGTCGTCCAGGCCCTGCGCGGGCTGGGCTCGCTGGTCGGGTTCGCCCCGCCGGACGAGCGCGACTTCGTCAAGCGGGTGATCGCGGTCGGCGGCCAGACCGTCCAGTGCTGCGACCCGCAGGGCCGCATGATCGTGGACGGCAAGGCGCTCGACGAGCCGTACATCCACTGGGAAGACCCGTCCGTCCAGGAGCAGAAGACCTTCGACCCGGTCAAGGTCCCCGCCGGGATGCTCTGGGTGCAGGGCGACAACCGCAACAACTCCGACGACTCCCGGTTCCAGGGCGGCGGCGGCGTGAACGGGGCGGTCCCGGTGGACAACGTCATCGGCAAGGCCCGGATCATCGTCCTGCCGCCGAGCCGGTGGGGCGGGATCAGCGACCACAACCCGCAGGACTCGGCGCAGCCGGTGGCCCTCGGGGCGCCGGCCTGGCAGAGCGGGCTCCCGCTCGGCGCCGGGATCGCGGCGGCGTGGCCGGCGTTGTTCGTCGGGCGCAAGCTCAAGTCCGGACTGCGCCGGGTGGCCGGGCGGAAACCCTAACCACCCGACCCTTGCCGGCAGACGGGTGATCCAGCCTTGACACTTCCCGTTCCCCTGACGGCGGCCGAGCCGATCCGGCCACCGCGAGCCGTGGTGCGCGGCGACCTCTTCTGGGGTCTGCAGGGCGCGCTCGACCGCCGTGGCCTCGGCCCGGTCGCCGGCGTGGACGAAGCCGGCGCCGGGGCGTGCGCGGGGCCGCTGGTGGTCGCGGCCTGCGTGCTCAAGCAGGGCGACGCCACGAAGCTCACCGAGCTGACGGACTCGAAGATGATGACGGCCAAGGCGCGCGACCGGGTCTACGACCTGGTCCTCGCCCGGGCCGTCGACTACTCGGTGATCGTCATCCCGACCGAAGAGGTCGATCTCTACGGCATCCGGGTGATGAACTTGGAGGGCATGCGCCGCGCCGCGGCGGCCCTGCGCGTGCAGCCGGGCTACATCCTCACCGACGGCTTCCGGGTCCCGGGGCTGACCGCCCCGAACGCCGCGGTCATCAAGGGCGACCGTTCGGTGGCCTGCATCGCGGCCGCGTCGGTGCTGGCCAAGGTGACGCGGGACCGCATCATGGCGGGTTACCACGACGACCTCCCGCACTACGGGTTCGACGTCCACAAGGGGTACAGCACGTCCGACCACCTGGCGGCGCTGCGCGAACACGGCCCCAGCGACGTCCACCGATGGTCGTACACGAACGTGGCCACGGTGGCCCTCAAGCACGGCCTGCGCCCCGCGCGGCCGGTCCTGCTGACGTACGCGGCGCTCGAGAAGGCCGTTGAGACGCCCGGCGCGACGAGCCTGGCCGCGGCCCTCGACGAGGCATTAGAGCCACAACTCAGCCTGCCGCTGCATGCCCCGGCCGCGGGTGTGGGTCACAATGAACGCTCCGCCGGAGCAGCACGAGCCCGAGGAGGGGCGCGGATTTCATGAGCGCAGAGGATCTCGAGAAGTACGAGACCGAGATGGAGCTCTCGCTGTACCGCGAGTACCGCGACATCGTCGGCCAGTTCTCGTACGTGGTGGAGACCGAGCGGCGGTTCTACCTGGCGAACGCGGTCGACGTCCAGGTCCGCGACGGCGGCGGTGAGGTGTACTTCGAGGTCCGCATGTCCGACGCGTGGGTCTGGGACATGTACCGCCCGGCCCGGTTCGTGAAGCACGTCCGGGTCATCACGTTCAAGGACGTCAACGTGGAGGAGCTGGACAAGCCGGACCTCCGCCTGCCGGAAGACGGCCCGTTCTCGGGCTAGTCCTGTTGATTGCCGACCGCGCCGGCTCACCCCACCGGGTGAGCCGGCGCGGTTCTTTTGTCGCGCCGGTTGTCCACAACACCCCGGTTGTCCACAGCCGGGCGATCCGGGTCTGGTGAAGCCCGGCCGCCCGCTGGCATCGTCGAAAACACGCGCACCGTGATCACCGGGACCGCCCTGGTGACGGCGCGCACCGACGAGGGGGCGAACAGATGACGGGCACCGACGAGCTCGCGAGACACCGCCGCGACCTGGGCGCCTGGGGTGAGGACATCGCCCTCGGCTACCTCCGGGATCGCGGCCTCGTCCTGCTGGCCCGCAACTGGCGTTGCCGCGAAGGCGAGCTGGACCTCGTCTTCACCGACCGCACCCGGATCATCGTCTGCGAGGTGAAAACCCGCTCCGGCACGGAGTTCGGTCTCCCGACGGAAACGGTCTCCGAGGAGAAAGCCGGCCGCGTTCGCCGGGCCGCCCAGCGTTGGCTCAGCGAGTTCCGCCTCGGCTGGTGCCCCGTGCGCTACGACGTGGTGACCATCCTGGCGGAGCCGGGCAGCCGGCCGCAGCTGCAGCACATCGAGGCGGCGTTCTGATGCCGATCGCCAAAGCCTGGTCCGCAGGCCTCCTCGGCATCAACGGCCGGGTGATCGAGATCGAGGCCGACCTCGGCGGCGGGCTGAGCCGGATCACCCTCGTGGGCCTGCCCGACGCCGGGTTGCGCGAGGCGAAGGACCGCGTCCGGTCCGCGGTCCGCAATTCCGGGCAGCCCTGGCCCGACGGCAAGATCACGCTCGGCCTGTCCCCGGCGAACCTGCCCAAGATGGGTTCGGCCTTCGACCTGGGCATCGCCGCAGCGGTGCTGGCGGCCTCGGGCGCGGTCCCGGCCACCCGCCTGCTCGGCACGGTGCTGCTCGGCGAACTGGCGCTGGACGGCCGCATCCGCGCGGTCCGTGGCATCCTGCCGGGCCTGCTGGCGGCCAGGGCGGCAGGCTACGGCCGAGCCGTCGTGCCGACGGACTCCCTCGTCGAGGCGGCCCTCGTGGACGGCATCGAAGTCTCGGGCGCGCCGCACCTGCGGGACTTCGTGGCGTGGCTGAAGCGCGAAGCAGACCTGGCTCACCCGGAGCCGCCGGGTCCGGTGACCCCACCGGAGGTGCCGGACCTGGCGGACGTCGTCGGCCAGCCGGAGGCCCGCTGGGCCCTGGAGGTCGCGGCGGCGGGTGGCCACCACCTGCTGCTGACCGGTCCGCCCGGCGTGGGCAAGACGATGCTGGCGAAGCGCCTGCCCGGCCTCCTCCCGCAGCTGACGCCGGAGGAGTCCCTGGAGGTCACCGCGGTCCACTCGGTCGACGGCTCGCTGTCGAAGTCGTCGCCGCTGGTCACCGTGCCGCCGTTCGTGGCCCCGCACTATTCGATCTCGGTCCCGGCCCTGATCGGCGGAGGCAGCGGAATCGCCGCCCCGGGCGCCATCAGCCGAGCCCACCGCGGCGTGTTGTTCCTGGACGAGGTCTGCGAGTTCGGTGGCCAGTGCCTCGAGTCGCTCAGGACGGTCCTCGAGGAGGGCGAGGTGCGCATTTCCCGGGTGAAGGGGTCGATCACCTACCCCGCGCGGTTCCAGCTGGTCCTGGCGACCAACCCGTGCGCGTGCGCGCCCCCGAAGGACGCGGACTGCGTGTGCTCGCCGAGCGCCCGCCGACGCTACCTGGCCAAGCTGTCCGGCCCGCTGCTCGACCGCGTCGACCTGAGGGTCCGGTTGCGCCCGCTGAGCGCAATCACGGCGCACGACGCGGGCACGGCGGAGCCATCGGAGGCGGTCCGCCAACGAGTCTTCGCGGCGCGCGAGAGAGCCGCCCAACGTTGGAGCGGCCACGGCTGGCAGTCGAACTCGGAGGTACCCGGACCGGTTTTGCGCCGCGAGTTCGCCCTCCCCAGGGACGCAACAACATTGCTGGACCGAGCCATGGACAGAGGAGCCCTGACCGGCCGAGGAGCCGACCGTTGCCTGCGAATCGCCTGGACCCTCGCCGACCTGGACGCCGAACCCCGCCCAGGAGCCGACCAAGTAGGCGCAGCCCTGGCCTTCCGAGAGCGAGTGGCGCCATGAGCCTCAGCCAGCTGAATCCGACCGCCGCTGCGCTGCTGCGAGCGGCCGAGCCATCCCCGGCCGACCCCAGGCGGTCGGCTTCTCCCCAGCGAGCGGCCGAGCTGCAGATGCCAGCTCTCCTGACGTTGGCCGCCAACCTCAGGCGTTCGCCTTTCCGGCTGCGGATGGCCGAGCCGCCCCCGGCTCACCACAGGCGCTTGCCTTTCCCCGAGCGCGTGGATGAGCCGCAGACACCGGCCCTCCTCGCGTTCGCCGCCGACCCTGGGCGTTCGCCTTTGCGGATGTGGGTGGCCGAGCCGCCGTTGACTCCGGCTGCCTCTGTTGCTTGCTGCGAGCCGGCACCGATGCGGACCTTGGAGAAGCGGCTGGCTGAACGACCAGCTCATGTCGTAGTTGTCTTCGCCGCCGTGCCCGGTGGGTTGTTGCGTCGGAGGTGGATGGTGGCCGAGCCGCTGGCGCGCGGCGGGGTTACCTGCATTGCCGAGCGCGATTGGCCGGTTCTTGAAGAGCAGGTGGGGTTCGAGTCCTCGGTGTCCGGCGGGCTTCCCTCCGGTGCCGAGCACGATTGGCCGGTTTTCGAGGAGCGGGTGGTGGTCGAGTCCTCGGTGGCCGCCCGGGCTGCCTTTCTCGCCGAGCGTGGGTTGTCGGTGCTGCAGGAGCGGGTGGTTGAGTCGGCGGCGCGTGCCGTGATCGAGTCGTCGTCCGCCGCGTGTGATCTGTCGGTGTTCACCGAGCGGGCCGTCGAGCCTCCGGCGACGGTTTACTCGGCGCCTGCCGAGCGGCGCGAGCGGGTGGCGGCATGAGCACCGAGGAGTTGCGGCAGGCGCGCGCCTACCTGCTGCGCGTTGCCGAGCCTCCAGCGGCCGCCCTCGTCGCGTTCGTCGGCGAGCTTGGCCCCGTCGCGGCCGCCGCGCGGGTTCGGCGGGGTGATTGCCCGGCCGAAGTGCTCAAGGTGACCGAGGCGCGACGCGGCTTCGACCTTGTCGCCCAGGACTTCGCCCGAGCCGCCGAGATCGGTGCGCGTCTGGTTGTGCCCGAGGACGACGAGTGGCCCGCCTGGCCACTGCTCGCCTTGGACCTCGCGGCTCGGCGAGGCGTCACCGAAGCCGTGCCGCCATTGGCCTTGTGGGTGGCCGGTGAGGTTGCGCTCGGGTCCGCCGCCGATCGGGCCGTGGCCATCGTCGGTGCCCGTGCCGCGACCGACTACGGCGAACACCACGCCGCCGAGTTCGCCTACGGTCTGGCCAGCCGGGGCGTGCCCGTGTTCTCGGGTGCCGCCTACGGCATCGACGGCGCAGCACACCGCGGCGCACTCGCCGCCGAAGGTGTCACCGTCGCCGTGCTGGGATGTGCTCTGGATGCGGGCTATCCGGCCGGGCACGCCGGGATGCTGAGCCGGATCGTCCGCTCCGGTGGCGCGATCGTCAGCGAGTACCCGCCGGGCACTCCGCCCGCCCGGCACCGCTTCCTCGTCCGCAACCGGCTCATCGCGGCCCTCACCGAAGGCACCCTGGTGGTCGAAGCGGGGCGACGCAGCGGCGCCCGCAACACCGCGAGCACCGCCGGCGCCATCGGCAAAGTGGTGATGGCCCTGCCCGGGCCGGTGTCGTCGGGGATGTCCGTCGGCTGTCACGAACTGATCCGCGATGCCAAAGCGACGCTGGTCTCGACCGTCGACCAAGTACTCGAGACCGTCGGACGGTTCGGCATCGCGGAGGACACCGCCGCGAGCCGGCCGAAACGGCGCACCGACCGGCTGGGGCCCGAAGCGTTGCGTGCCTTCGAGGCGCTCGTCCTGCGCGCCGACCGGTCCGACGCCGAGATCGCGGCCGAATCGGGACTCCCGTTGCGGCGCGTGCGGGCGCTGCTTCCGGCCCTGGAGATCGACGGATTCGCCGTCCGCGGGGAGTCCGGCTGGCGACGACGGAAGGAAAGCGCATGAGGACGACGAAATCCGGGCGAAATCGTCGACAGCGTTCGGCCGGTCCGGTGGGGCGGCGTGGCGATCCTTGACCGAAGGCGGATGTTCGCGCAGCGTGACATCATGCCGCCACCACGCTCCGGCCGGGCCCGCCGTCCCGACCTGCGCGCGCTCCGGGCCGGGTTGCCCGAGGCCGTGCGAGCCGTCGTCACCGCCTACGAACGGCACCTCGGGCTCGAACGCGGCCTGTCCGCGCACACCGTCCGGGCGTACGTCGGCGATGCGGTGTCGCTGCTGGCGTTTGTCGTGGAAGGTGGCAGCGAGGTGGCGGAGCTGGACCTCGCCCAACTGCGTGCGTGGCTCGCCGCCCAGCAGTCCGGTGGGGCGAGCCGGACGACGCTCGCCCGGCGGGCGGCCTCGGCGCGGACGTTCACCGCCTGGGCGCACCGCACCGGCGTCCTGGCCACCGACCCCGGCGGCCGGCTGGCGGCGCCGCGGGCGCATCGCACCCTGCCGGGCGTGCTGCGTGCGGGGCAGGCCGGGGAGGTCATGCAGGCGTCGGCTGCCGGGGCCGCGCAACGCGATCCCGTCGCCCTGCGTGATCGTGCGATCGTCGAACTGCTCTACGCCACCGGCATCCGGGTGTCCGAGTTGTGCGGGCTGGACGTCGGTGAGGCCGACTTCTCTCGTCGTGTCGTGACGGTGCTGGGCAAGGGCGGCAAGGAGCGTGTCGTGCCGTTCGGTGTCCCGGCCGCGGAGGCGCTCACGGACTGGATCGACGAGGGGCGGCCGAAGATCATCGCCGAAAGCGGTGGTGAGAGCGCTGAGCCCGCGCTTTTCCTGGGTGTCCGCGGCAAACGCGTCGACCCGCGGGCCGTGCGGCGCGTCGTCCACGATGCCGTCACGGCGGTGCCCGGAGCACTCGACATGGGGCCCCACGGCCTGCGGCATTCCGCCGCGACGCATCTGCTCGAAGGGGGTGCCGATCTCAGGAGCGTTCAGGAACTGCTTGGTCACGCTACGCTTGCCACGACGCAGCTCTACACTCATGTGACCGTCGACCGGTTGAAAGCGATCCATGACCGAGCGCACCCCAGGGCCTGAGGCGGTCCGGGGAGGCTTGCCGGGGTCGTCACCAGCTGGCCCGGCGGCGCACGCGCATCCGCACGAGCACGGAGACGACACTGAGCCGCATGCCGACAACGACTGTGCAATGACCGCAGGCCCGCACGTGACCGAAGCCGCCGGAGTGACCACTCACGGTGAGGCTGCCGTGCCCGCCGAAACCCGGGCCGGCTACGACGTCGACGCCGGGATCGCGGCTCTGTGGCAGCAGTTCGCCGACAGCCCGGACCAGGCGTCGCGCGATCGGCTCGTGCTGCACTACGCCCCGCTCGTCAAGTACGTCGCCGGCCGGGTCGGCACCGGGCTGCCCACCCACATCGACGTCGGCGACCTTGTTCAGTCGGGGATCTTCGGGCTCGTCGACGCGATCGAGAAGTTCGACCCCGAACGCGGCCTGCGCTTCGAGACCTACGCGATGCAGCGCATCCGCGGCGCGATCCTCGACGACCTCCGTTCGCAGGACTGGGTGCCGCGGGCGGTCCGCAGCAAGGCTAAGGAGGCCGAGCGCGCGATGGAGCGCCTCGGCGCCCGCCTGCACCGCACCCCGACCGACGCGGAGCTCGCCACCGAACTCGGCATCGGCCTCGACGAGCTGCGCGACTTCTACGGCCAGCTGCAGCTGACCAGCGTCGTCGCGCTCGAGGACCTGGTGGCCGCGGGCAAGGACAGCGGCTCGCTGGTCGACACGCTGCCCGACGACGATGCCGTCGACCCGGTCGCGGTGCTCGTCGACCAGGACAACCGCCGCCAGCTCGCCCAGGCGATCGCGCAGCTCACCGAGCGGGACAAGATCGTGGTGAGCCTCTACTACTTCGAAAGCCTGACCCTCGCCGAGATCGGCAAGGTCCTCGGCGTCACGGAGTCGCGGGTGAGCCAGCTGCACACGCGGGCGGTCATGCGGCTGCGCGCCAAGCTGGTCGAGCAGACCGGCAACTGATCAGCGACCACCTCCCCACGGCTTGAGCCGGTATTCGCCGACCTCGCCGGTCAACGCGAGGGGGTCGACGTACTCCTCGCCCCGCCGGACGCCCCAGTGCAGGCAGGCCGCCACCGTGCAGCCGGGATGGCCGGGCAGGACGGTGCCGAGCACCTGGCCGCGGTAGACCTGTTCGCCCACAGCAACTTTCGCGACGACGGGCTCGTAGGTGGTCCGGAGGCCACCGTCGTGGTCGACGGACAGCACCGGCCGCCCGCCCACGGAACCGGCGAAGACGACGACGCCCGCATCGGCGGCCAGCACCTCCTGCCCGGGGACGGCGGCCAGGTCGACTCCGCGGTGTCCGGGGCCGAAAGGTGTTTCCGGGGCATCGAAGTACTTCGTGATCACCGGAACGGGTGACAACGGCCAGGAAAGCCGCGGTTGCCGCGTAGTGGGGGAGTGATCGGCCGCGCCCGGGGACGGTGGGGTGCCCATGAGCGCGATCGCCCACAGCACGGCCGGCGCCGGCGCGGCCGCAGGGGAAGCTGCAAGCTCGGCCGACGACGGGCTCGCGAGCCAGGCTGCCCCAGGTCCGGTTGGGATCGCCTCGATCGGCCACCCGGTCGGCTCCGCTCCGGGTAGCGCCAGGCCGCCCGCCAAGTGCTCGGCCGCCGGTTCGGCGAAGCGCGCGGATGGCTCCGTTCGACTGCCAGATCGAGGGCGCACCGGCAGCGGGGGCCCCGGCGGTGTGTGGCCGCTGGGCCATGGCTCTGCTGCCGCGGGCGGGGGTCGGGATTCGCTCGGTCTGGCCGCACCTGTCCCCAGCCTCGTCGACGCCGGCAGCTCGGCTTCGGACGCCGTCGCGCGCGGCAAGGAGCCACACGACAGCTCGTACCCGTGAATCCCTCCGAAGACCGCCGTGACCAGGGCAATCGTGCCCGCCAACCATCTCCGCACCCACCGTCGGGCCTGCTTGATCGACTCCATGACTCCAGCCTGCGGGACTCCTCGGCTCCGTGGGGAGCCGATGCTGAATCTGTGGATAACCGGAGCCGATGTGGACAACTGCGTCGCCCGGTGGCCGCCGGTGGGGGAGGGGGTGGTGGGAGGGGGTAGACTCTTTTGCGCAGTCCGTTTCAGCGGGCTGACTTCGCGTGCACGTGCGCGTTCCCCCTTCTGGACACAGCCGGGGGAGCGCACGGGGTCCGGCGGTCCTCGGGGGTCCTTCACTCCCCGGGGTCCGGGCACCGGCACGGGCACCAGGGCGATCGGCCACCCGGCCGGGAGCGACGAACCGAACAGCGGGCCGGCGCGGAAGCGCGGTGCGCACTACACAGAAGAGGTGTGATTCCGGCAATGGCCGTCGTCACCATGAAGCAGCTGCTGGACAGCGGCGTGCACTTCGGGCACCAGACCCGTCGGTGGAACCCGAAGATGAAGCGCTACATCTTCACCGAGCGCAACGGCATCTACATCATCGACCTGCAGCAGACGCTGACCTACATCGACCGTGCGTACGAGTTCATCAAGGAGACCGTCGCGCACGGCGGCACCATCATGTTCGTCGGCACCAAGAAGCAGGCTCAGGAAGCCATCGCCAACGAGGCCGCGCGCGTGGGCATGCCCTACGTCAACCAGCGCTGGCTCGGCGGCATGCTGACCAACTTCCAGACCGTGCACAAGCGCCTCCTCCGCCTCAAGGAGCTCGAGGCCCAGGAGCAGACCGGCGGCTTCGCCGGCCTCACCAAGCGCGAGATCCTGACGCTGACCCGCGAGAAGGAAAAGCTGGAGAAGACCCTCGGCGGTATCCGCGACATGGCCAAGGTGCCGAGCGCGGTGTGGATCGTCGACACGAAGAAGGAGCACATCGCCGTCGGCGAGGCTCGGAAGCTGAACATCCCGGTCGTCGCGATCCTGGACACCAACTGCGACCCGGACGAGGTCGACTACCCGATCCCGGGCAACGACGACGCGATCCGCTCGGCCGCCCTTCTCACGAAGGTCGTCGCCGAGGCCGCCGCCGCCGGTCTGATGCAGCGCTCCAGCCGCAACGGCTCCTCGGCCGACGCGAAGCCGGAGCCGGGCGTCGCCTCCGACGAGCCGCTGGCCGAGTGGGAGAAGGAGCTGCTCGCCGGCTCCGAGACCGCCGCCGCCGACGCGACCGAGGCCGCTGCCGCGACCGAGGCCGCCACCGAGCAGGCGACCGCCTCCTCCTGATGCTCCACCGCCCGTGCGGCCGTGCCCCCGGGGCCCGGCCGCACGGGTGTAGCAACCCACAGATTTCCTGCAAAGGACGGATTTTACCAGAATGGCGAACTACACCGCCGCTGACGTGAAGCGCCTGCGCGAGATGACCGGCGCCGGCATGATGGACTGCAAGAAGGCCCTCGAGGAGAACGGCGGCGACTTCGACAAGGCCGTCGAGTTCCTGCGGATCAAGGGCGCCAAGGACGTCGGCAAGCGCGCGGAGCGCGCCACCGCCGAGGGCCTGGTCACCGGCGACGGCGGCGTCCTCATCGAGCTCGACTCCGAGACCGACTTCGTCGCGAAGAACGCCGACTTCCAGGCGCTCGCCGCGAAGATCGTCGAGGTCGCGAAGACCCTCAAGACCTCCGACGTCGAGGCGCTCAAGGCCGCCGAGCTCGACGGCAAGACCGTCAACGAGGTCGTCCAGGAGCTGTCGGCCCGCATCGGCGAGAAGCTCGAGCTGCGCCGCGTCGTGGCCTTCGAGGGCCAGACCGCGACCTACCTGCACCGCCGCGGCTCCGACCTGCCGCCGGCCGTCGGTGTGCTCGTCGAGTTCACCGGTGACGACGCCGAGGCCGCCCGCGGGGCCGCCATGCAGGTCGCCGCGCTGCGCGCCAAGTACCTGACCCGCGACGAGGTGCCGGCCGAGATCGTCGAGAACGAGCGCCGCATCGCCGAGCAGACCGCCCGCGAAGAGGGCAAGCCGGAGCAGGCCATGCCGAAGATCATCGAGGGCAAGGTCAACGCCTACTACAAGGACAACGTCCTGCTCGAGCAGCCGTCGGTCAAGGACAACAAGAAGACCGTCAAGGCCCTGCTCGACGAGGCCGGCGTGACGCTGACCAAGTTCGCGCGCTTCGAGGTCGGCCAGGCCTGACTTCAGGCCAGGGCGTAGGTTCTACACCCACAGTGCCCCGTCTCCGTCCATCGGGGACGGGGCACTGTCGGGTCCGGAGAGAAAACACGGTCGAGGGGCACCCCGCCGACGTACTCCCTCCCGCGGAGACGGCCAACAACACAGGAGGCGACATAGATGGGTGACCGGGTCGAAGGTGGCTACCGGCGGGTGCTGCTGAAGCTGGGCGGCGAGATGTTCGGCGGTGGTTCGATCGGCGTCGATCCCGACGTCGTGCACTCGGTCGCGCAGCAGATCGCCGACGTCGCCCGGACCGGCGTCCAGGTCGCCGTCGTGATCGGCGGCGGCAACTACTTCCGCGGCGCCGAGCTGTCGCAGCGCGGCATGGACCGCGACCGCGCCGACTACATGGCGATGCTGGGCACCGTGATGAACTGCCTGGCGCTGCAGGACTTCCTGGAGAAGGAGGGCCTGCCCACGCGCGTGCAGACCGCCATCACGATGGGCCAGGTCGCCGAGCCCTACATCCCGCGCCGCGCCGAGCGGCACCTGGAGAAGGGCCGCGTCGTGATCTTCGGCGCCGGGGTCGGCATGCCGTACTTCTCCACCGACACCGCGGCCGCGCAGCGGGCGCTCGAGCTGGGCTGCGAAGCCGTCCTGATGGCCAAGGCCGTCGACGGCGTCTACACCGCGGACCCGAAGGCCGACCCCACCGCCGAGATGTTCCGCGAGATCACCCACCGCGAGGTGCTGGAGCGGGACCTCAAGGTCGCCGACGCGACGGCGTTCAGCCTCTGCATGGACAACAACATGCCGATCATCGTGTTCAACCTGCTCACCGAGGGGAACATCGCCCGCGCGGTGAGTGGTGAAAGAATCGGCACGTTGGTCAGCACCCCCACTGCCGGGGTGCCGGCCTAGACCTGCTGGGATCAGCAAGCGCCACCCATCACAACTACGGGAGTGACCGTGATCGACGAGACCCTCCTCGATGCCGAGGAGAAGATGGAAAAAGCGGTGTCCGTCGCCAAGGACGAGCTGCAGTCGGTTCGCACCGGCCGGGCTTCGTCGGCGATGTTCTCGCGGATCGTCGTCGAGTACTACGGCTCGCCGACCCCGCTGAACCAGCTGGCCAGCGTGAACGTGCCGGAAGCCCGCATGGCGCTGATCAAGCCCTACGACCAGTCGCAGCTCGGCGCGATCGAGAAGGCGATCCGGGAGTCCGACCTCGGGGTCAACCCGAGCAACGACGGCCAGGTCATCCGCATCGTCATCCCGCAGCTCACCGAGGAGCGGCGCAAGGAGATGGTGAAGGTCGCCAAGGGCAAGGGCGAGGACGCCCGCGTTTCGATCCGCAGCGTCCGGCGCAAGGCCAAGGACGAGCTCGACCGCATCGCCAAGGACGGCGAGGCCGGTGAGGATGACGTCGCGCGCGCGGAGAAGGAACTGCAGAACCTGACCGACACCTACGTGCACAAGGTCGACGAGCTGGTCAAGCACAAGGAAGCCGAGCTGCTCGAGGTCTGATGGCACAGGTGAGCGAGGAACGCGAGGACCGGGTGGACGCCACCGGAGCACGCCCGGCGGCCACGCCCGGGACGCCGGAGCCGGCTGACGCCGGTACGCCGGCCACGCCGGAGTTTCCGGGAACCGCCGGGGCTTCGGCGACCTCGGAAACCCCGCAGGCGGCGGCAACGCCGGCCGTACCGGAGACCTCGGGCACCGGCGAAGCGGCCCGGTTGTCGGCGGCCGGTACCGCCGCGGCGGACACGCCGGTGGCCTCGCGGACCGGTGAGGGCGGCGCTCCGGCGGAAACGCCGGTGGCCTCGCGCACCGGTGAGGGCGGCGCTCCGGTGAAAACGCCGGCGGCTTCGGCCAACGGCGTGGCGGAGCCCCCTGGAACCGTCGATGCCGAATCGGGCGCTTCGGACACGCCGCCGCCGGAGGCCGTCAAGAAGGCGTCCAAGGCCGGCCGGAACCTGCCCGCGGCGATCGGGGTCGCGCTGCTGCTCGGCGCCGCGATCATCGTTTCCCTGCTCACCGTTCGCTACCTGTTCATCGGGATCATCGCGATCGCGATCGCGGTCGGCACCGTCGAGTTCGCCGGGGTGCTGCGCCGGGTCGCCGACATCCGGGTCGCGATGATCCCGGTGCTCGTCGGCGGGCAGGCGATGATCTGGCTCGCCTGGCCGTTCGGGCGTGAGGGCGCGCTCACCGCGTTCGTCCTGACCGTCCTGGCCTGCCTGCTCTGGCGGCTGCCGGGCGGAGCGAAGGGCTACCTGCGCGACATCAGCGCGTCCGTCTTCGCCGCCGCCTACCTGCCGCTGTTCGCCGCCTTCGCGGCGATGCTCGTGCCGCCGCACGACGGCGTCGGGCGGGTGCTCACCTTCCTGATCGGCGTCGTCGCGTCGGACACCGGCGGCTACATCGCCGGTGTGCTCGGCGGCAAGCACCCGATGGCGCCCACCATCAGCCCGAAGAAGACCTGGGAAGGGTTCGCGGGTTCGGTCATCGGCGGTGTCGTCGCCGGGGCGCTGACGCTCAGCCTGATGCTCGACGGCCACGTCTGGCAGGGCGTGATCTTCGGTGTCGCCGTCGTGCTGACCGCGACCCTGGGCGACCTCGTCGAGTCGCTGATCAAGCGCGACCTCGGGGTCAAGGACATGGGGACGCTGCTGCCCGGGCACGGCGGGATCATGGACCGCCTCGACTCGCTGCTGCCCTCGGCCGTCGTGTCCTGGCTGCTGCTTTCGGCGTTCGTGCCGGTCTAGTCGTCGTAGGGGTCGTCGACCTCCGCGCGGCCCCAGCCTTCGGTGACGCGCGAGTGGTCGATGACGGCGAAGACCGCGCCTTCGGGGTCGGCGAGGATCGACATCCGGCCGAACGGGGTGTCGTACGGCTGGATCACCACCGTGCCGCCGTGCATGATGGCCTCGCCCGCGACCGCGTCGACGCCGCGGGCCGGGTCGATGTCGAAGTACACGAGCCAGTGCGGCGGGGTGTCGAGGCTGTACTCCGAACCCATCACGTACCGGTACAGCACCGGCTCGTGCTCGATGAGCCATTCGACGTAGTCGAGCATCTCGCCGTCGCCGATCTGGTGGCTGCCGTAGGTGAACAGCTTGGTGTAGAAGTGATCCGCCGCGACGCCGTCGTGGGTGTTGAGGTCCGCGCCGCTGAAGGTGTTCGGGATGCCGGTGACGAACTCCCAGTTCGGCGGCACCTCCCAGAACACCACCGGCGCGCCGCACGCGTCGAGGGCGTGCATGATCGTGCCGCGGTCGGGGATCGCCACCGGCCCGAGGGTGATCCGGCCGCCGAGGTGCTCGACCCACTCGGCCGCGCTCGCGGTGTGCGGCACGGAGATGTGCGGCACCCAGCCCAGCGGGGCACCCTGGGCCGCGCGGTAGAGGCCGCCGACGGGCAGGCCGTTCAGCGCCCCGATGGCGTAGCGGCCGTCGGAGGTCGCCGGATCGCGTTGAGTGGTGAACTCCCAGCCGAAGAGGGCACCGTAGAATCTCTCTGCCACGGCCTGCTCCCGGCAGGCCAGCTCGATCCAGCACGGAATTCCGGCCGGGACCGGGGACGGGGTACTGGATGGGCCGACTGCCATGGGTGCTCCTCCCGATACCCACCGGATTCTAGGCGTGATCCGTGAGTTTTCCGCCAAGAATTCGCCACCGTGCGGGCACGGCCCGGCGACGAGGACCCGGAAGGAGCAGCGGGGGTGCGGTGGTCGTCGCGGCGCGCGGAGGTCGTGCCCAGCCCCAACATCTGGTACTACCAGGCCGATTACGAGCTGGAGAACCGTGCGCAGGACAGCGGCGGCGAAATCTGGCGGGTGCTCCGGGAGGAGCACGACTGGACCGGCCGGGACGTGCTGGACGTCGGCTGCGGTGACGGGTTTCACTTGCCCCGCTTCGCCCGTGACGCGCGCTCGGTGCTCGGCGTGGAGCCGCACGAGCCGCTGGTGCGAAGCGCGCTGAAGCGCGTGGCGGGACTGTCGAACGTGGACGTCCGGATGGGCCGCGCGCAGCGGCTGCCGGTCCGCAGCGCGAGTGTGGACGTCGTCCACGCGCGCACGGCGTACTTCTTCGGGCCCGGGTGCGAGCCCGGGCTGGCGGAGGCGGAGCGGGTGCTGCGGCCGGGCGGCGCGATCCTGATCGTCGACCTCGACGTCACCAGCGAGCCCTACGGCCGCTGGATGCGCGCCGACCTACCGCACTACGACCCGGTCGCGGTGGAACGGTTCTTCGCCAGGGCCGGCTTCGGCTGCCGCCGGGTCGCGACCGAATGGCGTTTCGCGACCGCCGCGGACCTCGCGGCCGTGCTGAAGATCGAGTTCAGCAAGCCCGTCGCCGAACAGGCGATCGCGGAGTCCTTGCAGCGTAACGGGAATCGCGCCGAGGACCTGACGCTGCCGGTGGGTTACCGCGTCCACACGCGGGTGAAGCCCACCGGCCTCGTCCTGCCAGGTCACTCGGCCGTCTCCGTCGAACCCGCCGAGGACTCGTCCTCGTCTTCGCCGAGGATGCCGTAGAGCGAGCGCCGGGCGTCGTTGAGCACCTCGGCCGCGCGGGCCTGCTGGCTCTCGGTGCCCGCGCGCATGATCTGCACGACGGCGGCGGCCAGGTTCTTGCCCGCCTTCGCGAGCCCGACCTCGACCGGGTCGACGTCCTGCGCGATCTGCTCCCACGGCGGGGTGCTGTTCTGCTCTTCCGCGGCGGCGCGGCCGGCGTCGGTCAGCTCGAACAGCTTCTTGCCGTGCTCGTCCTTGCTGATCACGAGGCCTTCGTCGGCCAGCAGCTGCAGCGTCGGGTAGACCGAGCCGGGGCTGGGCCGCCAGAAGCCGCCGGAGCGCTCGCCGATCTCGCGGATGATCTCGTAGCCGTGCCGGGGCTGCTCGGCGAGCAGCGCCAGGATCGCGGCGCGGACGTCACCGCGGCGGCTGCGCCGTCCGCCGTGACCCCGCCGGTGCGGGCCGTGGCCGCCGCGGCCGCGTCCACCGGGGCCGAAGCCCGGGGGGAACTCGCCGAAACCGCCGAAGGGCCCGAAGGGTGCGCGCCCACGTTCGTGGGCGAAGGGGTGTCGTTGCCTACGCATGTCTGGTGTTCCTTTCTCGAACTGTTGCGACACGTTCACGATATATCGGAAACAGTCGGCTGGCAACCCGCCTTCGGTGAGCTCGCTCACGGAACTTGAGCCGGCCGGATCCGGCGACCTAGATTAGGCATGCCTAACCACCTGTTAGCAAAGGTAACGACCTGTGCGGACCCGCTCGCTCCCGCTGACGGCCGGGTTGCTGGTCCTCACCGCGGCCGTGGCCGCCGCCGTGCTGCTCAGCATCGGTGTCGGCACCCGCGGCCTGAGCCCGGGCACCGTGCTCGACGCGCTCTTCCACTTCGACGCGGGCAACCCCGACCACCTCGTCGTCCGCGAGCTCCGCCTCCCGCGCACCCTCGCCGGAGTGCTCGCCGGGGTTGCGCTCGGCCTCTCCGGCGCCGTCATCCAGGGCGCGACCCGCAACCCGCTGGCCGATCCGGGGCTGCTCGGCGTCAACGCCGGTGCCGCGCTCTTCATCGTCCTCGGCATCGGCACCTTCGGCATCACGAGCGTCGGCGGGTACGTCTGGTTCGGCTTCCTGGGCGCCGCGGCCGCCGGCGGCGTGGTCTACGGCGTCAGCTCCCTCGGCCGGGCCGGGGCCACGCCGGTGAAGCTCGCCCTCGCCGGTGCCGCGGTGACGGCGGCCCTGGCCTCGGTGACCAGCGCCTTGCTGCTCACCGACCAGACGACGTTCGACCAGTACCGGTTCTGGCAGGTCGGCTCGCTGACCGGCCGGGACGCCGCGACGATCACCCAGGCCGTGCCGTTCGTGGTGGCCGGCGTGCTGCTCGCGCTGGTCGCCGCGCGCCAGCTCAACGCGCTCGCGCTCGGCGAGGACGTCGCCCGCTCGCTCGGCCAGAACGTGGCCGTGGCGCGGGGAGTCTGCGCGCTCGCCGTCGTCGTCCTCTGCGGTTCGGCCACGGCGATCGCCGGGCCGATCGCGTTCGTCGGGCTGACCGTGCCGCACGCCGCGCGGCTCGTCACCGGGCCCGACCACCGCTGGCTGCTGCCGTACTCGGCGTTGCTCGCGCCGCTGCTCCTGCTGGTGTCCGACGTCGCCGGCCGGGTGGTCGCGCGCCCGGCCGAGGTCCAGGTCGGGATCGTCACCGCGCTCGTCGGCGCGCCCGTGTTCGTGTTCCTCGTGCGGCGCCGGAAGGTCGTGGCGGTGTGAACGCCGTCGAGGTGGTCGCCGCCGCACGGCGGCAGGGCGCGTTCCGGTCCGGCGCGGTGACGCTGGTGTTGCTGCTGGCGATCGTCGTCGTCTTCGCGGTCTCCCTGGCCGTGGGCGACTTCCCGGTGCCGCTCGCCGATCTCCCCGGCCTGCTCTTCGGCGACGGGGTGGGCCGCGCGGCCTACGTCGTCACCGAGCTGAGGTTGCCGCGTGCGGTCACCGGCGTCCTCGTCGGCGCCGCCTTCGGGACGTCCGGCGCGCTCTTCCAGCGGCTGCTGCGCAATCCGCTGGCCAGCCCGGACGTCATCGGCGTGACGCAGGGCGCGAGCGCGGCCGCGGTCGTGGCCATCGTGCTGTTCGGTGCGGCCGGGCCGGTGGTGTCGGCCGCGGCGCTGGCGGGTGCGCTGCTCACCGGCGCCACGATCTACCTCCTCGCGCGCCGCGGCGGCGTTCATGGCTACCGGCTGGTGCTGGTCGGCGTCGGGGTCGGTGCGGTGCTGACCAGCGTCGTCTCGTACCTGATGACCTGGGCCGACGTCACCCTCGCCCAGCAGGCCCTGGTCTGGCTGACCGGCAACCTCAACGGCCGCGGCTGGGACCACGTCGTCCCGCTGGCGGCGGCGCTCGCCGTCCTGCTGCCCGCGGCGCTGCTGCGGAGCCGCGCGCTCGCCGGACTCCAGCTCGGCGACGACACCGCCGCCGGGCTCGGCTTGCGCGTCGAACGCAGCCGTCTCGTGTTGCTGCTGATCGCCGTCGGGCTCGCCGCCTTCGCGACGGCGGCCGCGGGACCGGTCGCGTTCGTCGCCTTCGTGGCCAACCCGATCGCGACCCGGCTCGTCGGCGGCGCCCGCGCGGGACTGCTGCCCGCGGCCCTGACCGGCGCGCTCGTCGTGCTGCTGGGCGACTTCGCGGCCCAGCACCTGCTCGGCGAACAGCTGCCGGTCGGGGTCGTCACCGGCGCCGTCGGCGCCCCGTACCTGCTGTGGCTGCTGGCCACGGCCAACCGCGCCGGGCGAGTGTGAGGAACGCCGTGACACTGCACACCGAGAACCTCGAACTCGGCTACGGGCCGCTGCGCGTGGTCAAGGACCTCTCCGTCGAGATCCCGCCCGGCAAGGTCACCATGATCGTCGGGACCAACGCCTGCGGGAAGTCGACGCTCCTGCGCGGCCTCGCGCGGCTGCTCACCCCCACCGCGGGGGCGGTCTACCTCGACGGCAAGGGCATCACGACGTGGCGCAGCAAGGACGTCGCCACCGTGCTGGGCTTGCTCCCGCAGTCGCCGACCGCGCCCGAGGGCATCACGGTCGCCGACCTCGTCGGCCGCGGCCGCTACCCGCACCAGGGCGTCTTCCGCCGCTGGAGCGCCGAAGACGACGACGCCGTCGCGAAAGCCCTGGCCGCGACCGACACCGTCGAGCTGGCCGCCCGCCCGGTCGACGAGCTGTCCGGCGGGCAGCGCCAGCGCGTCTGGATCGCCATGGCGCTGGCCCAGCGGACGCCGTTGCTGCTGCTCGACGAGCCCACGACGTTCCTCGACATCGCCCACCAGGTCGAGGTGCTCGACCTGCTGTCGGACCTGAACGCGCAGGACGGCCGGACGATCGTCATCGTCCTGCACGACCTCAACCTCGCCGCCCGCTACGGCGACCACCTGATCGCGATGAAGGACGGCCGGATCGCCGCCGAAGGCGCGCCCGCCGACATCCTCACCGCCGAACTCGTCGCCGACGTCTTCGGCATGCCCTGCCGGGTCATCGAAGACCCGGTCTCCGCCACGCCCCTGGTCGTCCCGATCGGCAGGCGGCGGGCCACCTCCCGAGAAGAAGGAACCCCCGATGCGTCCTAAGTGGACATCACTGGCCGCCGTCCTGGCCTCGGTCACGCTCCTCGCCGCGTGCGGCCAGCCGTCGAAGCCCAGCAGCTCGGGCGTCGGCGACCAGGACGTCGCCACCGGCGGCCGGCTGTTTTCCACCGCGGACAGCGAGACGGCGAAGCTCGGTGCCGACGTCGGTCCCGGCGTCTTCCCGCGCACGGTGACCCACGCACTGGGCAAGACGAAGCTGGACAAGAAGCCCGCGCGGGTCGTCGTGCTCGACAGCGGCGAGCTGGACGACGTCCTCGCCCTCGGCGTCACCCCGGTCGGCATGGCGACGACGGCCGGGCAGAGCGGCGTGCCCTCCTACCTCGCCGACCGCGTCAAGGGCATCCCCACAGTCGGAGAGATCAACAACCTCAACCTCGAAGCGATCGCCGCGCTGACGCCTGACCTGATCGTCGGCAGCAAGCTGCGGGCCAAGGACCTCTACCCGCAGCTGTCGAAGATCGCGCCGACGGTGTTCAGCATCCGGCCCGGGTTCCCGTGGAAGGAGAACCTGCTGCTGATCGGGGCCGCGCTCGGCGACGAGACGCAGGCCGTCGGGCTGCTGAACGACTACCAGAAGCGCGCGAACGAGGTGAAGGCGTCGGTCAAGGGCGCGCCGAAGATCTCGCTGCTGCGGTTCCTGTCCGGCAACATCCGGCTCTACGGCAACCTGTCCTTCATCGGCGTGATCCTCAAGGACGTCGGCCTCGCGCGGCCGGCCAACCAGAACATCGACGAGCTCGCCGCGCAGATCTCCAAGGAGCGCATCGACGAGGCCGACGCCGACTGGATCTTCTACTCCAGCTACGGCGCGGGGCCGAGCGCGGACGAAAAGGCCGTCACGAGCAGCGGGCTGTGGGCCGGGCTGGGTGCGGTGAAGGCGCAGCACGCGATCCCGGTGGCCGACGAAGTGTGGTTCCTCGGCCTCGGCCCGATCGGGGCGATGAAGGTCCTGGACGACCTCAAGAAGTACCTGGGCTGACAAGATCGGCGGCGTGCCGGAAACCATCGACGAGATCGACGCGCGCCTGCTGGAAGCGCTGGGGGAGGACCCCCGGGCCACCGCGGTTGCGCTTGCCGAGCGGCTGGGCCTGTCCCGCAACACGGTGCAGGCCCGGCTCGTGCGGCTGGAGCAGCGCGGCGTCCTGAGGTCGTTCGAGCGCCGCATCGACCCGGCCCGGCTGGGCTATCCGCTGCGGGCGTTCGTCAACGCGCAGGTCGACCAGCGGCGCCTCGCCGAGATCGGCGAGTCCCTGTCGGCGATCCCCGAGGTCACGGAGGTGTGCGGGCTGACGGGGGCGAGCGACCTGATGGTGCAGGTGGTCGCCGTCGACGCCGACGACCTGTACCGGATCGCCGGGCACATCCTGGCCTCGCCCGGCGTCGAGCGGACGAACATCTCGCTCGTCATGCGCGAACTCGTCCCGTACCGGCTGGCGCCCCTGCTGGAGCGCGTGCATTCTGCGCAGCCGGAGGCCTGAGCCCTCGGCGTCCGGTGCGCATTCTGCGCACTCGAAAAGGCGTCGGTTGTGCGATGCGTCCACCAGTGCTGTCCTGGTGGGCACTTCCTGCACGAAAGGTGTCGCCGATGACCCAGGCCCCCGTGACCGCCCCGGCGCTCACTGCGATCGAGCAGCGGGTGCTCTGGCTCGCCACCGCGATCGTGCACCAGGCCAACCGGGTCCGGCCCAACCCGTCCGGGCTGAAGGTCGGCGGCCACCAGGCGTCCTGCGCGTCGCTGGTGTCGATCATGACGTCGCTGTGGTTCCGGCACCTGCGCCCCGAGGACCGCGTCTCGGTGAAGCCGCACGCGTCGCCGGTGCTCCACGCGATCAACTACCTGCTCGGCGAGCTCGACGCGGCCTACCTGCCGACGCTGCGCGAGTTCGGCGGCCTGCAGAGCTACCCGAGCCGCGCGAAGGACCCCGACCCCGTCGACTATTCGACCGGCTCGGTCGGCATCGGCGCGACCGCCCCGATCTGGGGCGCGCTGGCCCGCCGCTACCTGACCACCCGGGGCTCGGACGCCGGCACCGGCCGCCAGTACTCGCTGGTCGGGGACGCCGAGCTGGACGAGGGTGCGATCTGGGAGGCCATCCTCGACCCGGCCGTCGCCGAGCTGGGCGAGATCGTCTGGATCGTCGACCTCAACCGCCAGTCCCTCGACCGGGTGGTCCCGAACATCGCGGCCGGGCGGCTGCAGGGCATGTTCGACGCGGCCGGCTGGCAGGTCCTGACGCTGAAGTACGGACGGCTCCTGGAGGAGCTGTTCACCCGGCCCGGCGGCGCCGAGCTGCGCGCCCGCATCGACGGGATGCCGAACCCCGAGTACCAGCGGCTGCTGCGCTGCGACGCCGCCCAGGTGCGCGACCGGCTCCCCGCGGGCAACGCGGCCCTGGCGTCATTGGTGGCCTCGCTGGACGACGAGACGCTGCTGGCCGCGATCCGGAACCTCGGCGGCCACGACCTCGGCTCGCTCGACGAGGTCTTCGCGTCCATCGCGGACGACCGGCCGACGGTCATCTTCTGCTACACCGTCAAGGGCCGGGGCCTGCCCACGCAGGGGCACCCGCAGAACCACTCTTCGCTGCTGACCGTGGCGCAGATGGAGGAGCTGGCTGCTTCTCTCGGCGCGGACCTCGCTTCGCCGTGGGAGGGCTTCGCCCCCGGGACGCCCGAAGCCGCGTTGTGCGCTGAAGTCGCTTCGCGCCTTCGCCGTCCGGACGTTCCTTCAGCGCCTTCGCTGGACCTGCCGGTCGACATCGGGCGTACCCCGTCCGGGACCGCCACGACGCAGGCGGCGCTGGGTCGCGTCCTGCTCGACCTGACGCGCGAAGCGCCCGAAGCGGCGAAGCGCGTGGTGACGGTCAGCCCGGACGTCAGCTCGACGACCAACCTCGGCGGCTGGGTCAACAAGGTCGGCGTGTGGTCGGCGACCGAGCGCCGCGACTGGTTCGAGGACGACCCCGAGACGATCATGCACTGGCGGGAGAAGCCGACCGGCCAGCACGTCGAGCTGGGCATCGCCGAGACGAACCTGGTCGGCCTGCTGGGCGAGCTCGGGGCGACCTGGAGCCGCTGGGGCGAACCGCTGCTGCCCATCGGCGTCATGTACGACCCGTTCGTCGAGCGCGCGCTGGAGCCGTGGTCGTTCGGCATCTACGCGGGCGGCCAGTCGATCCTGATCGGCACGCCGTCCGGCGTCACGCTCGCCCCGGAAGGCGGCGCGCACCAGTCGATCACCACGCCGTCGATCGGCATCGAGCAGCCCGGCTGCGTCAGCTACGAACCGGCGTTCGCGATCGACACCGAGTGGACGCTGCTGGCCGCGCTCGGCCGGCTCGGCAAGCCGGGCGGCACGTCGTCGTACTTCCGGCTCTCGACGCGTCCGGTCGACCAGACGCTGGCCGCGGTGCCCACCGACCCGGCGGCGCGCGAACGCCGTCGCCGCCAGGTGGTGGCCGGGGCGTACCTGCTGCGGCGTGCTTCCTCCCCTTCGGTCACGCTGGCGGCGATGGGCGCGCTGGTGCCGGACACCCTGGCGGCGGCCGAGCGGCTGGCCCAGGTCGGTGTCGAGGCCGACGTCGTGTGCGTGACCAGCCCGGGGCTGCTGTTCGAGGCCGTCCAGGCGCGGTCCGGCCGGGGCGACGGCTCGTCGTGGATCCTGGACCAGGTGTTCCCGGCCTCGCGGGCCCGCCCGCTGGTGACGGTCCTCGACGGCCACCCGCACACGCTGGCGTTCCTGGCCGGGATCAACCGGGTCCCGTCGGTCGCGCTCGGCGTCACCGGCTTCGGGCAGTCGGGGTCGCTGGAGGACGTCTACCGCTACCACGGCATCGACACGGACGCGATCATCCGGGCCGCGCTCGACGCCGTCAGCTGAAGGTGGCGCCGGCGAGCAGGTTGTCCATCTTGGCGTCCCAGCCGGGGAAGGACCCGTACTGGACGACCAGGATCCGGCTCGTCGGCAGCCACCACATCCGGACCACGTTGTTCTGCGCCGAGTTCTCGCAGGTCACCTTCCACCGGCCGTACTCGGCCTTCTTGGGCCCGATCGGCGCGAAGCCGGCGTCGAGCAGGGTGCTGCCGGTGGCGCCCGTGGCCTTCCCGGGCGGCGACGCGGGGGTGATGCAGGTCGGCAGGTCCGTGCCGGTGTACCAGCCGAAGGGGCGTTTCGTGCTCGGCAGGTTGATCGGCGCGTCGGCGGGCGTCGTGCGCAGGTCGAGCAGCCGCGCTTCGCAGACCGCGGTGCCTTCGGAGACGCAGCCGTCGAGCAGGCCGTCCGGGCTGTGCTCGGTGTAGGTGGCGCCGACCGGCAGGGGCAGGTGCAGGGAACCCACGGTGACCTGCGGCCCGCTCGGTGCGGGCGCCGGAGCGGGATCGGCCGGGGTGCTGCAGGCGGCGAGGCCCAGAGTGGCCGCGACCACCAGGACAAGGTGCCGGAAGGACACGCGCTCACCTCTTTCGTCGGGCGCCGGGTTTCACGGGGGATCATCCCGGTGGGTGACACCGGGCTCCCGACCGGGGCTGGTGACCTGGGGTACACCCGGCGAGGGTGGCCCGGGCGCCCCGCGTGGGCGCGTGGGACACTGGTCTGGTTATGACTGCCCTTCCCCTTGTCTTCGACGCGCCCAAGCGCGGCCTGCCGCCGCGCCACCTCGCCGACCTCTCGGTGTCCGAGCGCGCGGCCGCCGTCGCCGAGCTGGGGGAGAAGCCGTTCCGCGCGAAGCAGCTGTCGAACCACTACTTCTCCCGCCTGACGGTAGACCCCGAGGAGATGACGGACATCCCGGCGGCTTCGCGCCAGCGGCTGGTCTCGGACCTGATGCCGACGCTGCTGACCGAGGTCCGCGCACTGGCGGCCGACGACGGCGCGACCCGCAAGACGCTGTGGCGGGCGCACGACGGCACGCTCCTGGAGAGCGTCCTGATGCGCTACCCGGACCGAGCGACGCTGTGCATCTCGAGCCAGGCGGGCTGCGGCATGGCGTGCCCGTTCTGCGCGACCGGCCAGGGCGGCCTCGACCGCAACCTGTCGACGGCGGAGATCGTCGACCAGGTCCGCTCGGCGGCGGCGGTCATGCGCGACGGCACGATGCCGGGCGGTCCCGGCCGGCTGTCCAACATCGTGTTCATGGGCATGGGCGAGCCGCTGGCCAACTACAAGCGCGTGGTGGCGGCGGTGCGGCGGATCACCGACCCGGCTCCGGGCGGGCTGGGGATCGGGCAGCGGTCGGTGACGGTGTCGACGGTGGGCCTGGCCCCGGCGATCCGGAAGCTGGCGGACGAGAAGATGCAGGTACGGCTGGCTGTTTCGCTGCACACGCCGGACGATGAGCTGCGGGACACGCTGGTGCCGGTGAACAACCGGTGGTCGGTGGACGAGGTGCTGTCGGCTGCTCGGTATTACGCCGATACTTCCGGCCGCCGGGTGTCGATCGAGTACGCGTTGATCCGGGACATCAACGACCAGCCGTGGCGGGCGGAGCTGCTGGCTCGCCGGTTGCGGCAGCACCTGGGCCAGCTGGTGCACGTGAACGTGATTCCGCTGAACCCGACGCCGGGGTCGAAGTGGGATGCGTCGCCGAAGCCGGTGGAGCGGGAGTTCGTGCGGCTGGTGAACGCGGGCGGAGTAGCGTGCACGGTGCGTGACACGCGAGGCCAGGAGATCGCCGCGGCTTGTGGTCAGCTGGCCGCTGAAGGCTGAGTTTTTCGTTTCGGTTATGGAGAAATTGTCGTGATGTATGCCCCCAGCCTGCTCGACCCGGCTGCGGAATCGTTGAAGCTGGTCGACTGTGCCGGAGCGACCGAGGTGGCTCGTGAGGCGCGGACGTTGCTGGGTGAGCGGTTCAGCTCGGTGACGTTCATGTACGTGCTGATGCGCGCGTTCGAGGTGGAGTACAACGCGGCGTGCGACGCCGCTCGCTGGCACGAGTTCCACGGCGGCCCGCGGGCGCTTTCGGATGCCGATCTGGAGAAGCTGCTCGCTCCCTGGCTCGACCGCTGACCTCGGTGGTCCTGCCGTGTGCGGTCCTCGGCGACGTCTACCACGGTAGTTGGCTTGGCCGGGTGAATGGGATCACGGGTTCGTAGGCAAGCTCGGCAGCTATGCGGTTCCTCGTCGGTCACCTGAGTCGATTCCAGAGGGCGTGTTCGGCGAGTGCGGAGAGTATCTCCTTCTCGAGCGCTCGTGCTGTCGGGCCATTGGCCGTGACGGCCCACGAGATGTGCAGGTCGGCTCGTTCGAAGGCGAGCACACCCCATTGAGTTGCGCGGCGGGTGGAGCCGCCGTCGACTTCGCGGATGCGGTCACGCAGCCACCGAGAGTCGGCGAGTGCGCGGTCGAGAACGGCTTCGCCCAGGCCACTGGCGAGTGCCTTGCCGCGTGCATAGACGGTCAGACGCCCGCGAATACCTTGGCCGCGACGTTCGCCGGCCATACCGATCTCACCTTGGCAGTATGACGCCTGCACACGGCTCCAGCGTTCTGCAGCACTCGACGTGTCTCGCGTGCCGAACGGGTGCCCCGTCCTCGAGGTCTGTCGCTCATGCCGTCGCACTGGGCATCATCGCGGTCCGGTGTGCCAGAGGCGCGCGAGTTGCCGGGTATGCCTCTGAGTCTGATCTTGCGGTTCAAGAGGCCGCGTTTTGGGTGGGCACAGGGTTGGACGGACAACAGCGTGGTGGATCCTTGATCACCGCGATGTCGCATAGAAATGCGACCTCATGTTGCGGTATTGATCACGGTGTCGAAGCCGTAGGAGGAAGTAGTGACGTTCATGTACGTGGTGAGCACATGACCTCCGAGGCGGGGCACCAGCTCCTCGAGTTCCTCGCCGAACTGCGGGCGACCGCCGGGTGGACGGTGGAGGTCACCGACCAGATCGGTGCCCTGTCGCGGTGGCGGCTGAGCGGATCGACCTGGCAGGCCGTCGTGACGGTGGAGCCGCGACGCTGGCTCGGCCTGGAGTTCGAGGCGCGTGACCCGGTGACCGGCAAGCGCGCCACCTACGACATCGACACCGATCTGTACGACCTCTCGCGGGACGACCAGCGCGAATTCGCCGAGGAAATCGAACGGGACATCGTCGAATTCCTCGACGGCCTGCGGCGGGGAGCCGTGCTGCGCGGGAACGACGGGACGAAGTTCGTGCTCGTCTTCCCGCTGGACGGTTCCTACGTCCGCGTGGTCCAAGGGCGAGGAATGACCCGCGCTTCCGCGCACGCCGATCTGGCGGCTGCCCGGAAGGGCGGTGACTACGTCCCGCTGGAATGAGGGTTGTGCTCGAAGCGGGCGATCTCGAACAGGGACTCGACCGCCTGCTGCACCGACGCTTCCCACAGCACCTTGCCGTAAGCGGGGGTCGCCTGCGTCGGATCCCCGACGACCCCCGGGGTGCCGAAGTCGTCCGACAGCCAGCCGAAGCTCACCGGCCGGCCGTTGAAGCCGATGTGGCGGAAGTCCGCCAGGTGTTCCGGCACCCAGCGCTCGGCCCGGGTGAGGTCCACCAGGTCGGGGCGCAGGTGCAGGACCAGCGAGGTCTCCGCGGCGCCGCCGTGGATGCCGAGGTCTTGCTCGTCGAGGCCTTCGCCCTCCGGTGGGTCCGTGCGGGCGAGCGAAGGCATGAGGAACGTCCTGAGCCCGAAGCGCTTGCGGATTTCCCGCAGCGCCACCTGCAGGAGCGCGACGTTGCCCCCGTGCCCGTTGACGAACACGAGTGTCCCGGCTCCCATGAGCTGCACCGCGCGCCCGATTTCGACGACCGTGCGGAACAGGGTCTCGGCGTCGAGCCAGACCGTTCCGGGTGCCCAGCTGTGCTCGTCCGATTTCGTGTACGTGAGTGTCGGGAGCTGCCAGACGTCGAGGCCTCCGGCGACCGCGCGCTCGACGGCCGCGTCCGCGACCGCCGATGCGAGCAGGGCGTCGGTGCTGAGCGGCAGGTGCGGCCCGTGGTGCTCGATCGCGCCCGTGGGGAGGACGACGATCGAGTCCCGGCCGATCCGGTCCGCCAGTGACGGGCCCGCGAGTTCGGTGAGGGCGCGGTTCATATCTTGGCCTGCGCCGGCAGCGTGACGGCGAGCTCGGGCACGCCGAGGTGGCCGGGGTTGAGCAGCCCGTCCGGGTCGGTGCGCTGCTTGAGCGCGAGGAGCTCTTCGACCCCGTGGTCGACGTAGAACTGGTGCGGGCTGTGGACCCGCACGCCGAGTTCGACGAGCTTCGCGTACCCCGCGTAGACGTCGGCCGCGCCCGTGTACTCCGCGGTGAGCATCCCGATGGGGAAGCGGTGCCCGGCCTCGATGTGCAGCATGCCGCCCGGGTACACGGCCTCGACCTCGTGGATGCGGTCGATCAGGGCCTCGCCGCCGACTTCGACGTGGAAGTACTCCCGGCCGGGGCTGTTCTTCTTGAGCCACCAGATGGGGTGGTTGTAGGAGAGCGTCGACACCTTGATCGTCTGCTGGGTCCCTTCGCGCACGTCTTCGACCACGCCGCCGGCAGCGGAGATGAGCGAAGACGCCTCCTCGAGTGCCACCGCGTCGATGATCGCGCGCAGGCTCGCGCGCCCGGCGGGGATCGCGGGGTCCGCGGGGAGCCGTTCCGCCACCGTGGCCCGGTCCGCGCTCACGAGCCGGGGCAGCGGGTCGAGCGCGCGGAGCGTCCGCACCGCGCCGAGCGCCTCCTCGAAGGTGGGGAAGCTCGCGTAGACGGCCCGCCAGTCCTGGGCCGGTTCGAGCCGGACCGTCGCGCGGGCGATCACCCCCGCGGTGCCGTAGGTGTGCACGAAGGTCCGCGCGTCTTCGCCCTCCACGTGCGCGAGGACCGGCTCGGGACCCGGAAGGGCGACGTCGAGCGCGACGACGAAGCCCTCCCAGTTCGAGCCGTGGGCGATCGTCCCCGTGCCGCTCGAACCCCCGGACAGGAAACCGCCCACAGTGGACTGTGCGGTCGACGGGTACATCCAGAGCTGCTGGCCGCTCGCGGCGGCCGTCCGTTCCAGGAGCGCCATGGAGGCGCCGGCTTCGGCCGTGATGACGCCGTCGCCCACTTCGACGACGGCGCGGGCCCGCGTCGTGTCGAGGACCAGGCCGCCCCGCAGCGGGATGCCCTGCCCGTAGTTGCCGGTGCCCTTGCCGCGTGCGGTGACCGGAACGCGGTGGCGGGTCGCGGCGGCCACGACCGCCGCGATCTCCTCCGCGTTCGCCGGATGGGCCACGAGGTCCGCGAGGCCGAGCGGGAGCTGCTCGGAGAGGATGGGGCTCATCGTGGCCTCGTCGACCGAGGCGCGCTCGCGGGTCTTGGGGTCGGTGCTCACGCCGCGCTCGCCGAGCAGGGCGGCGAGTTCGGCCCGCAGCGCCTCGATGGTCTCAGTGCTGGTCATGGCGCTCCTGTTCACCAGCCGAAGCCGATCTTCGGGTCGAGGAACTGGTTCGTGACGAGGTCGGCCGCGGTGAGCCCGTCCTTGACGTGCCCGCCGGCCTTGCCGAAGATCGGCGCCGCCGTCTTGATGAGGCCGGAGACGCGGGTTTCGTCCATCGCGCCGACGTGCCCGTGGCCGGCGTCGGTCGCGATCTTGAGGTCCTTCATCTGCGCGACGGCGGCCTTGCCCACCGCGGCGTCGTAGGTCCAGCCGTTGTTGTAGGCCTGCACCAGCTTGACGATCAGGTCGTTGGTCGCCGCCGGGTTCTTGATGAAGTCGACGTCGGCCTGCTGCATGACGGGCACGAGCTTCTTGAGGCACGGCGAGAGCGACGCCAGGTCGGCGGTGCGGACGGACATCGTCTCGGGGTACGGGGACCAGCCGGTGTCCGCGACGAGCTGGAACTTGAGCGGCTTGCCCCAGGCGGCGACTTCGTTCTCGTAGACGTACGGTTCGGCGGTCGCGAAGCCCTGCTGCGCGTCCTTGCCCTTCGCGGTCACGAACTTCGCCGGGGCGCCGTCGTAGCTGCCGTCGAGGATGCCGGCGGGCAGGTAGCTCGCTTCGGTGAGGTAGGACATGTAGGCGGCGCCGTTGAAGTACCGGACGACGCCGCCGTTCGCCTGCAGCTTGCCGCCGAGCTCCTTGATCGTGGTGACGTCCGGGTAGGTCTTCGGGTCCCACATGATCATCATCGGCGACTTGTCGTTCTCGGCGAACACGGCGGTGGTCGGCATGTCCCCGGAGAACTGGACGGCCTCGTCGGTGGAGACGTAGCCGAGGGTGATCGACTTGTCCTGGTTCATCTGGGCCGAGACCTTGGAGAAGCCGATCGCCGGCCCGCCGGCGCGGACCTGCAGCTTGACGCCGGTCGGCCGGCCGTTGGCGTAGAGGTCGCCCGTCACGGACTTCTGGCTGGCGTCGATCGAGGGGTTGGGGCCGAGCAGCTGGTAGAGGTGCCCGTGGTCGGCCTCGGGGTTCCAGTCGGTCTGGACGACGACGGTGGCCGGGCACACGCCGGCGAGGTCGACGGCGGGTCCGGTCGCGGTGGGTGCCGCGGGCGCCGCGCCGGCGTCGGCCGAGCCGCTCCCGCCGCAGGCGGCGAGGGCGGCGGCGAGCGTGGCGACGGACAGGATGACGGCGGCAGAGCGGGGTCGAGTGCGCATCGGGCTTCCGTTCCGGGGGAGGGGCGGGGAAATCAGGTGAAGTCGAACCAGCGGCCGACCGCGAGCCGGCCGACGAGCCCGAAGGCGAGGAAGACGGCGATGCCGTACAGCGAGGCGATGATGATCGTCGCGTACAGCTCGGGCCCCATCAGCCGCGACGCCGTGACCTGGATGAGGACGCCCAGGCCGGGATCGCCGCGCTGGAAGAACTGGTCGCCCACGATCGCGCCGATCACGGACAGGCCCGCCGACGTGCGGAGGCCGACGAAGATCGAGGGGAGCGCGGCCGGGATCTGCAGCTTGACCAGGCGGGTCAGCCGGCCGGCGCCTTGGAGCGCGAAGAGCTCGCGTTGGGCGCGGTCCGCGGAATGCAGGCCGAAGAGTGTGTTCGAAACCATGGGGAACAGCGCGATCATCACGGTGACGATCACGCGGGAGAGGAAGGCGTAGCCGAACAGCGCCCCGATGAGCGGCACGAGCGCGAGGATCGGCACGCACTGGAGCACGACGGCGTACGGGTACAGGGCCTTCTCGAGGCCCTTGGCCTGGGCCATGACGGTGGCCCACAGCACCCCGAGGACGATGGCGGCGGCCAGCCCGACGAGCGAGACGACCGTCGTGCGGCCGAGTGCGGTCCACAGTTCCGCGTTGAACCCGGTCGGGGCGCCGTCGGGGCGCGTGTCGTTGACGATCGCCGTCAGCACGAGGTGCGGGTACGGCACCAGGTAGGGCGAATCGACCACCTGGTCGTAGTACGCCGCCGCCGCGTACCACAGGCCGACGAAGACGCCGAAGGCCACGACGGGCTGCCACCACGACGCCGGTTTCCGGATGCGCCGGGGCTGCAGGCCGGAGCGTGCCGCGGTGGTGCGGCGGGCCACGGTTTCCTGGAGCGTCGGCATCAGCTGTGCCCCTTCCTGAGCGCGTGCGAGACGTCGCCGACGAGCTCGGCGAACTCTGGGGTGAAGCGGATGTCGGGATCCCGCGGCATCGGGAACGGCACGTCGAACCGCGCGACGATGGAACCCGGCCGGCCGGACATGACTACGACCTTGGTCGAGAGGTAGACGGCCTCGGAGACCGAGTGCGTCACGAACAGCCCCGCGAAGCGCTGCTCGGCGAACAGCCGCAGGAGTTCGTCGTTGAGGCGCTCGCGGGTGATCTCGTCGAGCGCTCCGAACGGCTCGTCGAACAGGAACAGTTCGGGGTCGAGGGTGAGCGAGCGCGCGAGGGAGACGCGCATCTTCATGCCGCCCGAGAGCTGTTTCGGAAGGTGCTTCTCGAAGCCGCCGAGGCCGACGAGACCGATCGCGGCGGCGGCCTTGGCGGCCCGGTCCGCCTTGGCTGCCCGGTTGAGCTCGGCGAGGAGTTCGACGTTGCCCTGCACCGATCGCCACGGCAGGAGCGTCGCGTCCTGGAAGACGTAGCCGATGCGGCTCGTGCTCACGTCGGTGGTGCCACCCGAAGCCGTTTCGAGGCCCGACGCGATGCGCAGCAGCGTCGACTTGCCGCAGCCGCTCGGCCCCACGATCGAGACGAATTCGCCGCGGTCCACCGTGAGGTCGACGCCGCCGAGCGCTGCCGTCCCGTCGGGGAAGACGAGGTCGACGTCGCGGAAGTCCAGCAGGGTCGAGCGGAGGGTCGTGGTGGACATGGCAGCTCCGTTCAGGAAGCGGTGGCGGACAGGGCCGGGAGTTCGCGCCGGGTCTCGGTGACCGCGACGACGCGCCCGCGGTGGATGACGACCCGGTCGGCGGGTGCGGTGGCGATCGCGTCGACGAGGTTCACGGCCCCGATGGCCAGGAAGTCGGCCTGGGCGCCGACCGACGGTCCGGCGGCGGGCAGTCCCATGACGGATCGCGCCCCGGTGCTCACGAGCCCGTAGGCCTCCTCCGGCGAAAGGTGGCCCGCGGTCACGAGCAGCGACGCGGTTTCGAGGGCGTCGCCGCGCCCCACCGGGTTGAACGGATCGCGCACGTTGTCCGCGCCGGCGCCGAGGCGGACGCCCGCGTCGAGCAGCTCGCGCAGCGGCGCGAGACCGCGCGGCGTCGAGACGGGGTGTTGCCAGCCCTGGAGGTAGAGGTTCGTGATGGGCAGCGTGACGATGCCGACGTCCGCGGCCTTGACGTCCGCGATGATCGCGTCCCGGCGCGCGGCTTCCAGGGTGCCGAGCCGCACGCAGTGGCCCGCCGTGCGCGGGCGGTCGCCCGGCCAGTCGCGCACCGCGCGGGCGTAGGCGTCGAGGGTGACCGGGCCGAACAGGTTCTCGTCGGCGTGCAGGTCGGCGCCGATGCCGCGCCGCTGCGCGATGGCCAGCAGCCGCGCGAGGTCCGCCGGGGGATCGGGCGCCAGGTGCGGCGCGCCGCCGACGAGGTCGACGCCCGCGTCCAGGACCGCTTCCAGGTGGTGGTCGGGGCAGTGCGGCCCGGCGAGCGCCACGAGCTGGATGTCCACCAGCCCTTCGAGTTCCGCCCGGACCTGGACGAGGGCGCGGGCTCCGCGCGTGACGTCTTCGATGCCCGCGCCGCCGTCACCGAGAACGTCCACATGGGACCGGATCGCGGTGGTGCCCGCGGCGAGCATTACGAGGGCCTGTGCCCGGGCGCGCTCGGCGATCGACTCGACGCTCATTCCCGTTGCGTGGCCACGCCACGCGTCGATCGCGGCGCCGAGGTCGCCGAGTTTCGGGTTGATGGCGTCGAAGCTCCCGGCCTTGTCGAGGTGGGCGTGCGGCTCGGCCGGTGCCGGGAGCAGCAGCCGTCCGGTCAGGTCGAGCGTCGGCCCGAGGACGTCGGCGGCGCCCGCGGCGGTGATCGCACTGACCACGCCCGAGGCGAACGAGAGGTCCACGACGCGCCCGTCGGGCAGTCTCGCGTTGCGCACCGCGGCGAGCGGGCGGGGCAGCGAGTTCGCCATGGGTCTCTCCGGTCTCGGGTGTTGCGGAACCGCGGGGATGCTGTAAATGTTGACCACATCAACATCGCCGACGGTACGGAGCCGAGATTTCCGATGTGTAAATCCCCGTGTTCTTTGTGTTGCCCCTGCGACCAGGCCGGATGGTCGCCGTGAAGGAAGCCGGTCCGGCGTCTTCCCGTGTCGTCGACGAGCAGGCCGAGCGGGTCGGCACGCGCATCCGCGAGCTGCGCCGGTCCCGCGGGTTCACGCTCGTCCAGCTGGCCGGGCGCACGGGACTTTCGCACCCGTTCCTCAGTCAGCTGGAGCGCGGGCACACCCGGCCGAGCATGGTTTCGCTCGACCGCATCGCGAAGGCCCTCGGCACGACCCAGGTCGAGCTCATCGCCGCCGGCGCCCCGGACCTGCCGGACGCCGACATCGGGCGACCCGACGTGCTGCGCGCCGGCGAGGGGGCCCGCAACCAGTTCCCCAACGGCGAAGTCCGGCTGCTCACGCGCGGCAGGCGGGCGTTCGACCCGATCGAGTGGACCGGGACGACCACCGAGTTCGGGGACTACTTCCGCCACCCCGAGGACGAGTTCGTCCACGTCGTGAGCGGGGCACTCCTGCTGGACCTCGAGCAGGACGGGACGGTCCGGCTCGGCGCGGGGGACTCCGCGTACTACCCGGGCGGCACGGCCCACCGCTGGTGTTCGCCCGACGGATCGCGGTTCCACCTCGTCGTGGTGAAGCAGAAGCTCCCCGAGGACGGATGACCGACTGGTGCTCAAGATTCTCAGCGCAGAGCGCATCCTCGTCAATCCGTCCACAGAGGACACCGGCGACCTTGTTCTCGACAACGGTTCCCCGCACGAGACGGTGCTCGACGCCGCCGGGTGCGTGGTCACGCCGGGGCTGGTGAACGCCCACCACCACCTGCTGCAGAGCGCGTTCCGCACCCTGCCGGGAACGCGAGGGGTGCCGATGGCCGAGTGGCTGCCCGCGATGGCCGCCGCCTACGGCAGAGTGGGCCACGACCCGGAGGCCTACGCCGTCGCCGCCGCGGTGGGCGCGGCCGAAAGCCTGCTGTGCGGCGTCACGACCATCGCCGACCACCACCTGAACTGGCCGCACGGCGCCCCGATCGCGGACACCGTCGCCCTCGCGCGGGCGACGGCCGAGGCGGTGCGGTCCCTCGGCGCCCGGCTCGTCTTCGTCCGCGGCTCGGCCCGGGACGATCCGGAGTGGGCGGGCGAGTCCGCCGAGGCCATCGTGACCGCGCTCGTGCCCGACACCGGCGGCGTCTCGCCGGACGGCATGCTTCAGATCGCGGTCGGCCCCGCCGGGGTCCATTCCGACGCGCGGGAGACGTTCGCGGCCCTCGGCGCGGTCGCGGCCCGCCACGGGCTGCGCCGCCGGACCCAGGCCAACGAGCAGGTCGACACGGCGATCGCCCTCGAGCGCTACGGGCGCAGGCCATTGGAGCTCCTCGGCGAATGGGGGTGGCTGGAGCCGGACGTCACCGTGGCCCACCTGTGTGATGTGACGCCGGGGGAGATCCGTCTGCTCGCGCAGGCGGGCGTGACCGCCACGCACGCGCCGGGGTGCGACGTGCCCATGGGGTGGGGAGTCGCACCGGTCGCCGCGCTGCTCGAGGCGGGCGTCGTCGTCGGCCTCGGCACGAGCGGCGGAGGCAGCAACGACGCCGGGCACCTGCTCGCCGACGCCCGGCTGGCCCTGCAGGTCTCGGGCCTCGTGGGGCCGCAGCTGCCCGCGCGCACGGTGCTCGGGATGGCCACGGCGGGTTCCGCCGCGGGGCTGGGACGAGCGGAACTCGGGCACCTGGGTGCCGGGTCGGCGGGCGACTTGTGCGTGTGGGACGTGTCCGGCGTCACCGACGCGGGCGTGCACGACCCGGTGGCGGGCCTCCTGTGGGCGTCCCCCGGACGGCGGCCGAAACACGTGGTGGTCGGGGGGAACGTCGTCGTGCGGGACTACCGGCTGGTCGCGGCCGAGGAGGCGGAACTGGTGGCTCGCCTGCGTGAGCGGCTTTCCCGCACACCGCCGGCGGGCTGACTTCCCAAGTCGCCCGCAGAGGTGAGGGGGTGGAGGTGACAGGCGGCCACGCGTTGTGGCTCGCCCAACGTCGGCGGAGTAGCGCGTATCGCGCGGAATCCTGCGGCCACGGAATCGCCGCCGCCTGTGTGCAGCTGGTTGCGGGAGGCTGAGCTTCGTCGTCGTGATGTATGCGCCCAGCTCCGTGGCTCGGTTGAGCCGGTAGAGGCGTCCATCGTGGACGGTGAGCACGGTGAGTGGTCCATTGGTGGGGCCGGCCGTTGCCTGCCAGGCCGTTGCGAACGTGGGTGACCACGGAAAGCGCGACGACCGTAACGACGAGTGTCACTTTGACCACTGTGGACAGCGCAAAGTGGTCAGGATGAGCGCCGCTGCGGTGGTCACCGCGGCGACCAGGACGTAGCGGCTGATCAGTCCGACGTTGCCGCTGGAGATGTTGGCGTGGTCCGCCCGACAGCAAGCATCAGGGCCAGTGCGAAAAGCTTAGCAAGCAACGCCCGCCCCGCCGGCCGGTCGGTGGTCGTTCGGCGCAGCAGCAGCGCGTGCACGGTGCGTAACACGCGTGGCCAGGAGATCGCCGCGGCTTGTGGCGCGAGCTACCGAGGTGGCTCGTCAGGCGCGTACGAGATGGAGTAAACCACGGCGCGGGACGCGGCTCGGTCGCACGAGTTCCACGGTGGCCCGCGGGCGCTGTCGCGGGCCGAAGTGGAGAAACTGCTCGCTCCGTGGCTCGACAGCTGACTTCGCGCCTTCCCGCCTTGACCCAGTGGGCGCTCTTCTGTCGTTTGCGTATCGCGTAGGACAGGCTCGGCTCTGTGCTGTAGCCGAAGTCACCGCTCAGCGACGTAACCGGGCTTTAGCCGGAGCAGAGCGCTCAGCTCGAGCCGCAGCTCGCGCGCTCCGGGGTGACGGTGCCATCGGGCGACGACCTTGGCCAGCTCGCGCAGGTCGGTCCGAATCGTCGCGGAGTCGACGTACCGAGCGTCTCGGAGCACGGCCGGCGCCAATGCGCAGGCGCGCTCGAACTCCCCGCTTGCTGCGTGCGCGAGCACTCGCCTGGCCCCGAACCGTGCCCGCGCGCGACGCGCGCCCGCTGCGATCCCGATGACGTGGGCGTCAAGCACTTCGGCCGCCTCGGCGTGCCGTCCGAGGTCGTACAGGGACCAGCCCTGGCTGAGTCCGATTTCGTCGGCGACGCTGGTGGAGCCCAGGTGTGGTGTGCCGGGCGTGGGCGAGTCCTGCTCAGCCAGCAGGTTCGTTGCGCGCTCGAGCGCGCGGTGGTAGCCGTTGGCGTCGCCGATGAGTGCGAGCCCCTGTGCTTCACATCGCGCGGCGAGCCCACGGATCCGCGTTCCGGCGCCGCGTACGGCCTGTGCCTGAATCGCCAGGTCGATCGTGGTCAGGGGATCCTGGCGGTACATCGCGATTTCGGCTTGGCGGACCAGCGCGTAGCCGGCGAAGTGGTGGTCGCCGGCTTCCTCGGCGATCGCGGCCGCGCGGTGGGTCCACCACAAGGCGCCCGCCTCTTCACCGGCTTCCTGGCTCATCCAGCCCACGTACTCCGCAGCCCGGGAGGCCAGGAGGAGTACCTGTTCGCGGAGGGGTTCCGGTTGGCCGCTCGCGGCCATGGCGCGCAGGGCGAGCACCTGAGCGATCACCGGCCCGAGCACCGTGCCCGGGCTACTTACCGTGCCGAGGCGGCGGTACTGCTCGAAGGTCGCCAGCAGTCCCTCGAGCACGGACTCGTCGATCGCGGCGGGGTATGCTGCCCGGCCGGTCAGCCGAAGGCCCGGCGCGGCATCGAGCCCCGGTAGCGCACCGAGACCGTGCGGCAGGCGGTGGAACCTCGGCTCGCCCCCGGCATCCCCGATCATCGCCCACGTCTCGTCTGCCCCGCGTTCGGTGGTGGGCTCGGCACCGGGCTGCCTGACAAGCGACGAGAGCAGTCCAACGGTACCGAATGCGGCGTCGCACCGCCGCGCGATGTCGGGGGTGGGGGGCTTGAGATCGTTTTCGATCTTGCTCAGGTAGCTTTTGCTGTAATTGATCTTCGTGGCGAGCGCGGTCAAACTCATTCCAGCTTGTTCGCGAACCTGTCGCATGTGGGTGCCGAACGAGCCGGTCATATCCCCTCCGCGGTGCCTTCATCGCCCGGTTTTCAGTACAGCACCTCCGGAACTCAAGGGCAACAAGGCGCCGGAAACCGGCCGCTTTGCGGTTGCGCAATGACAGGTGGGCCAGTTGTCACATTGTTGGGCCGGTCTCGCTGTGTTCGGGGAGTGCGTTTCCCGTGCCTGGCGGCTCGGCGACGGGAAACGCGAATCAACCGAGTCCGAGAGTGCGCGCCATGAGGATGGCGTAGGCACTGCCGGCGTGCGGCATCTCCCCGTGCACGACCAGTGACAGGGCTTGCTCGAAGGGGATCCGTCGGATCTCCAGGTCGGCCTCGCCGGGATCGAGGTTCGCCGTGCCTTGCGTGAGGCCGGTGGCGAAGAAGGCGTGGTCACGGTGGTTGGTGAACGAGTCGGCGCAGTTGATCACGCCGAGGCGTCGCCACTCCCGTGCGGAGAGCCCGGCCTCCTCCTTCAGTTCGCGGCGGGCCGCGGGCTCCGCGCCCTGGTCGGCGGGCTCGATCCGACCGGCGGGCAGTCGCCACTGCACACCGTCGTGCGTGTAGATCCACTGCCGCGTCACAACGACGAGGCCGGCATCGTCCACGGCCACCACGGTCACCGATCCGGTGGAAACCACGTGGTCGTAGAGCCCGGTCGAGCCGTCCGGGCGGATGGCGGTGTCGCGACGCGTCTCGAACCACGGCGAACTGAACACCCTGGTCGAAGTCAGGCGGGACCAGGAACCGCGCCGGGCGTCCGCCTCGTCGTGATCCACGGCACGAGTCAATCACAGCGCGGTTTCGCAGCGAACGGCGCGCACCTGTCCGTTCCGGGTGCCCGCCGAGCATCCGGCAGCCGAGCCCGTCCACTTTTTGTCCACGGCCTATCCACCGCCATGGTCCACACTCGGCCGGGTCGGGGTTGCGCACCGCAGCCCATGGGTGGTCGACCGGAGCCGTCCGTGCTTGCGCGCGTGCCCTATGCGGAGGGCGGCCAAGCCACGTCGGGAGGTCGGAAAGGAATCGCCTCGGGTAACGGCGGACGGAAGGTGTAACGACAGCGACCGGCGTCGCGACCCTTGTGGCGTCGAATTCCAGGGACCCGACGAGGGAGTGCACATGGGTGGTCCCGCGACTGAGCCGTACGACTTCTGCCTGTCGTTCGCGACTGAGCAACGACCTTATGTGGAAGAAGTCGCAGCACTGTTGCGAAAAGCCGGGCTTACCGTGTTCTATGACGCGTACGAGACGGCGACGCTGCTCGGCGAGGATCTCTATACACGCCTCGACGAGATATACAACCGCGGATCGCGGTTTTGCGTGTTGTTTGCTTCCGAAGCGTACGCGCGCAAGGCCTGGACCAATCACGAGAGACAGTCCGCCCAGGACCGGGCGCTGCGAGAAGCTGCCGCTTACGTGTTGCCGGTGCGGTTCGACGAGACGCCGGTGCCGGGGTTGCGCGGCACAGTCGGGTACGTCGACGCACGGGTGACGTCACCGGCCGGGCTCGTGCGGATCCTCCTGGAGAAGCTGGCGGCGGAATCCCGGATGGCCACTGTATCCGCATCGATTCTGGCGTTGAAAGGGAATGCGCGCACCGATCTGAAAGGTCTACTGCGGGAAGCGCTGTCGAGCTGCCGGGTCTCCCTTGCTGCGGAGCTGGTTTCCGGACGTGTGTCGCGAGCGGTCGCCGTCGTTCCGGAAGCGACACTCTCGGTCGCGGAAGTGGTCGTGGACGTGACGGCAACGATTGCCGACCTGGCCCGCAAGAGGTCTGTGCCGAGACTCAGGATCGCTGTGCACCGGGGTGAAGTCCCATCGGGCGAGCCGACGGAGTGCGTCGATGTGACGGAAGCCGTCGACGCGTCGGCCTCCGCCGCCGTTGCCGAAGTTTTCGAGCGAGTCCCCGGCGCCGTCTGCGCGATCGTGGCGACTCAGCGCGTCTTCGACACGGTGATCCGGCCGGGCCGCGGGGGGTGCAATCCGACTCAGTTCACCCTGGCGACCGCGGCCGACGGACGCGGTCTCTACGTCAAGGTGCCGGGCTTTCCCCAGTACGGGTCGGCTGCGCACCGTGCCGATGCCGCCCCGCAGGCGACCACCATCACGCGGACGAACAACTTCGGCGGACCGGTGACTGCCGGCCAGATCGGGGACATCAACTTCTTCGGGAGCGAAGATGACCGACGCTGACCCAGAACCCGTCGAGCCCCAGAACGGAGACGCGGCCGACGCGGATGGATCGCCTGGATCCGAAGGCGGTGCCAAGGAGCCGGAGGAGAAGCCGGACAAGAGCGCAGACGAAGACCGCAAGCCCAAGGACGAGAGCCAGGACAAGGAGAAGGCCGAAGAAGAGGAGAACGTCCGGTCGGCGCAGGACCGCGCAGCCGACCCGGAGAACGCCCAACAGTGGGGCCTGTTCGCCAGCCGAATGGACTCGGCGTTCCAAGCCATGTTCGGCGTCGGCGCGAGTGGGTTCGCCGCCGCAGGCGGTACGGCGAATTTCTTCCTCGGCGACACCGCCGTCGGCCAGGTCGGTGACCGGAACTTCGTCGGGAGGCGGCGTTCGCTCGAGATCCGGGTCCGCAGCGGTCTGGTTGCGAAGGAGGTGCTCGCGCAGATCGACGAGGCCTACGTGGAGCCCGACGACTACCGCGAGCTGACCCGTAAGCTCGAACAGCACCAGTTGCTGTTCATCAAGGCTCGGGGCGGCACCGGCCGGACGATGACCGCACTGCACTTGCTTCACCGCAGCTGCCAGGACGGCGTGCGCAAGCTTGATCCCGATGCACGGTTGAAGACGCTGCAGCCCAAGGAGTTCCAGCCCGGACACGGTTACCTTCTCGAATCGCTTGACCCCGAACAGGCCGCGACCCTGAAGTCGTTCCACACCGAGCGGCTCGGGCAGTACATGCGTGACAAGGGTTGCATGATGGTCGTCATCGTCGACGAATCGACGAGCCTGCCAATGCACGAGATCGGCCACCTCGTCAGCACCGGCTTCACCCGGGTGAAGCCTGATCGGCTGCTCGAACGCTACGTCGAATGGGGCCTCGTCGACTCCGCACCCGAGGCCGACCACGAGGTGCTGTCACGCCCCGAGGTGAAGGAGATCATCGCCCAGCTCACCGAAGAAGTTCCGGCTCGCGAGCTGGCGAAACTCGGGGATCTGCTGATCGAGGTAGCCTACGACCGGATCGGCTTGGAGACGGTCCGGGACCGGTATTCGGCGGCGAGCAAGGCGGGTTTCGGGGAGTGGTTCGACGCCCAGGACGACCTCGAGCAACGTGCCTTCGTCATCGCCCTCGCGGTCTTCAACGACGAACCGGTGCAGTTGGTCTCGACTGCCGCCACGATGCTGGCCGACAGATTCAAAAAGCTCGCGATTCCCCGGCGCGGCGACCGGTCCCGTGACGTGTTCGCGGTCTCGCTCGCCGAGCGAGTCCAGCAGGCGCGAGCCGAACTGGCCACCGGTTCGCAGGAGACGGAATTCGGCGACGTGCCGGTGTCGAAGGCCCGCTTCCAGGACGAGCGTTATCCGCAGCTGGTGTTGGACCACGTGCGCACGCAGTACACCCAGGCGCTGGACGTGGTCATGGACTGGCTCCTCGCCCTGGGCAGCATCCCCAATCCGCAAGTCCACATCCGGGCCGGGGTCGCCGCGGGACTCCTGAGCCAGTACGACTTCGTCAACGTGTTCGGCCGGATCATCAACCCCTGGGCAGTGTCAGGCGAACGCGAGCAGCGCTGGGCGGCTGTGGCCGCGCTTCAGGTCCCGGCCCGGTTGCCGGGCTACGGTCTGCTGATTTCGAAACTGCTCCGCCACTGGTCGCGCCACACCCTGCGCCAGCTCCGCTCGGCGGCGGCCCAGGCACTCGGCACGACGACCTCGATCAGCCCGGACGCCGCGCTGAGACAGCTGAAGTACGTCGCTCGTCACGCGGACTGGATCATCGCCTACCACGTGGGCGAGGCCATCAGTGACTTGTTCGTGCGCGCCGACCCGGTCCTGGTCCTGCAAACCCTGGTGCGCTGGTCGAGGGGGGACGAGTTCGTGGAACGCCGCATGACGGCGCTGCTCGCGGTGCTGATCACCTCACACTACGTGGAAATCCAGGCCGACGGCTCGGAGCGCTGGCCGGCATTCGTCTGGTTCGCCGAACACCGGCCGGATCTGCGGCGCCATATCGTGCTGCTCTTCGCCCGCTTGCTGGTGACCGTGGACTTCGTGCGGCGTACGTACGTGCACATCAAGCAGTGGGTGCGGACCACCCGCCGGGAACCGGCAGTGACTCAGCCACTCGCGCGGTTGCTGCGCGACATCGGTGCGCGCTCGGGCGAAACCGCGAGTATCCGCACCCACCTGGCGGCCTGGGCCGAAGACCCCGACGGGCCGCTGATCGCCGCCCGGGCCGTGCTCCAACACTTCGACAAGGAAGAAGGATCACAGTGACAGATCGAGCTCCGAAAGGGGAAGGCCGGCCCGGCTCCGGCACTGCCGTCGCAGCCGTGCAGCGGCTCGAGGTGACCCGCTCCAGCCTGCGGAAGAACAATCCCGCTTCGTCCGGGCACTCCGCGGTCGTGTACGTCACGAAGCGTGGCGACTACCAGGTCGGATCCGGCCGCCTGACGGCAGGCGAAGTGTGGCTCGCCACTCCGCGCGAGATGTATCTCGTCGACATCACCCCGCACGAAGAGGTGTTCGAAATCGGCCTTCCGTCGGCCGAAGAAGCGTTCAACTACACCGCGAGCGTGCGCGTCACCTGGCGGATCAGCGACCCGGTCGCTGCCGTGAAGGCGGGCAAGGTGGAGCCGCGGGAAGCGATCGGCCGCTTCCTGGAGGAAAAGCTGCGCGAAGTCACGCGACAGTTCGGGGTGGAGGACAGTGCGAACGCCGAGCGCCGGATCATGCACGAATTCGGCGAGCGGGAAGTCAGGATGTCCGACGCGGTGGTCGTCACCCGCTGTACCGCGGTCCTGAACCTGGACGAATCGACCCGCAAGCACATCGCCAGCCGGACGGAGTTCGCGCGGAGTTCCGAAACCGAGCGGCTCTCGCACGAGGTGCGCCGGCTGCGCGCGGAGCACTCCCGTGAAATGCGGCGGCTCGAGCAGCAGCACGAGCTGGAGCTCAAGCAGCAGCGCATGAAGGTCTACGCGGACGCTATTCGCGAAGACGACGCGAACGTGCTGGCCTTGCGGCTGGCCGGGCACAAGGACGACATCCAGGACGTCATCGCGCTGCTGCAGGAGCAGAAGAAGCTGAGTCTCGATAACGCCAAGGACATCCTCCAGATGGCGCTGGAGAACAAGGCGGTGACCCTGACCGAGCTCAAGCCGATGCTGAACGACGCCAGCCGGACGATGCTCGGGCTGCCCAAGAGCCCCGGGGTGCCGCCCCGGGTGACGGCGGAAGCCACGCGCGCCGATCTGCACGACGACGAAGCCGATTCGCACGACGACGATGACGACGAAGACGACGAGGACGAGGACGATGGCGGCGAGCGGTGAAGTGCTCAGTCCGGTGAATGACGTTCCGGTGTTCGGTGACCTGGTCGGCCTGGTCGACAACGCGGCGATCCAGCTCGGGTTCCCGCTGCCGTTCCGGGCCTTCGGCGAGCTGATCATCGTCGGCGTGCTCGCCTTCTTCCTGCTGCGGTTGGTGACCGCGCGGTTGCTCCCGTGGGCGGGCAATGCGCTCGTGCGTCCGGTCACGATGCTCACCCAGGCGCTCCTAGTCCTGCTCTTGCTGCCGGACCTGGGTATCGCCCGCCTGGCTCGTCACCTCAGACGGAAGCCGCCCGAGGCGGTCTACGGGTACGGCTCAGCGGTGCTGGCTGTGGTCGAGTCCGTCGAAGAGCTGATCCGGCGCGGATTGCCGAAGCTGGGTCTGGTCCGGGCGTTGCGGCCCTGGGCGCTGATCGTCCTGCTGGTCGCGGGCTTCCTGCTCTGGAACCAGGAAGAATGCGCGGTGGGCACCGGGCCCACGTGCGCCAGTCCGGTCCAGGCGTGGCTCGCGTCGTTCGACTCGCTGGATTCGAAGGGCTGAGCCGGGGGCCGAGGGTGGTTGCGTGTGCCTCCGCTACCTCCGTCAGGAGGCCGTGTTCAGGGATTCGGACAACGCGACGAGCTCACGGGCATCGTCGTCCAACCCGCCGCCGTCCGGAATCGCCAGTGGCATGGGCTCTTCCGGCGCCGGCTCGCGGCGGGCGTGGGCGCGCAACGCCTCCGTCAGGCGGTCCGGCAACGGGCCGTCCAAACGCGCGACGTACGGGCTGATCCGGACCAGCCCGTCCCGGCATTCGATCACCCGGCGGTAGTACCGGCGGTGCACGCCCAGCACGCTCAGCGTGTCCCACCGGCCGCGCGGGGTGCGGCTCAGCGCGTCCTCCGGGAACGCCTCGTGCAGCTTCGTCCACAACGGACGGAGGCGGTGGTACGTCCGCAAGTGCTGCCACCACACGCGAGCCGCCGCCAGGCGGGTGGCGACGCCGGGGTACGACAGCCCGACCACCAGCAGGATCGCGCTCGGGAACACGAGCCAGACCGTGGCCTGGACCAGCAGCCGGGGGATCGCCGCGCCGGCCCAGTGGACCAGGACCACCGCGATCAACGTCGCCCCGCCCAGCGCCCCGATCGCGAATCCCACCGAGGCCAGCGACAACCCGCGGGCCAGCCGGGGCGCCGCCCCGCGGGCGTACCGGCGGGCGAAGAAGCACGCGCTCGCGATGCCGTACGTCAGGTACAGGTCCGCCGCGAGGTAGAAGACCGACACCCCGGCGCGCGGGTACTGCGCCGGCGGGACGTCCGGCATCAGGACCGTCACCGTCGCCATCACCAGGATGGCCGCGCCCAGCGGGATCGCCTCCAGCCGCGCCGGGCGCGGGAGCCCGGCAGGGCCGAGAACAGGAAGAAACACGCCAGCGCAAAGACCAGACCGCACAGGAAAATGTGCTGGAACAGCAGGGGCACGATCCGCCCGGGTTCCGGCTGGTTGACGTCGCCGGCCAGCAGGCCCAGCGGGTAGGCGGCCGCGAAGGAGGCCAGGCAGGCGGTGACCATCCAGCGTGCGACGTCGCCCGGGGCGCGGGTCAGCTGGTAGATCTTCCACAGCAGCGCCGGGAACAGGATGACGCCCTGGACGACGAGGAGCGTGATCTTGCTGTTCACAGCCAGCCCAGCCGTTCGTCCAGGGCGGCGTCGATCCGGCGGGCGGCACCCTCGTCCGACGACGGCGGGGCGACCCGGTCGAGGACCGAGGCCCACTCCAGGATGATCGTCGCCACCGTCTCGGCCTCCCGCTCGTGGTCGGTGTCGTAGGACGTGCGCAGCAGGGCCCGGCCGGCCGCCTCCGGCACCAGGCCCGGCGCCAGCCGCGCGACCAGGTCGTGGTTCTCCGCCGTGGCGCCGTGGCCGGCGAGCATGTGGCCCAGCTCGTGCAGGATGATGTGGCGCTGGTGGGCCTTGCTCGTGTCCTGCTGGTAGACGATGTAGTCGGCCTGCGCGGTGGCGATCCAGGCACCGAACGGCCCCGGCACCGGGATCCGGTGCGGCAGCAGCCGGATCGGGCGGCCGCGCTGCTCGCCGACGCTGCGGCAAAGCTCCAGCACGTCGAGCGGCGGCCGGATGCCCAGTTCGTTCAGCAGCCGCCTGCAGCGGCGCCGCAACTCCCGTTCCTTCACCAGCCGCCTTGCCGTCGCGTCGCCCGTTTCCGCCCTTACCGTAGACGACGCCGGGCCGGAAGATCATCGCCCGTGCGGGCGGCTAGCCGATCTCCGGCGCGATCTCGCACAGGGACGCGCGCAGCGGCGAACTGCCGCTCACCGGGTCGGCCGGGCCCTGGGCCAGTACGAGGTTGAGGTTGGCGCTGCCGTCGCCGTCGACCGGGTAGCCCGGCTCGCCGAGCCCGGACGCCGGCTGCCACCAGCCGTGCTGGCCGCACACCACGCCCGGGTCGAGGTTGACGTTGAACTTCGCCCGCGCGCGGACGCTGCCCCGTGGGGTCTCCAGCCGCACCCAGTCGCCGCCGTCTCGGGGTGCAGCTCGACCTCGGGATCCGGGGCGGACTTGCGCAGGCTCGGGACGGCGCGGTGCTGTGTCTCGCAGAAGAACAGCGACTTGGCGCAGGTGAGCACCAGCGGGTAGCGGGCCGCCAGGTCCGGCCGCGAGAGCGGGCTGATCGACGGCTCGTGGTAGCCGGGCAGCGGCGGGTAGCCGGCCCGGAGCAGCGCCTCGGAGTACAGCTCGACGACGCCGGAGGGCGTCCGGAAGCCACGCCGTTCGTACTTGCGGTGCTCGGTCCGCAGCGGCAGGCGGATGCCCTCCGGGGCGGCTCGCAGCTGGTCCAGGCTCAGGCCGCTGGGCGCGAGCTGGTGGCGCCAGGCCGCCTCGACGTCGCCGTCGAAGAAGTGCTCGCCCAGGCCGAGCGCGACCGCGAGGTCGAAGATGATCCGCAGGTCCGGCCGGGCTTCGCCGCGCGGGGCGACCAGCGGACGGCGCACCTGGACTTCTCGCCTGCGCGTCCTGGCTGATCTCGAACCCGATCCGCACCGCCTCGGCTTCCCACGCGCTCGTGGCCGGCAGCACGATGTCGGCCTGTTCGGCCGTCGGGTTCATGAACAGGTCCGTGTGCACGAAGAAGTCCAGCGCGCCGAGCGCGTCGCGGCCGCATGCGCTGTCGCCGTGCGCCAGCACCAGGTTGGCGCCGAAGTTGACCAGCGCCCGGGCCCGGTACGGGACGCCGTCCAGTGCCGCCCGGTAGAAGTCCTCGCCGGTGACGAACTCGAACCGCGCCGGGCCGAGCGGCCGCTCGCGCGCGCCGATGGCCTTGGCCCGCTGCCCGTCCGGCAGCAGCGCCGCCCCGTCGACCGGGTTCGACGGCACCGGCGTGAACAGGACGTTCCCGTCGGACACGTCGAGGCAGCCGGTGAGCGCGTAGAGCTGGCTGACGGCCCGCACGGTCTGCGTCGCGTTGCTGTGCTGTTCGAGCCCGCTCCAGGTGTAGAACGCGACCGGGCGCGCCTCCCACAGCAGCCGGGCGGTGGCGGTGACCCGGTCCGCGGGCACGCCGGTGATCCGCTCGGCGACGTCCGGGGTGAACCGGGCGCACTCCTCGGCGATGAGGTCCCACACGCGACGGGTCGACACGCCGTCCGGGGGCGCGTCGCCGGGTGCCAGCAGTGCGCCGGCGTCGGTCCGCACCGACCACGAGGCATTGGTCCACCGCTCGACGAAACCGCTGTCGTACCAGCCGTTTTCGATCATCTGGTGGGTGATGGCCAGTGCGAGGGCGGCGTCCGTGCCGGGCCGGACGCGCAGCCACTGGTCGGCCTTGCTCGCCAGCCCGGCCCGCCGGGGGGCGACGACGACGAGCTTCGCGCCCCGCCGCAGCGCGGCCGTGGTCGCGGTGGCGTGCGCGAGCCGGGACGCCGACGGGTTGTACCCCCAGTAGAGGACGCACCGGGCGTTCTCGAGGTCGGGCAGGTAGGCGCCGGGCACCGGCTCGCCCCACGTGCAGGTGGTGGCCAGGTAGCGGCCCCAGCCGCACAACTCCATGGAGGACACCAGGTTCGGGCTGCCGAACGCCCGCCGCAGCCGGGTCAGCCAGTCGACGGAGTCCGACATGGCCGACGTCGACGGCGATGCGGTGCCGAACACGACCGCCTCCGGCCCGGACTCGGCGGCGATCGCCGTCAGCCGCGCGACGACGGTGGCCAGTGCCTCGTCCCAGCCCAGCCGCTCCCAGCCGGGGTCGGCGGCGCCCTTCGGCGCGGTCCGGCGCAGGGGGTGCCGGAGCCGCTCGGGGTGCGCGACGATCTCCGGCGCGGCCTTGCCCTTGACGCAGAGGGCCTGCCCGGTCGGGTGCCCGGGCAGCGGGCGCAGGGCGAGCAGCCGACCGTCGTCGACGGTGGCGGTGGCCCCGCAGCGGGACACGCACAGCGGGCAGAACGTCGCCACTTCGGTCGCCATGGCGTACCTCCGATACCTCCATCCGGAGCATTCATCGTGGCACCGGCGTGGTTCGGTGGCGTGCTACGAGTTGATAAAGGAAATTCCGTGGGAAATTTGCGGCTTTTAATTCGGTGGCGCCACCGGCGCCGAGCGAGTTGAGTCGGCTCCCATGGTGGACGTGCACGGTACGTGCGACGAGCGGTTCTCGGAAGTGCGCGACGCGCTCGCGGAGTCCTTGGCCAAGGACGACGTCGGCGCTTCGGTCGCGGTCTTCGTCCACGGCGAACCCGTTGCCGACCTGTGGGGCGGGTACGCCGACGCGGCTCGATCCGTGGCCTGGGAAGAAAACACGATCACCAACGTCTGGTCCACCACCAAAACGATGCTCGCGCTGTGCGCGCTGATCCTCGCCGACCGGGGAGACCTGGACCTCGACGCGCCGCTCGTCCGGTACTGGCCGGAGTTCGGTGCCGCGGACGTGCGGGTGCGGCACGTTCTCTCGCACACCGCGGGACTGCCCGTCTGGGACACGCCGATCACCCTTGACGATTTGTGTGATTCGGCCAAGGTCACCGCCCTGCTCGCCGCGCAGGAACCGCGGTGGACGCCCGGGGAAATCGGCTGCTACCACGCGGTCACCCAAGGATTCCTGCTCGGTGAGGTCGTCCGGCGGATCACCGGCGGGACGATTGGGGAGTTCTTCGCCGCGGAAGTCGCCGGACCGCTGGGTGCGGATTTCCACATCGGACTCCCCGATAGCCACCACGACCGCGTGGCGCCGTCCCTCGCCCCGCCCGGCGGGCTGACCGTGCCGCCGCCCACCGAGCTCTTCGACGCCACTCCCAACCCCGCACTGGTGCCCGAGGACACGAACACCCCGCAGTGGCGGCGCGCGGAGATCCCGTCGGGGGCCGGCTTCGGCAACGCCCGGTCGGTCGCCAGGGTCCAGTCGGTCCTGTCCGCCGGCGGAACGGCCGGCGGCGTGCGGCTGCTGTCGCGAGCCGGGTGCGAGCGGGCCTTGGAGGAGCAGTACCACGGCCTGGACTACGGCCTGGGCGTCCCGATGCGGTACGGCCTGGGCTACGGCATCAGCGGCCGCAACTGCTTCTGGGGCGGCATGGGCGGTTCCCTGGTGTTCAACGACCTCGACGCCAGCCTCACGGTCGCGTACGTGATGAACCAGATGCTCGACGCGATCGTCGGCGACGGCCGCGGGATGACCATGGTGGGCGCGGCCTACAGCGGCCTGTCGTAGCCCGGATCAGCGCACCCGTCCCGGCGCCCAGAGCCCGTCCGCGTCGCCCGCCTCCAGACGGCCCCGGTAGACGCCGATCTTGCGGTCGATCAGCTTCAGGTTCTCCTGCAGTTCCGCCAGCTTCGCCAGCACGTCCGCCCGGTGCTCCTCCAGCAGCGCCAGCCGCTCCGGCTCGTTGCCGCGGCCGGGCCGCGACCAGGTCCGCGTACCGGCGGATCGTCTTGATCGGCATGCCCGTCGCACGCAGCTTGGTGCAGATCTTGATCCAGTCCAGGTCCAGCTGGCGGTAGCGGCGCCGCCCGCCGCTGGTGCGGTCGACCTCGGTCACCACCAGACCCGCGCGTTCGTAGTAGCGCAGCGTGTGCGCGCTGACGCCGGTGCGGCGGGCCGCGTCGGCGATGGTCAGGCCCTCGGCGGGGATCGGCTTGACTTCGAGCACACTCTAAATCCTAGCGTCGACGGCATGAACGTTCCGACCGCCAGCCGTCCGGGGCTCGTGCTCGCGATCTGCTGCGCCAGCATCGTCGTCGTGGTGATGGACATCTCCATCGTCACCGTCGCCCTGCCGGCGATCCGCCGTGACCTGGGCGCGTCCGTCTCCGGCCTCCAGTGGACCGTCGACGCCTACACGCTGGTGCTGGCCGCCTTCCTCGTGCTCGCCGGGTCCGCCGCCGACCGGTTCGGCCGCCGCCGGGTCTTCCGGTGCGGGCTCGCGCTGTTCGGCCTCGGCTCGCTGCTGTGCAGCCTCGCCCCCGGCATCGGCTGGCTGATCGCCGCCCGCGCGCTGCAGGCCGCCGGGGGCACCATGCTCAACCCGGTCGCGATGGCCATCGTCGCCACCACCTTCCCCGCGCCGGCCGAGCGGGCCCGCGCCATCGGCGTGTTCGGCTCGATGTCCGGCCTGGCGCTGGCGCTCGGGCCGATCCTCGGCGGCGTGCTCGTCGACGGCTTCGGCTGGCGGGCCGTCTTCTGGGTCAACGTCCCGATCATCGCCGCCGCCCTCGTCACCACCACGCTGTTCGTGCCCGAGTCCCGCGCGCCGCGGCCCCGCCGGTTCGACCCGGTGGGCCAGGTGCTCGTGCTGCTGGTGCTCGGCAGTGCCGTGGCCGCCCTCATCGAGTCGCACCGGCTGGGCTGGACGTCGCCGTGGATCCTCGGCCTGTTCGCCCTCGCCGGGCTCGGCGTGCTGGGCCTGCTGGCCCACGAGCCGCGCCGCGCCGACCCGCTGCTCGAACTGCGCCTGTTCCGCAGCGTGTCCTTCAGCGGCGCGATCGTCATGGCGGTGTTCGCGCTCTGCGGGTTCGGCGTGTTCCTGTTCGTCACCACGCAATACCTGCAGGACACCCGGGGCCTGACGCCGCCGGCGGCGGGGCTGTGCCTGCTGCCGGTCGGGGTGCTGGTGCTGGTCCTGTCCCCGCGGACCGGCCGGTTCGTCGGCGCGCACGGGCCGCGGTGGCCGCTGGTCGTCGCCGGTGCCGCGCTCACCGCGGGCGGCGCCGTCTCGGCGTTCCTCGGCCCGGCGACGCCGCTGCCCGTCGTGCTCGCGACCTTCCTGCTGTTCGGCGTGTTCCTCGGTGCGGTGAACCCGCCGATCACCAACACCGCCGTCTCCGGGATGCCGGGCTCGATGGCCGGCGTGGCGGCGTCGCTGGCCTCCGCCGGGAGGCAGACCGGGACGACACTGGGCGTTGCGCTCTCGAGTACGGGACCGGGCGTGTGGTGGCTGGTCACCGCGCTCGGAGCCGGTCTCCTCGTCCTGGCGCTGCTCAGCACCGGACGCCGGGCGGCCGCGACGGCCGACCGCGCGGCGGCGCTGTTCGACGAGCTCAGCCGCCCGCGACCGACGGGATGATCTGCACCTCGGCGTCCGCCCGCAGCACCGTTCCGGGGCCGTCCCGGTGGCGGCACTCCTCGCCGTCGACGTAGAAGTTGACGTACCGGCGCAGCCCCGCCTGCTCGTCACGCAGCCGCCGCTCCAGCGCCGGGTACCGCTCGGCCAGCGCGTCGAGCACGGCACCCAGCGTGGCAGGCTCGGCGACCTCGACGGCCAGCCGGGACTCGCCGCCGGCCTTCTCCCGCAGCGTCCCGGGCAGCAGCACGGTGATCCGCACGGCTCACACCCTCGCGGCGCGGACGCTCAGCACGTCGGGCAGGTGCGCCGCGACGAGCCGCCAGCTGTCGCCGTCGTCGCGGCTGGCGTAGACGTCGCCGGTCCGCGAGCCGAAGTAGACGCCCGCCGGGTCGGCGTCGTCGGTGCACATCGCGTCCCGCAGGACGCCGGCCCAGTAGCCGTCCAGCAGGCCCGGCCCCAGCGCTTCCCACGACTTGCCGGCGTCCTCGCTGCGGTACACCCGGCACCGGCCCTCCGGCGGGAACCGCATGGCGTCGGCGACCAGCGGGAACGTGTAGATCACCTCGGGCCGGTCCGGGTGGACGACCACCGGGAAGCCGAAGTCGCTGGGCAGGCCGTCGGCGATCGACTGCCAGGACGCGCCGGCGTCGTCACTGCGGTAGACGCCGTGGTGGACCTGCGCGAACAGGCGGTCCGGCGCGGCCGGGTGCCGCGCGACCTTGTGCACGCACTGGCCGTATTCGGGGTAGGGGTCGGGCACGTGGACCGCCTTGATGCCGGTGTTGCCCGGCGCCCACGACGCGCCGCCGTCCTCGGTGCGGTAGACGCCGCCGGTGGACATCGCCACGGTGACGCGGGCGGGGTCGGTGGGGTGCGGCAGCACGGTGTGGATGGCCTTGCCGCCGCCCCCGGGCGTCCAGTGTTCGCGGTGCGGGTGGTCCCACAGGCCGCGGACCAGCTCGTAGGTGCGGCCGCCGTCGGTGGAGCGGAACAGGGCGGACGGCTCGGTGCCGGCGTAGACGACGTCCGGTTCGCTCGCCGGGCCCGGCACGAGCTGCCACGCCCTGGCCAGGGACTCGCCGGTGTCGGCCGGGAAGGCGATCGGGGCGTGGTCGGGCTCGTCCCAGGTCGCGCCCAGGTCGTCGCTCGTGGCGACGCTCGGCCCGAAGTGCTCGCTGGTGATCCCGGCCAGCAGCCGCGGCGTGGCGCGGCGCGTGTCGATGCCGACCGCGTACACCTCGGTCATCGGGTGGTGCGGGCCGGTGACTTCCCAGGTGGCCCGGTCGTCCGTGCTGGTTGCCAGCCACAGACCCTTGCGCGTGCCGATCGCGAGCAGGACGGTCATCGGGCGCCTTCCTCCAGTGATGCAGGTCACAGGTACTCTGCCCGAAAAATCTCCCCGGGGAAATGTCGAACCGCCTGCCGGTGCGATCGACGCGGGGGTGAAGGCCGGTCACCGCGTCCGGGAACGCACCGGATCCCGGCCGAAGGAACACCAGGGAGCACACCATGCGGTTTCTCATGATGCACCGGGTCGACGAGCACGACCCGAAGTCGTGGAACCCCAGCCAGGAGTTCATCGCGCAGATGGGCGGGTTCATCCAGGAAGCGGCCGAGAAGGGCATCCTGATCACGGCGGAGGGCGTGCACCCGACGGAGAAGGGCTCGCTGATCCGCAAGGCGCGCGGCGCCGCCATCCGCGTGACCGACGGGCCGTTCGCCGAGGCCAAGGAGGTCATCGGCGGGTTCGCGCTGATCCACGCGGCGGACCGGGCGGAGGCCGTCGAGTTCGCCAAGCGGTACGTCGAGCTGTTCGACCAGGACATCGAGGTGGAGGTCCGCCAGGTCGTCGAGTTCGAGGACCTGCCGACGCAGGACTGACGACGTCCGGTGGCGCTAGGCTGGCCGGGCAGCGACTCTGTGGGGGGTTGGATGTTCCTGGTCACCGGCGCCACCGGCAACGTCGGCGCGGAAGTGGTCGCGGCCCTCGCGGTGGCGGGCGCCCCGGTCCGGGCGCTGGTCCGCCGGCCGGACGTCACCCTCCCGGACGGCGTCGAGGCCGTGGTGGGCGATCTCAACACGCCCGGCAGCCTCACCGACGCGCTCGAGGGCGTCGAGGGGTCTTCCTGTTGTCCGGGTACGAGGACATTTCCGGCCTGCTGCGGGAGGCGGGGGTCCGGCGGATCGTGCTGCTGTCCGGCGGCTCGGCGGCCCTGGCGGACCTGGACAACGCCGTCTCCCGCTACATGACGCTGTCCGAGCGCGCGGTGCGGGAATCGGGCCTGGACTGGACGTTCCTGCGACCGCGCGCGTTCATGTCGAACGCCCTGCGCTGGCTGCCGCAGCTGCAGGCGGGCGACACGGTCCGCGTCCAGTTCCCGGACGTCCCGGTGGCCTGCATCGACCCGGCCGACATCGCGGCCGTGGCGGCCCTCGCACTGGCGGGCGGGCACGAAGGCGTGGTTCACGAGCTGACCGGGCCGGTGGCGATGCGGCCGGCCGAGCAGGTGTCCGTGCTGGCTTCGGTGCTGGGCCGGGATCTGCACTGCGTGGAGCTGTCGAACGAACAGACGCGGGAGGAGCTCGAAGCGGGAATGCCGCGGGAGTACGTCGACGCGTTCTGGAACTTCTACGTTGACGGGACGCTGGACGAGGCGACGGTGTCCCCGACGGTGCCGGAGGTGACCGGGCGGCCGGCCCGGACGTTCACCGAATGGGCCGAGGCCCACGCGGCCGCCTTCCACTGACGCAGCGGGGGAGCGCGGGGGTGAACGGAGACCGGTCCCGGCCCGACCTGTCCGCCGTGCTCGCCGTCGTGCTGGCGGTGCCCGTCGTCGCCAGCAGCCTGTTCGTGCTCGGCCTGGCCGGGAAGCTCGTCTGGCCCGGTTACTACTGGGTCTTCCCCGCCGGCTGGGTGCTGCTCGGCGGGATCACCTTCGTGCCCGCCTTCGAGCACTTCCTGCTGCCGCTGACCTTCGGCATGCGGCAGCCGACCACGCGGGAGCTCGCGAAGCTGACGCCGAGCTGGCAGGCCGTCTGCGCCGCCGCCGAGGTCGACGGTGACCGGTACCGGCTGTGGGTCGACCGGTCCCGTGAGCTCAACGCCTTCGCCGCCGGCGGCCGGACCGTCGCCGTCACGCGGACGGCCCTCGAGCTGCCGCCGCCGAGCCTGGAGGCGATCCTGGCGCACGAGCTCGGCCACCACCTGGCCGGGCACACCCGGATCTCGCTGTACGTCTGGTGGCTCGAGCTGCCGGCCCGGTTGCTGACGCGGCTGGTCCGGCTGCTCGCGCTGGCCGTCCCGTACGTCGGGCGCGCGTTCGCGGCCTTCGGGCGGTCGGTCGCCGTGCTCGTCACCGTGCTGCTCACGCTCGGCGTCCTCACCGCGCTGGCGTTCCTGGACCCGTGGCTGCTGCTGGCGCCCCTGCTCGGCCCGGTGCTCGCCTGGTCGAAGCGGCTCGGCGAGTACCGGGCCGACCTGGTGGCGGCGCGGCTGGGCTACGGGCCGGAGCTGATCACGCTGTTCCGGGAGTGGATCCGGGCCGGTGGCGGGGACGAGCGGCGGATGTGGGCGCGGCTGCTGGCCGGGCACCCGGCCCACGTCGACCGGATCAAGCGGCTGAAGGACCGTGGCTTCCGGGCGTGAAACATGACATGGGCGCGCCTGTCCAACGGGCCGTCCGCCGTTCGTGGTGGTGGCGTACGGCAACCGAGCCACTGGAGGAACCGTGAAGTACCTGATGCTGATCAACGCCGCCCTCGACGCCGACGGCGCGCCGACCGGCTGCAGCACGCCCGAGGACTGGATGCTGTTCGACAAGTCCCTCAAGGAGGCCGGGGTGTACGTCGGCGGCGACTCGCTCGCCGACTTCACCACCGCCGCGACGGTCCGGGTCGGCGAGCACGGCGAGCGGCTGGTCACCGACGGCCCGTTCGCCGAGTCGCGGGAGGTGCTCGGCGGCTACTTCGTCATCGACGTCCCGGACTTCGACGTGGCGCTGGACTGGGCGGCGCGCTGCCCTGGCTCGCGGGACGGCGGGTCGATCGTGGTGCGGCCGCTCGCCGGCTACGAAGGCTGACGGCTCGTGGCGGGGCGGGCGGAGGCGTCGGTCGAGGCGGTGTTCCGGGAAGAGCGCGGGCTGCTGCTGGCCGCGCTCGTCCGGCGTTTCGGCGACCTGGACCTGGCCGAGGAGGTGACGTCGGAAGCGATCGAGGCGGCGCTGGTGCACTGGCCGGCCGAGGGCGTCCCGCCGAAGCCGGGCGCCTGGCTGATGACAACGGCCCGGCGCAAGGCGGTCGACCGCCTGCGCCGCGACCAGGCCTACGCGGCCCGGCTCGCGGTGCTGCAGGTCGAGGCCGAGCGCGCGGCGCCCGCCCCGCCTTCCGACGGCGGTCTCCCGGACGAGCGGCTCCAGCTGTTCTTCACCTGCGCCCACCCGGCGCTGCCGGCGGAGGACCGCGCGGCGCTGACCTTGCGCTGCCTCGCCGGGCTGACGACTCCGGAGGTGGCGCGCGCGTTCCTGGTGCCGAGCGCGACGATGGGCAAGCGGATCGTGCGGGCGAAGAACCGGATCCGCACGCTGCGGATCCCGTTCCGCGTCCCGGACGCTCGCGAACTGCCCGGCCGGTTGCCGGGCGTGCTCCAGGTGATCTATTCGATCTTCACCGAGGGCTACGCGGCGAGCGCGGGCCCGGACCTGCAGCGGCTCGACCTGGCGGAGGAGGCGATCCGCCTGGCCCGCATCCTGCGGCGCTTGCTGCCGGAGGAGCGCGAGGTGGCGGGCCTGCTGGCGCTGCTGCTGCTGATCCACGCCCGCCGCGACGCCCGGACGGGCCCGGACGGCGACCTGGTGCTCCTCGACGACCAGGACCGAAGCCGCTGGGACCGGGCGATGATCGAGGAGGGGACGGCGTTGGTGGCGACCGCGTTGACGGGCGGCCCACCGGGCCGGTACGGAGTCCAGGCGGCGATCGCGGCGTTGCACGACGAGGCCGCGGACGTGGCCGGCACGGACTGGCCGCAGATCGTGGCGTTGTACGACGTGCTGCGCGGCCTGGCGCCGTCACCCGTGGTGGAGCTGAACCGCGCGGTGGCGGTGGCGATGCGGGATGGGCCGGAGGCGGGGCTGGAGTTGCTGGAGGGGCTGGCGGCGGACCCGCGGTTGCGGGGGTACAGCCCGTATCCGGCGGCCCGGGGCGATCTGCTGTCCCGGCTGGGGCGGGCCGAGGAGGCGGCGGTGGCGTATCGGGAGGCGTTGGCGTCGGCGGGAACCGAGCCGGAGCGGGTTCACCTGCGGGGCCGGTTGGCCGAGGTGACCGGGCAGCAGTAAGAAACTGTCGGTGGCCCCCGGTAAGCTGGATACCGGGGGCCGGAGGCCTACCCCGCCGCGCGCAACGCCGCCACGGCCGGTGCGAACATCGTCGCCTTGATCGCTCCCAGCGTCCCGCGGTCCTTGCCCGCCAGCTCCCGCACCCGTTCCGTCGCCACCTTCACCACTTCGCCCTCGGCCGCGACCTCGTCGACCAACCCGATCTCCGCCGCCTCCGGGCCGCCGAAGCGCCGTCCCGTCGTCATCGAGGCGATCGCCGCCGACGGTGTCAGCTTCGCCTGGATCAGCGCCGCCATGCCCGGGGTGAACGGGATGTTGATGTCCGCCTCCGGGAAGCAGAAATACCCCCGGTCGCCGCGCATCACGCGGAAGTCGTGGGCCATCGCCAGCATCGCTCCCGCGCCGAACGCGTGGCCGTTGACCGCCGCGATCGTCGGGACCGGCAGCGTCAGCACCCGCGCGAGCAGCTCCTGGACCTCCGCCACGTACTCCGCCGCGCGGTCTCCGTGCGCCGTCAGCCATTCGAGGTCCAAGCCGTTCGAATAGAACTTGCCGCCGCCGGTGGTCACCAGGGCGCCCTCGACTCCGTCCAAAAAGGAGTGAACGCGCTGCAGCCAGTCCGGGGAGAACCGGTTTTCGTCGTCGCCCAGGTCGAGCACGGAAACGGTCACGGTCGGTCCTTTTCTCGAGGGGGCACGGTCAGCACGGCCCGCACCGCGGCGGCCAGCCTCTCCCGCACCAGTGGATCGGTGATGTCATGCCGGAAGAACGCCGTCGGCAGGTCGACGACGCACGTCGTGATCACCTCGACGGCCGGCCCGTCGCCGCGGTCCCACAGCTGCCCGGCCAACCGGACCAGCAGTGCGACCAGGCGTTTGTCCACCGCGTGCAGCGCTTCCGCCAGCTCGTCGGGCAGCTCCGGCCCGAACAGCCGGTCGCCCCGCACCTTGAGCAGCATGCGCGCGCCGTCGGGACGGACCGAAGCGAACGCGGCGGGAGCGTCGGCCGCCGCGACGACGGCCTCCACCGGGGAAGACGCCTGGTCCACGAGGGACGTCTGGAGGTCGAGGAACGCCGTTGCGGCGCGTAGCCACACCTGGGCCCGCAACGCGTTCAGCGACCCGAACGCGTGGTAGATCGTCCCGTTCGGGACGCCCGCGGCCGCCGCCAGGCCACGGACCGTCACCTCCGTCGAGGAGGCGACGAGCCGCTCGGCGACGTCGAGGAGCGCGTCGAGGTCGTGGACGCGGGGGCGGGGCATGCGACGACCGTAACAGAGCACGTGCTCCAAAACCAAGGCGGTAAGCTGCGTGCCGTGGAGATCTGGATCAACCCGGCGTGCGCGAAGTGCCGGTCCGCGGTGTCGCTGCTCGACGAGGCCGGCGCGGACTACACCGTGCGCCGCTACCTCGAGGACCCGCCGACGGCGCCCGAACTCGAGGCCGTCCTCGAGCGCCTCGGCCTCGAACCGTGGGACATCACGCGCACCGCCGAGCCCGTCGCGAAGGAACTCGGCCTCAAGGCCTGGGGCCGCACGCCGGAGGACCGGCCGAAGTGGATCAAGGCGCTCGCCGAGCACCCGAAGCTGATCCAGCGCCCGATCATCACCGCCGACGACGGCACGACGGTCGTCGCCCGCGATCCCGAAACGGTGCGCTCGGTCCTTTAAGGAATCTCGTCGGTCGTGGCCAGGAGCGGCACGTCCAGGGGCACCGTCTCCGGGTACTTGATCCCGGCGCCGGTGTTGAGCACGACGACGTCCTCGCCGCCCTCGAGCCACCCCGACTCGCGGAGGTGCCTCAGCGCGGCGAAGCACGCGCCGCCTTCCGGGCAGACGAAGGTGCCCTCGTGCGAAGCGAGTTCCCGTTGCGCCGCAAGCAGTTCCTCGTCGGTGACGGCGATGGCCGTGCCGCCGGTCGAGTACACCGCGTCGAGCACGAGGAAGTCGCCCAGTGCCTTGGGGACGGTGATGCCGAAGGCGACCGTCCGCGCGTCCGGGAACGGCGTGCTTTCCCGCTCCCCACGCAAAAACGCCGTGACGATCGGCGCGCACCCGGCAGCCTGGACCGCGACCAGCCGCGGCAGCGGACCGGAGATCCAGCCCAGTTCCCGCATTTCCAGCAGCGCCTTGTGGATCCCGATGATGCCGACGCCGCCGCCGGTCGGGTACAGGATGACGTCGGGCAGCCGCCAGCCGAACTGCTCGGCGATCTCGTACCCCATCGTCTTCTTGCCCTCGATGCGGTACGGCTCCTTCAGCGTCGAGACGTCCTGCACGCCCGGACGCCGCCCGGCCGCCGCGGAGACGAGCTTGCTCGCGTCGCCGATGAGACCGTCCACCCGGTACAGCTCGGCTCCCGCCGCGACGCACTCGCGCATGGTGATCGCCGGGGCGTCGTCGGGCATCGCGACCAGGCTCGACAGCCCCGCCCGCGCCGCGTACAACGCCCACGCCGCGCCGGCGTTGCCGTTCGTCGGCATCGCGATCCCGCGCACGCCCAGCTCGGCCGCCCGCGAGACGCCGACCGCGGCACCGCGCGCCTTGAAGGTGCCGGTCGGGACCAGGCCTTCGTCCTTCATCCACAGGCGCGAAAGCCCCAGCTCACGGCCGTAGCGCGGCAGCCGCAGCAACGGGGTCATGCCCTCGCCGAGGCTGACGACGTGCTCGGCCGCGCGCACGGGCAGCACCTCGTGGTAGCGCCACAGCGTCGGCTCCCGCCCGGCGATCTCCTTCGGCGTCACGGCTTCGCGGACGCCGTCGAGGTCGTAGCGCGCCAGCAGCGGCGCGCCGGCCGGGGAGAGGCCTTGGACCGCGTCGGCGTCCACGCGTTCGCCGGTCCGCGAGCACTCGAGATGGCTGAGGAACGAGTACGGCACGCCGTCGATCCTAGGTCCTAAAGTGAGCACATGGACGCGCTGCGGGTGTGCCTGTACGTCTTCGCCGGGGTGACGCTCGGCACCTGGCTGGTCTCGGTGCTGACCAGGGAGTACTCCTGGGTCGACCGGATCTGGTCGATCGTGCCGGTGGCCTACGCGGGGATCTTCGCCGGGGCGGCGGGCTTCGCCGACGCGCGGCTCGACGTCATGTTCGCGCTGGTCGCGCTGTGGGGCGCGCGGCTGACGTTCAACTTCGCCCGGAAGGGTGGTTACGCGCCCGGCGGCGAGGACTACCGGTGGGCGGTGCTGCGCGAGCGGATGGCGCCGTGGCAGTTCCAGCTGTTCAACTTCTTCTTCATCTCGCTCTACCAGAACGTGATCCTGCTGCTCATCACGCTGCCCGCGCTCACCGCGCTGGAGCATCCCGGCGGCTTCGGGGTCGCGGACGTCGTCGTCGCGGTGGTGTTCCTCGCGTTCCTGGCCGGGGAAACCGTCGCCGACCAGCAGCAGTGGGCGTTCCACCGCGAGAAGCACGCGGGCCGCGCACCGACGCGGTTCCTGCAGGCCGGGCTGTTCCGCTACTCGCGGCACCCGAACTTCTTCTTCGAGCAGGCGCAGTGGTGGGCGATCGCCGCGTTCGGCGTGGTGGCCGGCGGTCTGCAGTGGACGGTCGTCGGCGCGGTCCTGTTGACGCTGCTGTTCGTCGGCTCGACGCGCTTCACGGAGAGCATCACGAAGTCCCGGTACCCGGAGTACGCGGACTACCAGCGGCGCACGTCGGCGGTCGTGCCGTGGCCGGCCCGCGGATGACGGTCGTCGCCGCGCTGCAGATCGCGACGGGTGTCCAGATCGAGCGGATCCTGGCGTTCGAGGACGAGATCCGCGGCGCCGGCTTGGTCGTCCTGCCGGAGGCGGTGCTCGGCGGCTACCCGGGCGGTACGCCGTTCCCCGAGTACTTCCACGCCGCGGTGACGGTGCCGGGCCCGGAGACGACGGAGCTGGCCGAGCTCGCCGCCCGGACCGGCGCAACCTTGGTCGTCGGCGTCATCGAGCGCGACGGCTCGACGTTGTACAGCACGGTCGTGTTCCTCGATCCGGAATCCGGGCTGGTCGCCAAGCACCGCAAGCTCGTCCCGACGGCGCGTGAACGCCTGTTCTGGGGCCGCGGCGACGGCTCGACGCTCCCGGCGATCCCGACGGCGGCGGGCCTGGCCGGCGCGGCGATCTGCTGGGAGAACCACATGCCGCTGCTGCGGGCGGCGATGTACGCGAAGGGCGTCGAGATCTGGTGCGCCCCGACGGCGGACGACCGCGACGTCTGGCAGGCGTCGATGCGCCACATCGCGGACGAGGGCCGGTGTTTCGTGGTTTCGGCGTGCCCGTACGAGACCTCGGGCGACGACCCGTTCCGCGGCGGGCACGACGTTGTTCAGCTTGTAGTGCCGGGCCAGCACCTCTCGGGGCACTACGCGCGGCCGGACGTGTTCGCGCTGACGGTGGACGAACGTCCCCGGAACGGCGTCACCTTCCTGAAGTGACGCCGTCCCGCGAGGGCTCACACCGCCAGCCGGCCACCGTCCACCGGCAGCACCGCGCCCTGGATGAAGCTCGCGTCGCCCGTGGCCAGGAACGTGATCGCCGCCGCGATCTCCTCCGGGGAGGCCACTCGGCCGGCCGGGCCTGCCGCTGCCAGCTCGTCCAGGCCGTCGCCGAAGGCCGCTGTGCCCTCCGTGCGGGTCGGGCCGGGACTCACCGCGTTGACCCGGACGCCGGACGGCCCGTACTCGGCCGCCCACGCCTTCGTCATCAGCTCCACCGCCGCCTTCGAGGCGCCGTAGACCGCCATGCCCGCCATGCCGCGGAGCGCCACGATCGTCGACACGTTCACGATTGCGCCGTGTCCGCGTGCCGCCATCTCCGGTCCCAGCTCGGCGACCAGGTAGAACGGCACCTTCACGTTCGTCGTGAAGACCGCGTCGAAATCCGCCTCCGGGAACTCCGCGGTCGGCCCGGTCGGGAAGATGCCGGCGTTGTTGACCAGCACGTCGATCGGCCCGCCCAGCTCCCGCGCCCGGTCCGCGAGGGCGCGCGCCGACGCGGCGTCCACAAGGTCCGCCGCGACGAAGTCGGCCTTGCCGCCCGCCGTGCGGATCGCCGCGACGACGTCGGCGCCGCGGCCGGCGTCCCGGCCCGACAGCACCACGTGGGCGCCCAGCCCGGCCAGCGCGACCGCCGTCGCGCGGCCGATCCCGCTCGTCCCGCCGGTCACCAGTGCCGTCGATCCGGACAGTTCTGCAGTCATCGCTCAAACTCCTTCGCGTTCTCGGTCGAAGGGTTCAAGCGAGATCGCCCGGAGAAGGCTTCCGGAACCGGGTTCGGCCCTCCTTATACCTCCGATCCGCCGTGCTGATGGTCTTCCAGCGCCGCGACGAACTCCGCGATGTCACGCCGGCGCGACGCCGCCGGCCACACCGCCCAGGTCCGCCGGACGATCGGGTTGCCGGCCAGCGGCACCCACCGCACCGTGTCCGGCAGCGGGTACGGCCACTCCGGCGGCGCGAAGGCGTACGCCGCGCCCGCGCTGACCGCCGGGATCTTGAGCTCGACGATCAGCCGCTGCTCCTCCGGCACGTCCGGGCCGACGTCGAGGCCGTGGCTGCGCAGGATCGCCGCCAGCTCGTCGTACCAGGCCGGGCTGCCCGCCCGCGGGAACGCGAACCACTCCAGCCCGGCCAGGCGCTCCAGCCGGACCGGCGAGCCCAGCTTCTCCGCGACGTCCGCGGCCAGCAGGACACCGACGTCCTCGGTCACCACCAGCGCCGCGTCCAGGTCGGCTCCGGCCGGGCGCTCCCGCACCAGACCGACGTCCAGCTCGCCGGCCCGCAACGCGGCCACCTGCGCCACCGACGACAGGTGCCGGGCCTGCACCCGCACGTCCGGCAGCCGCGCGAGCGCCGCGGGCAGCAGGTCCGGCGGCAGCTCCAGGGGGACGCCGACGCGCAGCACCCCGCCGCCGGCCGCGGTGTGCCGGGCCATCGCGGAAAGGGCCTGGTCGTGGCGCGCCAGGACGGCCCGGGCTTCGCCGAGCAGCGTCGTCCCGGCCTCGGTGACCTGGACACCGGTGCTGGTGCGCACCAGCAGCCGGACGCCGAGCCGCCGTTCGAGGGCCGTGATCGTCTGGGACAGCGCCGGCTGGCTCACGTGCAGCTGCCGCGCCGCCTTCGACATCGCGCCCGCCTCGACGACCGCGACGAACGCCTTCAGCTCCCGGATCTCCATCAGCGGCCCCACCGGATCGGCAGCGACTTGAGGCCGTTCTGGAAGTTCGACCGCAGGCGGACCGGCTCGCCCGCGAGCTCCACGAACCCGAGCCGGTCGAGCACCGCCTCGAACATGGCCCGCAGCTGCACCCGGGCCAGGTGCGCACCGAGGCAGAAGTGCGGGCCGTGGCCGAAGGTGAGGTGGTCGTTCGGCGTCCGGCCGATGTCGAAGGTGTCCGGATCGGGGAACACCGCGGGATCCCGGTTGGCCGAGGAGAACCAGACCACCACCTTCTCCCCGGCTCGGATGTCCACATCGGACAACCGGACGTCGGACACCGCCGTGCGCCGGAAGTGCATGACGGGCGTCCAGAACCGCAGCATCTCCTCGACCGCCGAGGGCAGCAGTGACCGGTCGGCCAGCAACCGGCGGTATTCCGCGGGGTGGGAGAGCAGGGCGAGCAGCCCGCCGGGCAGGCCGTTGCGGAGGGTTTCGTTGCCGGCCACGGAGAACAGCCAGAACAGGTTCTCGAACTCGGCGAGTGAGACGCGGCCGCCGTCGTCGCCGACGTGCCGCATCAGGTTGCTCATCACGTCGTCGCCCGGGTGTTCGCGCTTGTACTCGCCCAGCGCGTTCGCGTACGCGTAGAGATCCGGCATGCCCGCCCGCGTCCGCGGGTCCGGCATCGACCCGTCCGGCCCCGGCGACGGCCGGACGGCGAGCGCGGCCCGGGCGAGGTCGCTCACCTCGGCCGGGGAGACCGTCGCGCTCACCGCGTACTCGGCGTCCTGGTAGCCGATCACGCGGTTGCTCCAGTCGTACATCAGCCGCCGGTCCTCCTCCGGCACGCCGAACACCCCGGCCAGGGTGCGCAGCGGCAGGTCGGCGGCCAGCTGCGCGAAGTCGCACTCGCCGTCGCCGGCGACGGCAAGGACGAGTTCCCGCGCCCAGCTTTCGATCTGCGAAGTCAGCTTCGCGATCGCGCGCGGGGTGAACGCCTTCGTGAGCAGCCCGCGCAGCCGTCCGTGCTCCGGCGGGTCCATGTTCAGCATCATCCGGCGCACGTACGCGAGGTCGGCCGCGTCCCGGATCTGCGTCCCGCCCAGCTGGGACGAGAACACCGACGGCTCGCGCAGCACCCGCCGGACCTCGGCATGGCCCAGCACCGCCCAGAAATCGTCGACGCGCACCACCGGGCCGGCGCGCCGCAGCTGCGCCAGCTCGTCGTACGGGACCCCGCGCACGTAGGTCTCCGGATCGGTGATCGTCACGGGCCCGACCCTAGCCGCGGCCACCGACAATTTGGGAGGCTGCGCGGATGGACACGCTCAACATGCGCATCGGCGGCAAGGGCGAACCGGCCGTCCTCCTCCTGCACGGCCTCGGCGCGACCGGCGCCGTCTGGAACCACTTCGCCGTCCAGGTCGACCGGCGCGTCCTGGTGCCCGACCTGCCCGGCCACGGCCCGTCCGCACCACTGCCGCACTACAGCTTCGCCACGCTCGCCGAAGCGGTCGCGCGGGCGCTGCCGGACGGCGGGCCGCTGATCGTCGCCGGCCACTCGCTCGGCGGGGTGCTCGCGCTGGAGCTGGCGTCCGACCGCCACGACGTCGAGGTCGCCGGCGTGCTGGCCGTCGGCGTGAAGGTCGAGTGGAGCCAGGACGACCTGAACCGCGCGGCCTCGTTCGCGGCCAAGCCGCCGCGGGTGTTCGCGACCCGGGAAGACGCCGAGCAGGCGTACCTGAAGGTGTCCGGGCTGCTCGGGATCGCTCCCGCCGATCCGGCCGGGCTTCGCGAGACCGAGGGAGGTTGGCGCCTCGCGATGGACCCGGCCGCGTTCGGCCTCGGTGCCCCGGACATGCCGGCCCTGCTGGCCGGGGCGCGCTGCCCGGTGGTGCTCGCCGCGGGCGAGAACGACCCGATGAGCCGTCCGGAGCAGTTGCGCGCCCTCGATCCCGACGCCGTCACGCTCGCCGGTCTCGGGCACAACGCCCACGTCGAGGACCCGGCCGCGGTGCGGGCGTTGCTCGAGCGCTTCGGCGTGTGAAGGGAGCGGGTGCAGCCGTCGTACCCCACTCGACGGCTGCTCCGCGAACCCCTCGCCACCACCGGACGCGAAAAGCCTAGGAAAGCGCGGTGGACGAGCGCCTGTACCCGCGCCTGCCGCCGTCGTCACGGTCCGTACCTGCGGAAACGGTTATCTTCGCCGATCGGTGGTACATCTCGGGCGGCACGATCGTGATGCTGGAGAGGTACGTTCCGCTCGGGGGACGCAGGGAGAGGACGCCTGTGGACGAAGGCCTGTCGTTCGCCGGATGGCTGCGGGACCGGCGTGTGCTCGCCGGGCTCACCCAGGCCCAGCTCGCCGAGCGTGCGGGCCTGAGCCTGCGCGCGGTGCGCAACGCCGAACTCGGCAGCGTCCGGCGGCCCCGGCCGGAGACGGCCCGCAAGCTGCGGGAAGCGCTTGCCGAAGCCCCGCCGGAGCCCGTGCGGCTCGGCGTACTGGGCCCGCTGACGGTCACCCGCGGCACCGAACCGGTGGAGATCGGCGCCGAAAAGCAGCGCCTGCTGCTCGCGCTGCTGGCCCTGCAGCCGAACCGGACGGTCCGGCGCGAGGACCTCGTCGACGTCATCTGGGACGAGCCGCCGCCGACGTGCCAGGAGCTGCTCCACACCTACGTGGCGCGGCTGCGGCGGGCGCTGCGGCCGGCCGAGCTGATCGTCACGGACAAGGGCGGCTACCGGCTCGTCGCCGGTGAGGACGAGCTCGACCTGCTGCGCTTCGAGGCCCTCCTCGAACGGGACGCCCTCAAGGAGGCGCTCGGGCTCTGGCGCGGGCCGGCGCTCGCCGACGTCGAACGGCTGCGTCAGCACCCCGCCCGGCTCGCGCTGGCGATGCGGCGCGCCAAGGCCGTGCTGGCCTACGCCGGGGTCGCCGCTCCCGAAGACGCGGCGGTGCAGTTGCGGGTGCTGACCGCGGAGGAGCCGCTGAACGAGTCCGCGCACGCGAAGCTGGTGCTGGCGCTCGCCGCGTCCGGGCGTCAGGCCGCCGCGCTGGACGTCTTCGCCGAGGTGCGCCGGCGGCTCGCCGACGAGCTGGGCCTGGAACCGGGCCACGAGCTGCGGGCCGCCCACCAGCAGGTGCTGCGGCAGGACTTCGCCGTGCCGGAGCCGCCCGCCCGGGTGCCCGCGCAGCTGCCCGCCGACGTCCCCGGCTTCCGCGGCCGGGCCGCCCAGCTGGCCGAGCTGGACGCGCTGCTGCACCGCGACGAAGGCGACACCGGCGCGCGCATCGCCGTCCTCTCCGGCACCGGCGGGGTCGGCAAGACCGCGCTCGCGGTCCACTGGGCGCAGCGCTCGCCGGAGGAGTTCCCGGACGGCCAGCTCTACCTCGACCTGCACGGCTACGGCACGGTCCGGCCGGTGGACCCGGGCGACGCGCTGTCCGGGTTCCTGCGCGCCCTCGGCGTCGCCGGCGCGGACATCCCCGCCGAGCCGGACGAGCGCGCCGCGAAGTTCCGCACCGCGCTCACCGGGCGGCGGATGCTGCTGGTGCTCGACAACGCGAACTCGGTCGGGCAGGTCCGCCCGCTGCTGCCCGGCTCGCCGTCCTGCCTGGTCCTGGTGACCAGCCGGGACGCGCTGCCCGGGCTGATCGCCCGGCACGGCGCCCGCCGCGTGCTCGTCGACCTGCTCACCGAGACCGAAGCCCGTGACCTGCTGCGGGCGCTGCTCGGCGCGCGCGTCGACGCCGAGCCCGAAGCCACCGCGGCGCTGATCGGGTACGCGGCCCGGCTGCCGCTGGCACTGCGGCTGGTCGCGGAGCTGGCGCTGAGCCGGCCGGGGGAGCGGCTGGCCGCGCTCGCCGGCGAACTGGCCGACGAACGGCGGCGGCTCGACCTGCTCGACGGCGGCGGCGACCCGCTCACCGCGGTCCGCGCGGTGTTCTCCTGGTCCTACCGCAACCTGGCGCCCGACGCCGCCCGCGTGTTCCGGCTCTGCGGCCTGCACCCGGGCCGCGACCTGACGCCGCCCGCGCTGGCCGCGCTGGCCGGCGTCCCGCTGCCGGAGGCGGAACGGCTGGCCGGCACCCTGGTGCGCGCCCACCTCGTGCAGCAGACCGGCGACGACCGCGTGCAGCTGCACGACCTGCTGCGCGTCTACGCCGCCGAGCTCGCCGCCGGGGACGCCGTCGAAAGCCGTGAGGCGCAGCAGCGGCTGTTCGACTTCTACGTCTCCTCGGCCGGGCAGGCGATGGACGTCGTTCTGCCGCAGGAACGGCACCTGCGGCCGCGGGCGCCGGAGCCCGAGGTCAAGGTGCTCGACGCGCAGGCGTGGCTGGAGGCCGAGCGCCGCAACCTCCTGGCCGTCGCCGCGCACGCGACGCGCCACGGCTGGCCGGACCACCTGCGCCTGCTCTCCGGGATCCTGTGGCACTACCTCGACGTCGGCGGCTACCACGAGGAAGCGCTGGTGCTGCACACGCACGCGTCGGCGCTGGCCCACCACGTCGGCGACCGGGTGGCCGAGGCCGAGCCGCTCATCCTGATCGCGCTGGGCCACTGGCGGGTCGGCCGGTCTCCGGAAGCGCTGCGCTACCTGGAGGAGGCGCTCGTCCTGGCCCGGGAGACCGGGGACTGGCGCACCGAACTCCACTCGGTCAACACCCTCGGGCTGGTGTGCCGCGCGCTGGGCCGGTTCGCCGACGGGATCCGGTACTCGACCGAGGCCCTCGCACTGGCCAGGAAGACCGGCGACCGCACCAGCGAAGGCCTGGTCCTGGTGGTGCTCGGCTGTTCCTGCCGCGGCATCGGCCGGTACGGCGAAGCGATCGGCCACCTCGAAGAGGCGCTCGCACTGGCCCGCGAGACCGCCGACCGCACGAGCGAGGGGTACGCGCTGGTCAACCTGGGCGACTCGCTGTCGGCGCTGGGCCGGCACGACGAAGCGGTCCAGGCCGTCGAGGAGGGGCTGGCGCACCTGCGCGCGATGGGGGTCCGGGTCAGCGAGGGGTACGCGCTGGGCATCCTCGGCGACGTCGAGCACGCGCGTGGCCGGTACGCCGAAGCCGCCGTCCACCTGGAGCGGGCGCTGGAGATCGCGCAGGAGACCGGAAGCCCGCCCAACCGCAGCATCTCGCTGAAGCACCTGGGTGACGTCCGGCTGGCGCAGGGGCGGCACGCGGAGGCGGCCCAGCACCTCGAAGAAGCGCTGAGCCTGGCCCGCGAATGCGGTGACCGCGGCGTGGAATCCCGCGTGCTGAACAGCCTCGGCAGCCTGTCCGCCGCCCGCGGCGCCGCGTCGGAGGCGCTGCGGTACCACCGTGCGGCCCTGGCCGTGGCGAAGGAAACAGGCTGCCGTCCCGAACAGGGCCGGGCCCACTGCGGGCTCGGTGAGGTCCACAGTGGACTCGGTGAGCCGGAGGCCGCGCGCTCGCACTGGGAGCGCGCGCTTTCCTGTTACGCCGGGGAGTGCGTGCCCGGGGCGACCCGGGTGCGGAACCACCTGATGGCCTTGGAGCGCGTCTCGCGGTGATCGGGCTCGCGGGTGGCCAGGTCGTTGCGGAGCCGTTCGAGGTCGCGGTCGACGACGTCGCTGCTGCCCGCCGGCCGCGGCTTCACGGCCTGCTCCCGGTGGCCTTGAAGAACGTGTAGCAAAAGGAGCCGTCTTCGCGGGTGGTCCGGTGCAGGTCCGCGACCCCCTCGTCCCAGCGGTCCGGCGGGATCAGCCCGCGGGCGACGGCGGTCTCGCCGACGCCTTCGACCATCGCGGTGAAGGTGTCGCGGGTGAACCCGGTGACCAGGCCGGGCCGGGAGGCGTCGGCGTAGACGGTCCGCGGTTCGACGGCGACGTCACCGAACCCGGCGCCGGTCAGCAGCGGGTGGAGGCGGCGGCCGAGGAGCGCGTCGCCGCCGGCTTCGGCCTGCAGCCGGACCAGGCAGCCGATCGCGTCCTGGGCGGCCTCGCTGCGCGGGTGGAAGAACGCCGATCCGTGGTCGCCCTCGATGACGGTGATCGTGCCGCCCGGCCGCAGCAGCGTCTTCAGGTGCGCGAGGGCTTTGCCGGGGTCGGGGAGGTGCTCGAGGACGAAGCAGACGAAGACGTGGTCGTACTCGCCGTCGAGGTCGAACAGGTCGGCCCGCCGGAAGTCGACGCCGGGCACCTTCTGCCGCGCCTGGGCCAGCGACGCTCCTTCGATGTCGACGGCGGTCAGGTGGGCGCCCGGGCTGCGGGCGGCGAGGTGGACGGTCTGGGCGCCGACGCCGCAGCCGGCTTCGAGCACGCGGCTGCCGGCGGGGTAGGTGGTTCCGGCGTGCAGGAGCTCGGCGAGGGTGTCGGCCTGGTCGCCGAGGCGGCGGGCTTCGGGCTGGGTGTATCCGTGCACGTAAGCGGTGTCCATGAGCCCAGCGTGCTGCGACAATGGCCCGATGGACAGAGCCAAAACGTCGTCCGCCGAGGAGTCCATAGGCTCGGACTTCCTCCAGCTGGACATCCGGTCGGCACCGCCGGGCGGGCTCGCGGACTGGCTCGCCGGGCAGCTGCGCGCGGCGGTCGCGGACGGCCGCCTCCCGGTCGGCGGGCGGCTGCCGGCGTCGCGGGTGCTGGCGGCCGAGCTGCGGGTGTCCCGGGGCGTGGTGACCGAGGCCTACCAGCGGCTGATCGACGACGGCCACGCCGCGGGCCGCGGCCGCGCGGGCACGGTCATCGTCGCCGCGCCGGTGCTGCCACCGTCCCCGTCGGCCGCCGTTTCGCCGGCAAAGGTGATCACGGCCATGCCTGGCGCGGAGGTGTTCGACGCGGTCCGCGCGGCGCCGGCCCGGATCGACCTCACGCCCGGCGTCCCGGACCTGACGGCGTTCCCGCGGGCGGCGTGGCTGCGCGCGGAGCGGGCGGTGCTGGACGAACTGGAGCCGTCCCACTTCGGCTACGGCGACCCGCGCGGAGCGCCGTCGATGCGGCTGGCGGTGTCGCGCTGGCTGGCCCGCAACCGCGGGATCCGGGTCGACCCGGGCGAGATCATCGTGGTGGCCGGGGTGGCGCAGGCGCTGTCGTTGCTGGGGCAGGTGCTGCGGCAGCACGGCGTGCCCGCGGTGGCGGTCGAGGACCCGGGGTCGCTCGGGGCGCGCCAGCACCTGCAGCACTGCGGCTTGGCCACCCCGCCGGTCCCGGTCGACGACGACGGCGTGCAGGTCGCGGCCTTGGCGGCCCCGGCGGTGCTGCTGACCCCGGCCCACCAGTTCCCGACGGGGGTGGTCCTGGGCGGCTCGCGGCGGCGGGAGCTGCTGCGCTGGGCGTCGTCCGGCGGCATCGTGCTCGAGGACGATTACGACGCCGAGCACCGCTACGACCGGGCGCCGGTGCCTGCGCTGCGGTCGATGCTGCCGGAGGTGTGCTACACGGGCAGCGTGTCGAAGCTGCTGGCCCCGGCGTTGCGGGTGGGCTGGCTGCTGGCGCCGCCGAGGTTCTTCGGTGATCTCGTGGCGGCGAAGCGGTTCGCGGACCTGGGGAACGCGGTGCTGGCGCAGCTGGTCCTGGCGAGGCTGATGGAGACGGGCGAGCTGGAGCGGCAGCTGCGGGTGGTCCGTTCCCGCCACCGGCGTCGTCGCGACGCGATGATCCGGGCGTTGTCGGCCTCGCTGCCTTCGGCGGTGGTGCACGGGGCGGCCGCCGGGTTGCACCTGACGGTGACGTTCGACTTCGACGTGGACGACGTGGAGGTGGCTTCGGCCGCGTTGGGGGAGGGGGTGAAGGTCCAGCCGCTGTCGTGGCACCGGCAGCTCCCGGGGCGGCCCGGGTTGGTGCTGGGGTACGCGGCACGGACGGCGACGGAGATCGAGGAGGGCGTGGCCGTACTGGGGCGCCTCGTCGGGGCTTAGGCCGGTCGGGTGACGCAGCTCAACCCGCGGGCGTGGTGGGGCGTGGAGTCCTGCAACTGACGAAACGAGGAGTTCCGATGAAGTTTCTGCGCCGGACCCTGGTCGCCCTGCTGGGTGTTGCCGCCGTCCTGACGGCCGCGCCGCCCGCCGGAGCGGCCACGAACCCGTACACCCCGACCGAAGTCTGCGGCGCCGGTTACCGGGTCATCTCTTCATTGCCGGCCAAGACCGACGGCGGGAGCAAGTGGGGCGGGGTCTACCTGCTCTACAAGGCCGGGGGCTACAACTGCGTCGTCACCATCAAGTGGTCCTTCATCGGGGTCGCCACCGACACCTTCGCCGGGCTGTACCGGGACTCCGAGGACTCGAGCCAGAACGTCTACGACCGCGGGAACTTCAAGTACTACGCCGTCGTGCGGGGGTATGCGCCTCAGTGCATCAAGTACGCGGGCTGGGTCGGAGACAGGGCCGGGGACGGCGGCACGACCGCCGGCGCCGCCAGTGGCTGGGGCTGGTGCGACTGACGGGCCGGAGGCCCTGTTCGACAAGCTCGCCAAGCATGGGCCACCGCTGGTCGTGGTGAACCAAGCGGCCACGATCGGGGCGTTGCCGGTCGCGGTCGCCCGTACCGCCGGACACCAGGTCGCCTACCTGCCCGGCCTGGCCATGAGCCGCATCGCCGACGCCCCACGCTCCCTGCCCTACGCACTCCGGCCGGTCGACGTCGGCGACGATGCCCTGGTCGAGCTGGAGGTGCTGATCGGGTTCGACGACGCCCTGGCCGGCGAAGCCACCCGCATCAGCAACCGCATCCGCGGCCTGCTCACCGGCATCCACCCCGCCCTCGAACACGCCATCGGCTCCAGGATCAGCCACCCGGCGGTGCCGGAGATCCCCTCCCGCTCCGGCGGACCCGCCGGGATCGCCAAAGCCGGCCGCCGCAAACTGACCGCGATCGCCAAGGTCCACGACCCCGCCTCGGAGAGAAACCTGGTCGAGGCGATCACCGCTGAATTGGGCGAGCAGACGGTCACCGTTCCGGGCACCGCCGCCGCGGGCACGGTCTTGCCGCGGTTGGCCCCGCTACCGGCAAGCACCGACAGTTCCCGGCTGGCGCAACGGAGTTGTCCACAGCCAGGCCCTCCGGCTGCACCTTGTGCACAACCCGCTCAGTAAAGGGTCCTCAAAGGACAGTCAAGCGACTGTGATCATGCTCTCCCATGCATTTCGCCCTGTTGGTTGCCATACGCAAGCAACTTGCTTAGCCTAGCTAAGGGACTTGCGAGCAGAGAGGTTGCACAGTGGCGGAACGCCGGACGTATTCGATCGCGGAACTGGGGCCGCGGTACAAGTGGATCGCGCTGTCCAACACGACGCTGGGCATGCTGATCGCCACGATCAACTCGTCGATCGTGCTGATCGCGCTGCCCGACATCTTCAAGGGCATCGGCATCAACCCCCTGGAACCGGCCAACACGAGCTACCTGCTGTGGATGATCATGGGCTTCCTCGTGGTCACCGCGGTGCTGGTGGTGAGCTTCGGCAGGCTCGGCGACATGTACGGCCGCGCGAGGATGTACAACCTCGGCTTCGCCGTCTTCACCGTTTCCTCCATCATGCTGGCCGTCACCTGGTTCGACGGTGACGCGGCCGCGTTGTGGCTGATCGGCTGGCGGATCGTGCAGGGCGTGGGCGGCGCCTTCCTGATGGCGAACTCCTCGGCCATCCTCACCGACGCCTTCCCGGCCAACCAGCGCGGCCTGGCGCTCGGCATGAACGGCGTCGCGGCGATCGCCGGCTCGTTCCTCGGCCTGGTCGTCGGCGGCGTGCTCGCGCCGGTCGACTGGAACCTGATCTTCCTCGTCTCGGTCCCGTTCGGCGTGATCGGCACGGTCTGGGCGTACCTCAAGCTGCACGACACCGGCGTCCGCAAGCACGCGCGGATGGACTGGTGGGGCAACATCACCTTCGCCGTCGGCCTGATCGCGGTGCTGATCGGCATCACCTACGGCATCCAGCCGTACGGCTCGTCCCCGACCGGCTGGGGCAGCCCGTTCGTGCTCAGCTGCCTGATCGGCGGGCTCGCGGTGCTGGTGGCGTTCGTCGTCATCGAATCGAAGGTGGACAACCCGCTGTTCCGGCTGTCGCTGTTCCGGATCCGCTCGTTCACCTGGGGCAACGTCGCCAACCTGACGGCCTCCCTCGGCCGCGGCGGGCTGCAGTTCATCCTGATCATCTGGCTGCAGGGCATCTGGCTCCCGCAGCACGGCTACACGTTCGAGCAGACGCCGTTGTGGGCGGGCATCTACATGCTCCCGATGACGATCGGCTTCCTGCTGTCGGCGCCGGCTTCGGGCGTCCTGTCCGACCGCATCGGCAGCCGGTTCCTCGCTTCGGGCGGCCTGCTGATCACGGCGGTGACGTTCCTGCTGCTGATCCTGCTCCCGGTGAACTTCAACTACTGGGCGTTCGCGGCGATCCTGCTGGTCAACGGCATCGGCATGGGCATGTTCGCCTCCCCGAACCGCGCCGAGGTGATGAACAGCCTCCCGGCCGACGCCCGGGGTTCGGGCGCGGGCATGATGACGACGTTCCAGAACGCGGCGATGGTCCTGTCGATCGGCTTCTTCTTCAGCTTGATCATCGCGGGCCTGTCGTCGAGCCTGCCCTCGACGATGAGCCAGGGCCTGATCGAGCACGGCGTCCCGGCCTCTTCGGCGGCGCAGATCGCCAACCTCCCGGCGGTGGCGGTGCTGTTCGCGGCGTTCCTGGGCTACAACCCGATCCAGCAGCTCCTCGGTGGCCAGCTGTCGTCGCTGCCGCCGGACCAGGCGTCGTTCCTGACGGGCCGGAGCTTCTTCCCGAACCTGATTTCGGGCCCGTTCCAGTCGGGGTTGGCGGTGGCGTTCGGCTTCGCGATCGTGGTCTGCCTGATCGGCGCGGTGGCGTCACTGCTGACCAAGGACGCGCGACCGAAGGACGGGGAGTCCGTCGGCGAGGAACTGGCCGCGGTGGCCGGGGAGTCGAGCGGCGGGCCGAGCGAATTGGTGTCGCCTTCCAGCGAACGCTGACGACGGGTTTGCGAGAAAGCCGGGTGCCGGGTGGCACCCGGCTTTTTCGCGTCAGTTGCGCCGTTGGAAGTAGGCCGAATGACGCAACTGTCAAAGAAAAAGTAACGGCCGGGTCAGAGGGTCGATAGGAAGATCGAACAGCTCGCGGGAGGGCGAGCTCGTCTGCGCGCGGCATGGAGGGTGCGGCGCTCCGGGGGAAAGCCGGGCCGACCGGCGCCTTCACCAGCCTGCTCACCGATGGCCTGCCGCGTTGCGCGCGTGGGTCGGTTCGTGCTGCCCGACAACGCTTTCACGAGGGGAAATCCATGCGTCAGGGATCGTTTGCCCGGAGACCCGTCACGCTCTGCTGCGCCTTCACCGTCGCCCTCACCGGCGTGGTGAGTGCAGTCGGAGCGACCCAGGCCGCCGCGGCCGACACGATCACCTGCCGCGCCGGCGCGAGCGTCTTCTACACCCTCCCCGACACCCACCTGGACCTCGACCGCCACAACGAGCCAGAGACCGGCGCCACGTCCTGGACCGGACGGGCGACGATCGGCAACGCGTGGAGCGGCAAGACGCTCGCCGGCCCCGACGGCCGGATGTACTCCATCCTCGACAACGGCGATGTCCTGCGTCAGCGCCGGCTTCCCACCGGCTGGGAAAACGGCGGGGTCAGCCAGAAGATCGCCACGGGCTGGAGGGGCACGACGCTGCCCGAGTACCGGAACCGGATCACTGTCGACGCCACCGGTGATTTCTACTGGTCACACGACAACATCCTCGCCTGGGTGCGGTACGACGAGACGACCAAGGTCTGGACGGACCGCCTGATCGACACGGGCTGGACCCCGACCAAGTACGACTTGATCGTCGGCGCGGGCGCCGGCGTCTTCTACGCCCGCACACCCGCCGGGGAGCTCTACCGCTTCCAGTACGACCCGGTGAGCCAGCGGTGGGTCGAATACGCGACGCTGGTCGGTACCGGCTGGCAGAACTTCGCCCAGATCGCCTCGGCCGGTGGTGACGTCCTGTACGCACTGGACAAGAACAACGGCCAGATCAAGTGGTACCGCTACCTGGGCGGTGGCAGCTGGACCGGCCCCAAGGTGGTCGGCACGATCGGCACGGACTACCAGCTGAGCGTCACGACGGACGACTGCAAGCTGATCAACCCGGCCCTGCCGGCTCGTCCCGCGGTGCCGGCTCGGCCCAGTCCCGCGACGATCCTCGTCGAGGGCACCGAGAGCAAGATCCAGCACTTCTACGTCGACGACTTCGGGAGGCTCATCCACGGGCGGCAGCGCACCGACGACGTGACCATCGTGGAGTTCGCCGTCATCCCGGGTTACCAGGAATTCTCCGGCGTTCCCGCGGCAGTGCGGACGGCGGACAACAGCCTGCAGGTCGCCGCGCTCGGGCAGGACAGCGAGACCCGTGTCAGCAGCCAGGCGTCGGGCGTGACCGGCTGGCCGGCCTTGGCGGGCTTCGGCGGCTGGACTCCGGGGCCGGCGCGGCTGGTGCTGCGCGACGGCGTGTCCTACGCGTTCGCGGTCGACGCCGGCGGGAAGCTCTGGGTGCGACCGCAAGATCCGGCGAGCAAGCAGTTCCTCCCGTGGCGAGCCCTGGACTCGACCGGGCTCAGCTCGGATCTGACCGTCGTGCCGCAAGCGGACGGGATCGACGTCTTCGCACGGACCACGGCCGGGCTCTACACCAAGGCCACCTACGCGAACGGTGCGTTGAGCGCGTGGCTCACCGTTCCCGGCACCGGCTGGCCGTCGGCTGCCGCCGCGGTGGCGAACCCGGACAAGAACCTCCAGGTCTTCGCGATTCAGCCGGACGGCAAGGTGGTCACCCAGCGCGAACTGAGCGGTGGGTTCACCGGCGCTTGGAGCCAGCTCGCCGGGATCACCGCCGCCGGAGTTCCCGCCGCGGCGACGGACACCGGCGGAACGGTCCACGTCGCCGTGAGGGCCAACGACGGCTACATCTACGTGACCGAACAGGTCGCCCCGGGAAGCGCCGCTTACCGTGATTGGCAGCGGCTCGCCGATGCCCGGACCGGTGCTGCCTACCAGAGCGTGACCGACCCTGCTTTGACGGCACACAGCACAGGCGGTGTCGTCGCGGCGTTCCGTGACGCCGACGGGGTGTCCTATGTGTACTCATCGGCCGTCGTGGCGTCGCTGACCGCGCGCACCGCCGACGGCACCCGGGTCGTGTTCACCGGCGGTCCCGCTCCGAAGCCGAAGTTCTGATCGACCAGTAGGTACGCCGTCCGGCCCGCGGTGCTCGGGTCGAGCGTGGGTACCGCGCGCCCGCGATCCGTCGTTCCCCGATCCCCGAGGTGATCGTCGATGTCTGTCCGCTCGCGTTCCGTCCGTCGTCCCCGCGCCGGACGAGCTCTGCTCGTGTTGCTCGTCCTCGCGCTCTTCGCCGGTGTCGCCGGCCCCGCGGGTCGCTTCGACGCGCCCGGCTCACTCGATGACGTCGAGCGGCTCGAAGCCGCGATGGCGCTGGCGCCCAAGCAGAAACCGGGTTCGGCAGAGGGTCACCAGGACAGCCCGGCGGGACCGGGGAACGTCGCCGGACCGCGTTCCCTGCAGTCGAAGTACCCGCCGATCACTGCTACCGGGCAGCCGGCGAGTGCTTCGGTGCGAGCGGCCACCGGTCCGACCAACCGCACCGGGTTCGACGCCTCGACCAGCAAGGAGCTCCCGCAGCAGCGCACCGCGAAGGAGCGCACGTTCGTCAACACGGACGGAACGCTCACCACCCAGTTCAACGCCGAGGATGTCAACTACCGCACCGCGGACGGCGCCTTCCAGCCGATCGACACCACCCTGGTGCCGCGTGCCGGCGGTGGCTGGCGCAACGCCGCCGATGCCGTCGGCCTGGAATTCGCCGCCGGCGGCACGGGAGCGCCGCTGGTCGAGGTCCGGCTCGACGCCGATCACGCTTTCGGTTATGCCGTCGACCAGTCCGCACCGTCCGCAGGAGTCGTCTCACGTGCCACACTGACCTACCCGGCGGTGCGGCCCGACTCGGACCTCCGGATGGAGGTCGTTCCGGGTGGTGTCAAGGAAACGATCGTGCTCCGGACGCCGGACGCTCCTCGATCCTGGCTGTTCCCGTTGCACCTTCGCGGCCTTCGCCCGGCCGTCGTCGAAGGCCGGGTCGCCCTCTTCGACCGGGACGGCCGGGAACGCGCCCACATCCCGGCCGGGTTCATGACCGACGCTTCCCGCGATTCCCTCACCGGCGAATCCGCGATGTCGACGGGCGTGACCTACCGGATCATCGAACTCCAGAGCGGCCCCGCCCTCCAGGTCGACCTGGACCCGAAGTGGCTGACCGATCCTGCCCGCAAGTTCCCCGTCGAAGTGGATCCCAGCGTCGACACGTCGTCGGCCAACGCGAGCATGGTGGTCCAGGACGGCAGCCGGTTCGACGGTGGTTCCGAACTCAAGGCCGGTACGACCGGCTCCATCAAGGCCGCGAGTTACCTGGCGTTCGACGGTGTCCAGGATCGGTTGCGCAACCACAAGATCTTCGGCGCGTACCTCAACCTGGCCAACTCGTGGTCGTGGTCGTGCCAGCCCCGCCCGCTCACCGTCCACGCGGTGACCTCGCCGTGGGGCTCGAACGGCGGCTACCCCGGTCCCGGGTTCGGCCCCGCGCTCACGGACGCCTCGTTCGCCCACGGGTACATCGGCCGTGGCCAGACGCGGTCGAGCTGCCCCGCCGCATACGAGCTGATGAACCTCGGGGACGCCGGTCGTGACCTGGTCCAGCGCTGGGCCACGGGTGCTCAGGCGAACTACGGACTCACCATCCGCGGTTCGGAAACCGATGCCTACGGCTGGAAGAAGTTCGCCGGCCACCGGACCGCCAACCCGCCCCAGCTGTACGTGACCCACTCGATCTACGACGCCGAATACCGGATCGAGTCGGCGACCGTGGACCCGCCCGTGACGCGTTCGCAGAACGGGAAGATCAAGATCACGGTGGCCAACCGCGGCGTCGAGACGTGGACGCCGTCGACCTACGCGCTGGGGTACCGTGCCTTCCGGACCTCCGGCGCAGCCGTTGCCTCGACCGAGGCGGCGTCGTTGCCCGGAGACGTCCCTCGCGGCGCCTCGGTGACGCTCGAGGCGACCATCAAGGCGATCGAGCCGGGTGACTACCTCTTCGACTTCAGCATGCTCCGCCGCGGTGGGGCCTGGTTCACGGACGAGCAGATAGCGCCGATCAGGCTGGCACTGCGGGTCGTCGACGTCCCGCCGGTCGTGAAGGCACAGTACCCGCCGAACGGTTATTCCGCGCCGACGCTCACACCCCAGCTCTGGCTCGACGCCGTGGACGTCGACGCACCTCCCAGTGCCTCGCTCAAGTACCGCTTCGAGGTTTGCGAAAGGTACCAGCAGAACTCCGACGGTACGCAGACCGGCGTCAACTGCACCAGTTCGGGTTACGTCGCGAAGCGCACTTGGACGGTGCCGGCAGGTGTGCTGCGCTGGAGCAAGGACTACCAGTGGCGGGCGTTCGCGTTCGACGGCACTTCCGAGAGCCAGAAGCTGCCGCCGAGTCACTTGCTGACCGCGGTGCCGCAGCCCGAGATCACGTCGCACCTGGCGAACGCCCCGTACAGCGGCACCCAAGCCGACTTCGATCCGCAGACCGGCAACTACCACTCGAGTGCCGTCGACGCGACCGCAACTGTCACCGGGCCGGAATTGTCCATCGCCCGCACCTACAACAGTCTCGATCCCCGGCGTGACCTGCTCTTCGGTTCCGGTTGGTCGACCCGGTACGACATGCGGGTCACGCCTGACGACGACGGCTCCGGCAACGTCGTCGTCACCATCGCCGACGGGCAGCAGATCCGCTTCGGGCGCAACGCGGACGGGTCGTTCGCCGCGCCGGAAGGACGGCCGGCCAACTTCCGGGCGGAAGTCGAGGCGGCCGGTGGTGGCTGGGTGCTGGTCGACCAGGAACAGACCGCCTACCGGTTCCGTCCCGACGGCCGGCTGATCGCGATCTACGACCAGGCCGGCCGCTACGTCGAGCTCGACTACGGCACGGTCGACCATCTGAAGCGGGTCATCAGCCGCACCAGCGACCGGATCTTCTACTTCACCTACAGCGGCAACCACGTCTCGACGGTCAGCACCGATCCGGTCGACGGCAAACAACTCACCTGGCGCTACAGCTACGACGGCGACAAGCTGACCCAGGTGTGCGACCCGTACGGGGGGTGCACCCGCTACGACCAGGTGGCGGGCTCGCACTACCGGAGCACGGTGACGGACGCTCGGCCTGCGTCGTACTGGCGCCTCGGCGAGCCCACCGGAACCACCGCGGGAAGCCAGGTCACCACGAACCTCGGCAAGGACAAGGCGACACTCCAGGATGTCGCACTGGGCGTGCCCGGAGCGCTCGCCGAGTCGGCCGATACCGCTGCCACGTTCAACGGAACCTCGTCGACGATGGTGTTGCCGGACGGCACCTTGCGCAAGAACCGCGACTTGTCCGTCGAACTGTGGTTCAAGACCGCACAAGGCGGTCCGCTGGCCGGCTACCAGAAGTCGGCGCTGGGAACCACGTCGGCCACCGGGGTCCCGTTGCTCTACGTGGGCACCGACGGCAAACTGCGCGGGCAGTTCTGGACCGGCACCGTCGCTCCCATCACCAGCGCCGGTGCCGTCACCGACGACCAGTGGCACCACGTGGTGCTCTCCGGGTCCTTGGCGACGCAGACGCTCTTCCTCGACGGACAGAAGATCGGCAGCGTCAACGGCGACATCATTCAGGACGACCTGCTGTACAACCAGATTGGCGCGGCCTACGCGAGTGACCCGGCGGGATGGCCTGCATGGGGGAGTTCGCCCCGGCGGTTCTTCTCGGGTCAGATCGACGAAGTCGCCTTCTACGAATACGCGCTCGGGCAGACCGCGGCGCAGGCGCACTTCCGGGCCAAAGCGGCCGCCGACTACGTCTCGAAGATCACCCTGCCGAGCGGGCGGACCGCCGCCCAGCTCCAGTACGACAAGGCCGCCGATCGCCTGAGCGAGTACACGGACCGCCACGGCGGCCGCTGGAAGATCGTGTCGCCGATCGTCACGGGAACCGCCACGAACGTCGTGCGCACGGTCCAGGTCACGGATCCGGGCAACCGTCTGCACTTCTACGACTACGACCCCGTTCGCGGCCGGATCCTCCGCTACGTCGCGCCGCTCGGTCTCGGAATCCGGCCCGAGGACCGGCGTGACGGTGTCGGCAACCCGGCGCCGCCGCCCGTGCCGGGTTGCCCGACCGACATCCCGTCGGGCTACTGCGGCGGGCCGGTCGGGGGCAGCACCTGGGTCGGCGGTCCGGTCATGGGACTCGGCGTCCGGACCTACGACTACGACGAGAAGGGTTTCCAGACCACGATCGGGGACGAGCTGGGCAACCAGGTCGTGCTGACCCACGACGAGCAGGGGAACATCGTTTCGCGGAGGAGTTGCCGGATCGCTCCCGGGAACTGCCAGACGAGCTACTACACCTACTACGTCAACACCGACGACTTCACCGATCCGCGCAACAACAAGGTGCTCTCGGCGCGGGACGCGCGATCGGTGAGTGCCGAGGACTCGACCTACGCCACCACGTACACCTACACGGGTGGCACCGTCGCCGGGCTCCTGGAGTCGCAGACGACCCCCGACGGCGGTGTCGTCCGGCACGTCTACACGGACGGAACGGAGGCGGCCGTCGGTGGCGGCAATGCGCCTCGCGGGCTGATCGAGCAGACCACGGATCCCCGTGGTGGCGTGATCACGTATTCCTATTACCGCAACGGTGATCTGGCGAAGATCGTCAACGCCGCGGGACTCACGACCAAGTTCACCTACGACGTCCTGGGCCGCAAGAAAACCGAGACCCAGATCAGCGAGGCGAACCCCGGCGGGCTGACCACGACGTACGCTTACGATTCGCTGTCCCGCCAGGTCTCCATCACCAGTCCCGGGTCGGTCAATCCCGTCACCGGGGTCACGCACACGGCGCAGCAGGCCACGGAGTACGACGCCGACGGTAGCGTGACTCGCGTCGAGGAACGGGATCTGACCGGCGGAGATCCCAGCCGCGTCACCACGACCGAGTACGACGGAGCGGGCCGGCCGAGCCGGGTGACGGATCCGGAGGGCGCAAGCCGGTTCGTCGGCTACGACACTTTCGGCAACCAGACCTGGCTCGTCGATCCCGACGGCAACAAGTACGAATACGCCTATACCGCGCGCAACGCCATCGCCGAAGTGCGGCTGCGCTCGTGGCATGGCCAAGCGACCGACCCCGGTGATGACGGGGGTGACGGACAGGGCGACGGGGTTCTCAAGGACTCGCTGGTCCTGCAGTCCTACGCGTACGACTTCTCCGGACGACTCATCCGGCAGACCGACGCGATGGGGCGGACGACCCGCTACCAGTACTACACCGACGACCGGCTGTGGAAGACCATCGCCGCCGACGTGGCCGACCCGGACAACCCCGCGGCCGCGAAGCGCAACATCACCTTGAGCGAGCTGTCCTACGACGCAGCCGGCAACGTCGTGAAGAAGACCGAGCCGGGTGGACGGATCACCACCTACGAGTACGACCCCACCGGGCGCCGGATCGCCCAGACCTCCGACCCCGCCGGGCTCGCCAATCGGAGCGAGTTCGCCTACTCACCGGCGGGTGACCTGACGAAGATCACCCATACCGGCCTGAGCTCCAACAGCTCGCGCATCGACACCGGACGGGTCGAGACGACCGAGTACGGCTATGACGTCGCCGGGCGGAAGGTCAGCGACACCGTCCACAACCGGCAAGCCGAGAAGTTCACCACGTCGCGGACGTTCGACCAGCGCGGTCTCGTCACTTCCGTCACCGACGCCCGCGGGAACCTGCCCGGTGCGGACCCGGCGCCGTTCACGACGACGTACGGCTACGACAAGCTGGGCCTGCGGACGTCGGTGACCGGAGCGGCCGTCTCGGCGGAGTCGAACGGCGAGGCTCCCACGCAGGTGCGCCCGCAGGCGGTCACCGGCTACGACACCTTCGGACAGCCGACGGACGTGCGAGATCCGGCCGGGCGGGTGAGCACCACCCGCTACGACCGGGCCGGGCGGGTCGTGGAGTCCGCGTCGCCCGAATACCGGAAGCCTGGCGACGACCAAGGCGCGAAGGCGGTGACCCGCACCGCGTATGACCCCGCGGGGAACGTCAAGGCGGTGACCGGGCCACTGGGTGCCGTCACGCGCTACCGGTACGACCAGCTCGGGAGGCTGGTCGAAAAGATCGACCCGAAGGCCGACGCGGGTGATCAGCCGGGCGGAGTCTGGCAGTATTCCTACACCGTCGCGGGCGACCGGCTGTCGGTCACGGATCCGACCGGCTCCCGCACCGAAACCACGTATGACGACCTTGCCCGGCCGATCACCCGAACCCAGCTCGAACGTCGTCCGGACCCGGCTGCCTACACGACGAAGCTGCGCTACGACGACGCCGGCAACCTGAAGACGGCGACTTCGCCCACCGGTGAGGTCGAGCAGTACTCGTACGACGTGATCGGGCAGCTGACCAGCAGGACCGATCCCGCCGGTGTCGTGACGCAGTCCGGCTACGACCTCGCCGGTAACCAGGTCCGGACCACCGACGGCCGTGGGCACACCGTCTTCCGGAGCATCGACCCGGCCGGGCGGAACACCGCGGTCTACGACCTGGACGCGACGGAGCACATCCTGCGCAAGACCTCGTCGGCCTACGACGCCGTGGGGAACTTGCTCTCGACCACCGACCCGGACAACCGGACGACCCGGTACGACTACGACAACGCATCGAGACTGGTCAAGCAGCAGGAACCGGTTTCGGCGACCGAGACGATCACGAGCACCTACGGCTACGACGTCGCCGGGCAGCGCACCCGTGTCACCGACGGCCGCGGTAACTCGACCATCCGCACCTACAATTCGCTGGCCCTGCCCGAGTCGGTGATCGAGCCTTCGACCAGCGCTGACCCGACGCCGGGCGAGCGCACCTGGACAACCGGCTACGACCTCACCGGGGCACCGGTCTCGCTGCTCGCGCCAGGAGGTGTGACCCGGCAGCGAACGTTCGACGCCCTGGGCAGGCTGTCCGAGGAGAGCGGCGCCGGCGCCGCCGAGCCGACGGTGTCCCATCGGCGAAGTTACGACCTGGCCGGTCGGCTGCGGACCGTGGACACGCCCGGTGGCGACCGTGTCTTCACGTACAACGACCGTGGTGCGCTGTTGACGACTGCGGGGCCGGTTGGTGGCACGTCGACGTACGGCTACGACGAAGCCGGTCGCTTGCGTCAGCGCACCGACGCCGCCGGGACGTCATCCTTCACCTACGACCGCGGCCGGCTCGCCACCCAGACCGATGGCATCACCGGAGTCACCCAGACCGTCGGTTACGACACGGCGGGTTCGCCGGCGGAGATCACGTACGGCAATCGCAAGCGGGTGGTGACCTACGACGACTTCGGTCGTCCGAAGTCCGACACGGTCAAGGCCGGAGACGGCAGCGTGCTCGCTTCCACCGGTTACGGGTACGACCTGAACGATCGGCTGAAGTCGAAGGACACGACCGGGCCGGGCGGTCCGCAGGCGAATGCGTACGAGTACGACTTCGCGGGCCGGCTGACTTCGTGGACCGCCAACGGGGCGAAGACCGAGTACGCCTGGGACGGTGCCGGGAACCGGACGAAAGCCGGTGGCACGGTATCGACGTTCGACGAGCGCAACCGTCAACTGACGGAAGGTGCGGCAACCTTCGCCTGGGAACCGCGCGGGACACTCGCCTCGAGGACGGACTCGAGCGGCACGATCGCTTCGACCTTCGACGCCTTCGACCGTCAGGTGACCCGTGGCCAAAGCATCTACGCCTACGACGGCCTCGACCGCACGGTCAGCCGGAACGGGCAGAACTTCGAGTACGACGGTGCCGGCCACGACCTCGTGACCGACGGTGTGGCTTCCTACGTCCGCGGTGCCGGCGGCGGTCTGCTGGCCCAGCGGACTTCGTCGGGCGCATCGCAGCTCACGTTGACGGACGTGCATGCCGACGTGGTGGGCGGTCTCGATCCGGCTCCTTCGGGCGGGCTGACCGGTTCGACGGCGTTCGGCCCCTTCGGGGAACGCACCGCGTCCACGGGTGTGAACGGCTCGCTCGGTTTCCAGTCGGACTACACCGATCCGGCGACCGGGGCGGTCGACATGGGCGCCCGCTGGTACACGCCGGGGACGGGCACGTTCACGGCCCGCGACGACATCGAGCTGCCGAGCAGTCCGTCGATCGCGGGCAACCGCTACACGTACGGGAACGGAACCCCGGTCAACACCGTCGACCTCGACGGCCATCTGCCCTGGTATTGCTATGGCGGCCTGATCACCTGGGGCCTCTGCAAGTGGGCCGAAGCCCATCCGGTCAGACGCCCCGACTCCGGCCCGGAGCTCCAGCTCGCGCCACCCAACCAGGGGTATGACCCGTTCAAGGCGTGGGACCTGGTGGGTGACGGCTGGGGCAACGGCACGAGCCCGAACCCGGGAACCGGGCCCGGGCGTGGCGGTAACCGGCCCGGCAAGGGGACCGGCACCGGCCACGGCGGCGGTCACGGCGGTCCGCCGGCGATCGACTACCGCGCGGCGGGCCAGGCAGCGGTCAAGCACAACCCGCTGCCGATCCCGAAGGCGGCGACGCAGCCGGTCTACGGCAACAGCGGCGGGATCAAACCGCCGGTGTCGTCGTCACCGAACCTGCCGGCTTCGGGCGTCGCGGAGACAGTGGTCGGAGACCCGAACACGCAGAAGATCACTCAGGCGGTAACCGGGCAAAACCCGGTGGTGCGGACGGTGGGGCAGACACCGGTCTCGGAGCTGGCACCGTCCGGTCCGGCACAGGCGCCGGGCTTCGAGGAGCAGGTGACCGGGCTGATGAACCTCATCCCGTTCAGCGGCCTCAGCGTGGCGTGGCGCCTGGTCACAGCGGACAGTTGGGCGGACGCGGGTCACCAGCTGCTCGACCTGATCGGGTACATCCCGCTCGCGGGCGAGGCGGCGGACGGCGTCAACGCGCTTTGGTACCTGGGCGAGGGCGACGACCTGAACGCAGGACTGTCCGCAGCGGCGATGATTCCCATCGCCGGCTGGGCCGCGGCGGCGGCCAAGACAGCCAAACAGGGAGCGAAGTCGCTTGAGCGGGTGACTGCGGGGGCTGAGCGGCAACTTGCTCACGCGACCTCACCTCTGACGATCGGCTCGCCGGAATCTCTTTTCAGAAATATTGATGACGACGTCGTCTTTCATTACACGGATGAGAGAGGACTCCGGGGAATCCTTGATTCAGGCGCGATCCGAGCGGACTCGAAGGGGCGGGTATACGTAACGCAGGAGATGTTGTCGACTAATGCGACCTTGAATTCCCTCTTTGCCGGCAACCCTGCTTACGTGGGGAAGGGTGGCTCCATGCTTGCCATCAAGGTCCCGCCTGGCGTCTCGCTGCGTCCTGGGGAGCAGGTCAACGAGCTCATCCATCAAGGCTCCTGGAGGTTTTCCGAATCCGACATCGTGTATGCTGGGGTAAACCCATTCGGATAGGTGTGAGATGAATGTAGATTTTTCCGTTGACGAGACAAGAATCCTGATTGCTGCAATCGTGCGTGCCAAGTTCGACAATCCCAGCGCCTTCGAGCCTTACTTCGGAAGTCCAATTCTGGCGGAAGCCTGCAAGCGTCTCGCGGCCAGTCTGGTGGCAGCTTACGAAGAAGATGGCGATTCTGGCAGTGTTGCCGCATGGAGAAAATGGGGAAGGTGGTCTGGGCGTAATTATGAAAGGGAGGTGATTGTTACGTACGCAGTCGAGCTTCCGGTGTGGTCGGAGTGGAGTCGGGAGGAGAAGTTCGAGGCGTTGGAATCTTTCTGCTCGCCATTTGAGCCAAGCTCGTCGGAGGTTTTTGAGATGATTGACCTGATTGACGAGACTCGGTCGAATTCGTAGTCGGCGAAGATCGGATCGCTTGCCGGCTCAGTGCGGAATCGCTCGAAGTCACCAGCCGACCGTGGCTCGCTGGATCTTCACCGGCTTGGCCGGAGCACCATCCAGCGGCCCATCCGGATCGGTCGGGATGATCCCGTCCGCCACCATCCGGTCAATGGCCGACATCCCCCGAACCACCCGCCCCATCACCGAGTAATTGGCCGGGATGTTCGCGAACGAGTGCACGATGAAGAACTCCGACCCGTTCGTCCCCGGTCCCTGGTTCCCCATCGCGATCGTCCCGCGCGGGTACGTCTCGGCGCCCGAGACCTCGTCCGGGAACTTGTACCCCGGCCCGCCCTTCTCCACCTCGTAGATGTCCCCGCACTGGAGCACGCCGAGCCGAGCCGAGTTGGAAAGCCTCCAGCACTGCGACCGGTCGTAGAACCGCTGCAGCACCAGCGACACCATGTTGTGCACCGCGCAGGGCGCCGCCCCGCCGCGATCCAGGCGCACCGTCACCGGCCCGTAGTTGAACCGGAACGTCACGTCCACCGTCCCGCGCGTCAAAGCCACAGGCAAAGGACGCACCACCGGACGGGCCGCCGGGTTGTCCGGGGTGGGCGTGAACTCGCACCGGACCAACGGCACCGAAGCGGATGCCGGCGCAGGAGCCGCCACCAGGGCACCCAGCACGGACAGAACGGCAAGTCCCCAGCGCAGCTTCATGCCGGGGACGTTAGCGAAAAACCGACTACTTGCGCCAGGCCGTGCGCTGCTTGCGGATGTCCAGCACCAGCAGCAGCACGAGGAACAGCGACAGGCCCACCAGCCACACGTTCTCGGTGTTGTTCTCGTGGTTGCCCTTGATCATCACCAGCAGGATGATCGCGCTGACCCAGCCGGCGATGCGGGTGGCCTTCGGGAACGAGCCGTGCCAGCCCCAGGCCGCGGACGGCTCGTCGCGCGGGTCGACCTCGGGCCGCCTCTTCTCGACCGCCTTGCCTGCCACGATGAACTCCTCAAACCCCGTGAACCTCGGACCCGCCGATGATCCCACACCTCCGGGTGCGCCGCGGAGACGGCCCGCGCGACAATGACCGGCGATGACTACCTCGCGAAGCGTTCTCGTGCTCGGCTCGACCGGGTCCATCGGCGTGCAGGCCCTCGACGTCGCCGCGCGCAACCCGCACCTGTTCCGGGTCGCCGGGATCGCCGCCGGTGGGGCCGATCCGGCCGCTCTGGCCGCGCAGGCGATCGCCCACGGTGTCGAAGCCGTCGCCGTGACCAGGGCCACCGCCGCCGAGGATGTCCAGCTGGCGCTGTACGCCGAGGCGCAGAAGCGCGGGTACGCGCAGGGCGACTTCAAGCTCCCGAGGCTGTTCGCCGGCTCCGACGCCGTCACCGAGCTGATCGACGCCGTCGCCGTCGACACCGTCCTCAACGCGCTCCCGGGCTCCCGCGGGCTCGAGCCGACGCTCAAGGCGCTCGCCACCGGCGCCACCCTCGCCCTGGCCAACAAGGAGTCGCTCATCGCCGGGGGGCCGCTGGTGCTCGCCGCCGCCAAGCCCGGGCAGCTCGTGCCCGTCGACTCCGAGCACTCCGCCATCGCGCAGGCGCTGCGGGCCGGGCACCGCAGCGAGGTCGCCCGGCTCGTCCTCACCGCCTCCGGCGGCCCGTTCCGCGGCCGCAAGCGCGCCGACCTGGCCGGCGTCACCGTCGAGCAGGCGATGGCGCACCCGACCTGGTCCATGGGCCCGCTCATCACGATCAACTCCGCCACCCTGGTCAACAAGGGCCTGGAGCTGATCGAGGCGGCCCTGCTGTTCGACATCGAGCCGGAGAAGATCGACGTCACCGTGCACCCGCAGTCGATCGTGCACTCGATGGTGACCTTCGCCGACGGCTCGACGATCGCCCAGGCCAGCCCGCCCGACATGCGGCTGCCGATCGCGCTCGCGCTGCACTGGCCCGACCGGGTGCCCGGCGCCGCCGCCGCGTGCACCTGGGACACCGCCGCGACCTGGACGTTCGAGCCGCTGGACAACGAGGCGTTCCCCGCCGTGGAGCTGGCCCGCCACTGCGGCGGCGTGGGGGGTTGCCTGCCCGCGGTGTACAACGCCGCGAACGAGACGCTCGTCGCGGCCTTCCTCGCGCAGAACACCGGCTTCACGTCGATAGTGGACACTGTTTCCGAGGTGGTGGGAGCCGCCGACGAATGGCGTCGCGAACCACGCGACGTGGAGGACGTACTCGCGGCCGAGCGCTGGGCTCGTGCGCGGGCCGGTTCGATCATCGAGGGGAAGTAGCGGGTGCTCGCCTACATCATCGGTGTGGTGCTCTTCGCGCTGGGCATCTGTGTCTCGGTCGCGCTGCACGAAGCCGGCCACATGGTCACCGCCAAGGCCTTCGGCATGAAGGTCCGCCGGTACTTCGTCGGCTTCGGGCCGACGGTGTTCTCGTGGCGCCGCGGCGAGACCGAATACGGACTGAAGTGGATCCCGCTCGGCGGGTTCTGCGACATCGCCGGCATGACCGCGCTCGACGAGGTGACGCCGGACGAGGCGCCGCGCGCGATGTGGCGGTTCAAGACCTGGAAGCGCACCGTCGTGATGTCGGCCGGGTCGATCACCCACTTCATCCTCGGCTTCGTGGTCCTCTACCTGATGGCCGTGACCATGGGCCTGCCCAGCCTGGCGGCCGCCGCGCCGACCCAGCCCGTGCTGGCCTCGACCTCCTGCGCCGTCCCGACGACGTCGAAGGAGCAGGCCGAGGCCCAGGCCAAGAACCCGACCTGCCCGGCGGGGGCGCCCACCCCGGCGAAGTCGGCCGGGCTGCTGCCCGGTGACAAGGTGCTCACCGTCGGCGGGAAGCCGGTCGCGACCTGGGAGGAGATGCTGACGGCCGTGCAGGCCACCAGCGGCCCGACGGTGTTCGAGGTGCAGCGCGGCGCCGAGCGGCTCCGGCTCACCGTCGACGTGCCGAAGGTGCAGCGCTGGAACGGCAAGGCCGTCAAGGAGGTCGGCATGATCGGCGCCACGCCCGAGGTGCCGGCGCTGACCACCCAGTACGGCCCGGTCGCCGCGATCGGCGCCACCTTCAGCTTCACCGGCACGATGTTCGCCGAGACGGCCCAGCGGCTCGTGCAGTTCCCCGAGCGCATCCCCGCCGTGGTCACCGCGATCTTCGGCGGCGAGCGCGACCCGAACACCCCGGTCAGCGTCGTCGGCGCGAGCCGGATCGGCGGCGAGGCCGTCGAGCAGGGCATCTGGGTGCTGTTCTTCTTCCTGCTGGCCAGCCTGAACTTCTTCATCGGCGTGTTCAACCTGCTGCCGCTGCTGCCGCTGGACGGCGGGCACATCGCGGTGGTCTGGTACGAGCGCGTCCGCGACTGGATCCGCGCCCGGCGCGGCAAGGCGGCCGCCGGTCCCGTCGACTACACGAAGCTGTCCGGCATCACGATGGTCCTGGTGCTCATCGGCGGCGCGGTGACCCTACTCACGGTGACCGCGGACATCGTCAACCCGATCCGGATCGGCCAATGAGTTCCACGGAGGGGTGGCGGCCCGCCGGCGGCCGCTCACCCCGGCCGTAATGCTGCTCACCGTGACGGTTGACATGGTGAAGGTGCCCCAGTAGGGGTGGGTACGCTGGAAGGCGTGACCGTCGCACTCGGTATGCCCGCCCTGCCCCCGCCCGTCCTGTCCGAGCGCCGCAAGACCCGCCAGCTCCAGGTGGGTACGGTCGGCGTGGGCAGCGACCACCCGATTTCCGTCCAGTCGATGACGACGACACTCACCTCGGACGTCAACGCGACCCTGCAGCAGATCGCCGAGCTGACCGCGGCGGGCTGCGACATCGTCCGCGTGGCCTGCCCGTCGGCCGACGACGCCGAGGCGCTGCCCGCGATCGCGAAGAAGTCGCAGATCCCGGTGATCGCCGACATCCACTTCCAGCCGAAGTACGTCTTCGCCGCGATCGAGGCCGGCTGCGCCGCGGTCCGCGTCAACCCGGGCAACATCCGGAAGTTCGACGACCAGGTCAAGGAGATCGCCCAGGCCGCGAAGGACCACGGCACGCCGATCCGGATCGGCGTCAACGCCGGCTCGCTCGACAAGCGGATCATGGACAAGTACGGCAAGGCCACCCCCGAAGCGCTCGCGGAGTCGGCGCTGTGGGAGGCGTCGCTGTTCGCCGAGCACGACTTCCACGACATCAAGATCTCGGTGAAGCACAACGACCCGGTGGTCATGGTGCGCGCCTACGAGTTGCTGGCCGAGCAGTGCGACTACCCGCTGCACCTCGGGGTCACCGAGGCCGGCCCGGCGTTCCAGGGCACGATCAAGTCGGCGGTGGCGTTCGGTGCGCTGCTGCGCCAGGGCATCGGCGACACGATCCGCGTGTCGCTGTCCGCGCCGCCGGTCGAAGAGGTCAAGGTCGGCATCCAGATCCTGCAGTCGCTGAACCTGCGGCCGCGGAAGCTGGAGATCGTGTCGTGCCCGTCGTGCGGGCGTGCGCAGGTGGACGTCTACACCCTCGCCGAGCAGGTCACCGCCGGGCTCGAGGGCATGGAGATCCCGCTGCGCGTGGCCGTCATGGGCTGCGTCGTCAACGGCCCGGGCGAGGCCCGCGAGGCCGACCTGGGTGTCGCTTCCGGCAACGGCAAGGGCCAGATCTTCGTCAAGGGCGAGGTCATCAAGACCGTGCCCGAGCACGCGATCGTCGAGACGCTCATCGAGGAGGCCATGCGCATCGCCGAAGAGGCGGGCGAATCCCTCGGCGAAGGTGCGCCGGTGGTCACGGCCGGCTGAATCCGTTCGCCGAAACCCTCCCCACCCGGCGGGTGAGGAGGGCTTCGGCGCGTCATCAGCCCTGTAGGTGGTGCTGGGCGGCGTCCCGGATCTGCAGGCGCACGTTCTCGAGCGCGGCCGCGACCTCGTCGATCTGCTGCGAAGCCAGCTGGATGGCGCCCTGGATCGCGGTCGCGGTGGACGTCTCCCCGAGCAGGCCGAGCACCTGGGCCTGGAGGTCTTCGAGGTCGCTCTTGGTGGCGAGCGCGATGCCGGTCGGCACCTGGTCGGCGAGCAGCTCCAGCTGCTGCGCCTGCTCCTGGATCGTCATCGGGTGGTTCCTTCCGCGGTGGGGACGCACGTCCGTGTTATCAGAACCGAAAACTGTCGGTGGTCACGATTACGCTGGTTTCGTGAGCGTGACCTGGGCCATCCACGAGCCGCACCCGGTGGTGCGGCCCCTGGTCACGCGCTATGTCGGGTACGCGCAGGACGAGGTCACGCTGGCCGTCCACCGCGGCCTGCCGTCCCGGCACGTGACGCTCGTCATCAGCCTCGCCGGGCCGGTGCGCATGGCCGGGCGGAGCCTGCAGGCGCTGGTCGGCGGCCTCCACACGAGCGCGGTCCTGATCCGGCAGGACCGCGTGCAGGAGGGCGTTCAGCTGGAGCTCGACCCGCTGGGCGTGCGGACGCTCTTCGGGGTCACGGCGGCGGAGCTGAGCGGCGAGGTGGCCGACCTCGCCGACTTCGGCCTCGGCCGGCTGCCGGACCGGCTGCGGGAGCTGTCCTGGCGCGAGCGGTTCGCGCTGCTGGACGAGGTCCTGGCCGCCCGGGCCGTCGAGCCGGTGGTGCCGCCGCCGGAGCTGGGGGAGGCGTGGCGCCGGCTGCGGGGTGCGGACGGGCGGGTGCGCGTCGCGGACCTGGCCGGTGAGGTCGGCTGGAGCCGTCGCCACCTGGGTGAGCGCTTCCGCGCGGAGCTGGGGCTGGCGCCGAAGCAGGCGGCGCGGGTGCTGCGGTTCGAGCGGGCCGGGCGCCTGCTGCGGCGCGGGCACACGGACCTGGCGGCGCTGGCCGCGGAGTGCGGGTTCTACGACCAGGCGCACCTGACCAACGAGTGGCGCGCGCTCGCGGGCTGCACGCCGGGCACGTGGATCGCCGAGGAGCTCCCGTTCCTCCAAGACCAGGAGGCGGAGGTGGGGCGAAGCTGACGGCATGACTCCCGAACCGAACGTCTGGCCCGCCCTCCGGTACGACGACGCCCCGGCCGCGATCCGCTTCCTCGTCGACGTCCTGGGCTTCACCGAGACGCTGGTGGTCCCCGATGGCGACCTGATCGCGCACGCCGAGCTGCGCCGGCCCGAGGGCGGCGCGGTGATGCTGGGCAGCGTCCGCCCGCCGGACGGCGTCCACGACGCGATGAAGCCCGGCGCGTCCGCGGTGTACGTCGTGTCGGACCAGGTGGACGAGGTCTATGCGCGGGCGAAGGCCGCGGGTGCGGAGATCACGGCCGAGCTGACGGACACCGACTACGGCTCGCACACGTTCAGCCTGCGCGATCCGGAAGGCAACGCCTGGACGATCGGCACCTACCGCGGCGCCTGAGCGACCCGGCCGCGGAGTGCCGCGAAAGGGGCATTCGCGACGTGCTCGGCCGTCCGAGGTGGCCGGCTCCGGTCGTTCATCTCAGCGTGTCGGAAGGCTTGCGTTCCGTTTAGCAGACGAATCTGGCACCCTGGAGCCCGTGTTGCGGCTTGCAGGTGCACGGCTGCTCGATGATCGGGACTATCCGGCGGTCCGTGCCGCTCTGGCCGCGGATCCCGTGGGCAGCTGCATGGTCAGCGCGCGGGTCGAGGCTGCGGGCCTCGACCCGTGGCGGCTCGGTGGTGAGCTCTGGGCCGCCGACAGCCGTCCGGTCCGGGCCGGACGGCTCCAAGGGCTGTGCTTCTCCGGGCCGAACCTCATCCCGCTGCGCGGCAACGCGCCCGCGTTGCGCTCCTTCGCCGACCGCGCGCTGCGGCGCCAGCGCACCTGCTCGTCGCTGGTCGGCCCGGCCGAGCAGGTCCTCGGCCTGTGGGACGAGCTCGAAGGGGAGTGGGGCCCGGCTCGCGAGGTCCGCGACGACCAGCCGCTGATGGCCCTGGACAGCACACCGCTCGTCGACGCCGATCGGCTGGTGCGGCCGGTCCGGCCGGACGAGCTCGAGCGGTACCTGCCCGCGGCCGTCTCGATGTTCATCGAGGAGGTCGGCGTCGACCCGCGCAGCGGTGACGGCGGCGCCAGCTACCGGGCCCGGGTCACCGAGCTGATCGGGGCCGGCCGCGCGTTCGCCCGCTTCGAGGACGGCGAAGTCGTCTTCAAGGCCGAGATCGGCGCCATGTCGGCCACCGTCGGGCAGATCCAGGGCGTCTGGGTGCACCCGGACCGCCGCGGCGACGGGCTCGGCACCGCCGGCACCGCCGCGGTCGTGAACCGGCTCGTCCGCGGACTGGGCCGCACGGCGAGCCTGTACGTCAACGCCTTCAACACCCCCGCCCTCGCCGCTTACCGCAAGATCGGGTTCCAGCAGGTCGGCCAGTACGCGACGGTGCTGTTCTAACCACTCTTCCGTGGCGGTGTTGCGAAGCCACCGCACCGCTGTGACCAGGCATCATCCGGCCATGAGTGCACGTCGACACCGTGCTCTCGCGGCGCTGCTGCTCGTCGCCGCGACCACGGCCGGGTGCTCGGGCGACGGTCCCGAGGACGCCCTCTCGGCCTTCCTGGACGCCGTCGCGTCCGGGGACGTCGCCACCGCGGCGGCGAACACCGATTCGCCCGACGCCGCGAAAACCGTGCTGAGCCAGGTCCGCGGCGTGCTCGACCCCGAGGCCCTCGAGGTCGACGACGAAGAGGTGAAGCAGCCGGACGGCGACGTCGTGACCGCCGGCTACCGGCTCACCTGGCACCTCCAGCACGGCCGCACCTGGTCCTACCGCGCCGACGCCCAGCTGCGGGCGGCCGAAACCGGCTGGCAGGTGCACTGGCAGCCGACGGTCGTGCACCCGCAGCTGGCCGTCGGCCAGACCCTCGGCCTGCTGCCGCAGCTGCCCGAGACGGCGCCGGTCCTCGACCGCGACGGGGTGGCGCTGATGCGCCCGCAGACCGTGATCGGGGTGGTCGTCGACCCGCAGAAGACGGGGGACGTGAGCGCCGTCGCGGGGACGCTGGCCAAGGCCCTGCACCGGTACGAGCCGTCGGTCACCGGCCGGTCCGTGCTGGACGGGATGAACAAGACCAAGCCCGGCGACGCCTACCCCGTGATCACCCTGCGCGCCGGGGACTACCAGCGGGTCAAGCCGGTGATCTACGACCTGCCCGGCGTCCGCTTCGCCAGCCAGGAGCGGCTGCTCCCGGTGACGCGCGGGTCCGGGCAGCAGGTCCTGCCGGGCATCCGCGCCCTGGTCGAGCAGCAGCTGGCCGGGGCGGCGGGCTGGCGGATCGTCACCCGCGACGTCACCGGCGGCGAGGCGGCCGAGCTCAAGGCCGAGCCGCCGCGGCCCGCGCCCGCCGTCACCAGCACGCTGAGCGCGAAGGTCCAAGCCGCCGCCGAGAAGGCCCTCGAAACCGAGCCGTACTCCGCCGCCCTGGTCGCGATCCAGCCCTCGAGCGGGGACATCCTCGCGGTCGCCCAGAACGACGCCGCCGACGAAGAGGGCTCGCTGGCGCTGTCCGGGCGCTACCCGCCGGGCTCGACGTTCAAGATCGTCACGGCCGCGGCCGCGCTGGCCACGGGTGACACCGAGGCGGACAGCCCGGTCGACTGCCCGGGCTCGACGACGATCGAAAACCGCGTCGTCCCGAACGAAGGCCGCTTCGACCTGGGCCGGGTGCCGCTGAAGACGGCGTTCGCGCGGTCCTGCAACACGACCTTCGCCCGGCTCGCCGCCGGCCTGCCGGGGTCGGCGCTCACCGACACCGCCCGCTCGTTCGGCCTCGGCGCCGACTTCGTCGTCCCGGGCCTGACCACGGTCACCGGGGACGTCCCGGCCAGCGACTCCGCCGTCCAGCGGGCGGAAAACGGCTTCGGCCAGGGCACGGTGCTGACCAGCCCGTTCGGGATGGCGCTGGTCGCGGCCACCGTGCAGGCCGGGAAGGTGCCGTCGCCGTCGATCGTCAAGGGCATGCCGGCGACGACGAAGAACGTCGGTGACCCGCCGTCGCAGGAGGTCCTCGACGCGCTGCGCGGGATGATGCGGGAGGTCGTCACCAGCGGCACCGCGACCGGGCTGCGGGACATCCCCGACGTCGCGGGCAAGACCGGCACCGCCCAGTTCGGCGACGGCTCCCGCTCGCACGGCTGGTTCGTCGGCTACCGCGGTGACCTGGCGTTCGCCGTCCTGCTGACCGACGCCGGGTCGTCCAAACCGGCGGTGCAGGCCGCGCACCGGTTCCTGGCGGGGATCGGCTGAGCGGACCGTCGTAAGGTGGAGGCATGTCCGTTCGTGCCCCGCTCGTTCCCGGCGTCCAGACGCCGCGCCGTGACGTCCCCAGTTCCATCGCCCGTCCCGAGTACGTGGACAAGCCGGCGCCGAAGCGGGACACCGGCAACGGCGTGCGCACGCCCGAGGTGATCGAGAAGATGCGGGTCGCCGGCCGCATCGCGGCGCAGGCACTGGAGGAAGGCGGCAAGGCCGTCAAGCCGGGCGCCACCACGGACGACATCGACAAGGTGGTGCACGAGTTCCTGCTCGACCACCACGCCTACCCCTCGACGCTGGGTTACCGCCGGTTCCCGAAGTCGTGCTGCACGTCGCTCAACGAGGTGATCTGCCACGGCATCCCGGACTCGACGGTGATCGAGGACGGTGACATCTGCAACATCGACGTCACCGCCTTCATCGGCGGCGTCCACGGCGACACGAACGCGACCTTCCTGGCCGGCGACGTCTCCGAGGAGGTCCGCCTGCTGGTGGAGCGCACCCGCGAGGCGACCATGCGGGCGATCAAGGCGGTCCGGCCGGGCCGTCAGCTCAACGTCATCGGCCGGGTGATCGAGTCCTACGCCAAGCGCTTCGGCTACGGCGTGGTCCGCGACTTCACCGGCCACGGCGTCGGCCCGGCGTTCCACACGCCGCCGACGGTCCTGCACTACGAAGAGCCCTCCGTCGACACGATCATCGAGGAGGGCATGACCTTCACGATCGAGCCGATGATCACCCTGGGCACCATCGACTACGACATCTGGTCCGACGACTGGACCGTCACCACGAAGGACAAGAAGTGGACGGCCCAGTTCGAGCACACCCTCGTGGTGACGGCCGACGGCAGCGAGATCCTCACGCTGCCCTGAGTCAGTGGCTGGTGGCCTTCTTGTAGCAGCGCACCGAGAGCGGCACGAAGATCACCAGCAGCAGCGCGATCCACAGCACCGAGGCGAGCACGGCGTGCTGCATCGGCCAGGCGTCGTGCACCGGCATGGCCGCGCTCGTGTTGCCGAACAGCTCCCGGGACGCCTGGGTGATCGCCGAGACCGGGTTCCAGTCCGCGATCACCCGCAGCGGGGTGGGCAGGCGGCCGCTGTCGACGAACGTGTTGGCCAGGAACGTCAGCGGGAAGATCGCCACGCTCGAGACGTTGTTGAACACCTCGGGCTTGCGCACGGCCAGGCCGAGCGTCCCCATCACCCACGACAGCGCGTAGGCGAAGGCGAGCAGCAGGAGCACGCCGCCGAGGGCCTCGAAGACGCCGGTGTGGATGCGCCAGCCAACCAGCAGGCCGACGAGTCCCATGATGAGCAGGCTCGTCACGTTGAGGATCAGGTCGGCGGTGGTGCGGCCGATCAGCACCGCCGCCGGTGACATCGGCAGCGACCGGAACCGGTCGATGATGCCCTTCTGCAGGTCGTCGGTGAGCCCGTAGCCGGTCACGATGCTGCCCATCGCCACCGCCAGGGTGAAGATCCCCGGGAGCATGAACTCGCGGTAGGACATCCCGGGGATGTCGATCACGCTGCCGAACACGTAGCCGAAGAGCAGCACGAACATCACCGGCATGAACACGATGGACCCGAGCAGGTCCAGCGACCGGACGATCTTGATCGAGTTGCGCTTGGCCACCGTCACGCCGTCGGTGACGGCCATCTGCACCGCGTTCATCACACGGCCTCCTTCGCGGGTTCGGCCGTCTCGTGGCCGGTCAGAGTGAGGAAAACGTCGTCGAGGGTGGGACGGCGGACACCGACGTCGCGGACGTCGACGCCTTCCGCGGCCAGGATCGCCAATGCTTCGGTAAGCGCTTTCGCGCCGTGGGTCACGGGCACGGTGAGCCGGAACGCTTCGGCCTGAGGCTCGCCGCTGGCCAGCCGGGCCAGCGCGCGGCGGGCCACGAGGACGTCGTCGTGGGTGCCGACGGTCAGCTCGATGCGCTCGCCGCCGACGAGGTCCTTGAGCTCGTCGGCCGTGCCGCGGGCGATCACCCGGCCGTGGTCGACGACGGCGATGCTGTCGGCCAGCCGGTCGGCCTCTTCCAGGTACTGCGTGGTGAGCAGCAACGTGGTGCCGCCCGCGACCAGCTCGGTGATGACGTCCCACAGCTCGGTGCGGGCGCGCGGGTCGAGCCCGGTGGTCGGCTCGTCGAGGAACAGCACCGGCGGGTTGGCCACCAGCGCGCCGGCCAGGTCGAGCCGGCGCCGCATGCCGCCGGAGTAGCCCTTCACCGGGCGGTCGGCGGCGTCCTCCAGGCTGAACCGGGCGAGCAGCTCCCGGCCGCGGGCCTTGGCCCGCTTGGTGCCCAGGTGGTACAGCCTGCCGACCATCTCCAGGTTCTCCGCCCCGGTCAGCTCCTGGTCGACGGCGGCGTACTGCCCCGAAGCGCCGATGTGCGAGCGCAGTTCGTGCGCATCCTGCACGACGTCGAACCCGGCGACCGTCGCGCGGCCCGCGTCCGGCTTCTGCAGCGTCGTGAGGATCTGGACGGTGGTGGTCTTCCCGGCGCCGTTCGGCCCGAGCACCCCCAGCACCGTGCCTTCCGGCACCGACAGGCTCATCCCGTCGAGCGCGGTGACCTTCCCGTACTTCTTGACCAATCCCTCGGCCACGATGGCGTCTGACATGGAATTCCCCTTGTTTTCGTGGAGTTTCAGGCCCGGCGGATGACGATGTCGCCGGTGTAGGTGTGGGCCTTGACCTCGACCGTGTCGCTGGTCTCGCCCGGTCCTTCGGACGGCGTGAGCGTGTTGCGCACCGCACCGGTCAGGGAGTTGAGCTCGAGCCAGGCGGCGCTGCCCTCGCGGATGCCGACCTCGATCTCGCCGACGGCGGTTTCGAGGACGACCCGGTCGCGCATGACCTCGCCGAGCCGGATGTCGCCGGAGGCGGTCTTGGCGTGGACGCCGGCGTGGGCGACGTCGACCAGGATGTCGCCGTTGGCCGTGCTGACCCGCAGGTCGCCGGTCACCTCGCCGACCCGGGTCTCGCCGTTGGAGTTCTTCAGGACAGCGGTGCCGTCGATCTCCCGGATCCGCAGCTCGCCCGAGCCGGTGCCGACCTCGGCGTGGTCGGTGGCCCGCTCGACGAAGACGTCACCGGTCGCGGTGGTCGCTTCCAGCCGCGAGGTCTCGTCGAGGTGGATGTCGCCCACGGACGTCTTGAGCCTGCTGTCACCGAGACGGCCGGTGACGCGGAAGTCGCCCATCGCGGACGTCGCCTTGACGCGGGAGCCGGCCGGCAGCTCGACCGTCACGTGCAGCGCCCCGCCCTTGCCCCACAGCCTGGTGGTGTACTTCGGGCCCTTGACCAGCAGTTCGCCGTCGGCGAATTCGACGCGGGTCTTGGCGGCGGCTTTGACGTCCTCGGTGTCGCCGGGGTCGGCCGGCTCGACCTCGACGGTGGTTTCCGTGCGGTCGCCGGCGACGATCCGGACGTCGGCCACGCTGACGTCGAGGGTGGCCGTGATCGGCTCGGGGGTGGCGAAAAACGGCATGGCTGCGCCCTCCTGGGGTGCGTCGGGAGTGTTTTGGCTGGTCAGAGCGGGCGGGTCAGCGAACCCAGCCGGTGTACTTCTCGCCGTAGACGGAACGGCGGTGCGCGGGACGGCTCGTGTCGGCGCCGAGTGCGGTGTTCGCGGCCCGGACGAGCCAGGCGTTGATGGAGAGCTTCTCGCGGCTCGCGGCCTCCTCGACCCGCTGTTTCAGCTGGTCGGGCAGCCGCAGGTTGATCCGGGAGACGGCGCCGTCGTCGGCCTCGGGTGGCGGTGGTGGTGCTTCGGCAGGTGCCGGTTCGGGCGCCGTGGGCGGCGAAACCGCGAACTCGGCTTCGCGGCGGCGAAGGCGGACTTCGACGGAGCCGGGCGCGAGATCGCGGGTGATTTCGTCGGCCGCCGTCGACAGCGCGTCGAGCAGGGTGAGCCGGATGGCGGACTCCAGCGGGGAGGCCAGCCGTTCGGCCAGGGCGACAGCGTCCTCGCCGGCCGCCTCGGCGGCTACCGCGAACTCGCGGCGGAGGCTGTCCACGAAGGGCGTCAGGTCCATGGCATTACTGTGGCACCACGGTGGTGCCACGACAACCCTGAAATGGCACCCTTAGGGGGCCATCGGCGGGCAACGCGCAGGTCAGGCGCGTTCGGCGCGTTCCAGCAGCTCGTCGAGGAACCCGCAGGCCTCGGCGGCGGCACGCTCCGGATCCCGGTCGGCGATGGCCTGGGCGAGCCCTTCGTGGCCGATCTCCGGTGCGTGGTCGGCGCCCGGGGCGATGCTCGACGTCGTCGCGATGCTGGCCGCGATGACCTCGGTCAACCCGCGGTAGAGCTCGGTCAGCAGCCGGTTGTGGCCGGCGCTGACCACGGCACAGTGGAACTCGGCGTCCGTGCGGGCGAAGTCCTGCCAGTGGCCTTCGCGCAGGTTGGCCTCGCGGCGGGCGAGCAACGACCACAGCTCGGCGACCTCTTCGTCGGTCCGCTCGACGGCCGCAAGCCGCGCGCCCTCGACCTCCAGCGTGCGCCGGACCTGCAGGACTTCGCGCAGTTCCGAGCCGCAGAGCCGGCGGATCGCGCCGGACACCTCGCTCGTGGCACGCACGTAGGTGCCGTCGCCCTGCCGGACCTCGAGCAGGCCGGTGTGCGCGAGCGCGCGCACGGCTTCGCGGACGGTGTTGCGTCCGACGCCGAGCTGCTCGACGAGTTCGGCTTCGGTCGGGATGCGTTCGCCGATCGGCCATTCGCCCTGCGTGACCGCGGTCCGCAGCTGCTCGATGACCTGGTCGACGAGGCCGGTCCGGCGCGTGGTGGCCAGAGGCACAGGATTATCCCTTCATCCAATCATCCTACGTATGAGAGAGTAGCGGGCATGCCCGTCGAACACCGTGAACCCGAACTGGACGGCGCCGTCGAAATCCGGACGCCGGGGGTGGTCGCGGCCGGGGCGCTGCTCGCGGTCGCGGTGGTGCTCACCGCCCTGAACCTGCGGCCCGCCATCACGGGCGTCGGCCCGATGCTCGCCGAAATGCGGGCGGACCTGGGTGCGTCCGTGGTCTGGGCCGGGGTGCTCACGACGTTGCCGACGCTCTGCTTCGCCGGTGCCGGGCTGGCCGCGCCGCTGCTCGCGCGCCGGGCCGGGATCGGTGCCGCCATCGCGGTCGCGCTGGCCGCCCTGGCCGCCGGGCTCGTGCTGCGCGTGCTCGACGGACCGGCCGTGGTGCTCGGCGGGACGCTCGTCGCGACCGCCGGGATCGCCCTGATCAACGTGCTCATCCCGGTCGTCATCAAGGACTCCTTCCCGGCGCGCATCGGCATGCTGACCGGCGTCTACACCGCCGCGCTGCAGGGCGGCGGCGCCCTCGGCTCGGCGGTGACCCCGCGGCTGGGCGACGCGCTGGGTGGCTGGCGCCCGGCGCTGGGCGGCTGGGCCGTCCTCGCCGTCGTCGCGCTGGTGACCTGGATTTTCGCAGCTCGCGGCACCGGCCGGACACCGCGCCCCGCCGAAGGCGCCGAAGGTGGCCGGTCGCTGCTGCGCAACCGGCTGGCCTGGATCGTCACCGGCTTCTTCGGCCTGCAGGCCTTCTACGCCTACGCGGCGATGGGCTGGTTCCCGCAGGTGCTGATGGACGCGGGCGTGCCGCGCGACCAAGCCGGCCTGCTGTTCGGCCTGGTCTCGCTGATCGCCGTGCCGATCAGCCTCGTCGTCTCGCCGATGGCGGCCCGGCAGCGCGGGCAGAGCCCGTGGATCCTGGCCCTCGGCGTGTTCGGCCTCGCCGGCACCGCCGGGCTGATGCTCGCGCCGTCGTGGTCGCCGCTGCTCTGGAGCATCCTCGTCGGCCTCGGGATGAGCAACTTCTCGCTGGCGCTGACCGTGATCGCGCTGCGCGCCCGGACCGGCGCCGACACCGCCCGGCTGTCCGGGATGGCCCAGGGGTTCGGCTACCTGTTCGCCGCGCTCGGGCCGTTCCTGTTCAGCCTGCTGCACGACCTCGCGGGCGGCTGGACGGTGCCGCTGGCCATGCTGCTGGGCCTGCTCGGCGTCCAGATGGCCTTCGGTGCGCTCGCCGGGCGGCACCGGTTCGTCTGATTCTCAACAGTCAACGCTTTCGGCGGGGGCGCGGCGGCTTAAGCTCACCGGGTGGCCGTGCCGGTGCCGGACCTCGGGACGTTGCTGCGCGAGGGCCCGTTCGACGCGGCCCTGCGCGCGGCCATCCGCGCCCGCGGGCTGAGCCTCGACCGGCTCCGCGAGCACCTGCGCACCCGCGGCGTCTCGGTCACCACGGCGACGCTGAGCTACTGGCAGTCCGGCCGCAGCCGCCCCGAACGGCGGGACTCCGTCCGCGGGCTGCGGCAGCTCGAAGCCGTCCTCGAGGTGCCGGCGGGCTCACTGGTCGCGCTGCTCGGGCCGCCGCGGGCGCGCCGGTCCGCACCCGCGGAGATCGGCCGGTTCTGGCCGGACGGGCCGCGCATCGACGCCGCGGTGTCCGATGTGGACACCCGGTGGGACGAGCGGCTGACCCGGCTCAGCCAGCACGACGTCGTCGTGGTCGGCCCGGGCCGTGAGGAACTGGAGATCCGGTCGCGGCAGGTGCTGCGGGCCGAGGCCGACGGCCCGGACCGCTGGGTGGTGATCCTGCACCTCGACGAGCACGACCGGCCGCTGCCGGAGCTGCGGTCCCTGCGGGGCTGCCACCCGGGCCGCAGCGTGCTCAAGCCCGAAGACGGCCTCCTCGTCGTGGAGCTGCTCTTCGGCCGGCCGCTGCTGCGCGGCGAAACGGTCATCACCGAACACACGCTGGTGAATCGCGCGCCGCACCCGGTCGCGACGAACTACGAACGGAAGTTCCGGCTCCCGGTCCGCGAATACGTGCTCGAAATCCGGTTCTCCCCGGAGGCGGTTCCGGCGGTGTGCCACCGGTTCGCCGAGCCCGGCGAAAGCGCCGACGTCGTCCCGGAATCCGGTGCCGTGCACGGGGTCGCGCTGAACTTCGGTCCCGGCCGCTACGGTTTCCAATGGGACTGGCCAGTTAACTGTTAAGGACTTGCGGATCTGCACCGCGGGCCGTCCGGCGGCTTACCTTCTGCGCACTCCACTCGCCGATCCGAGGAGAAACCGATGCGCAGATTCGTTTCCGCCGTGGGCGTGGCCGCGCTGGCCGCGCTGGGACCGGGCGTCGCGCCCGCCGAAGCGGCGCCGGGCCACCCGGACGCCGAGGTGGCGGGGGTCGCCGCCGCGTTCGGGCTGACCGACGGCCAGGCCCGGGACCAGCTCGCCGCCCAGGACCGGGCCCACCGGCTGGCCGCGACGCTGCCCGCGTCGGTCCGGGCGCAGGCCGCGGGAGAGTGGTTCGACGCCGCGACCGGTCTGCTGACCCTGGCGGTCACGACGTCCGAAGCGGCCGACGAGGCTCGTGCCGCGGGGGCGGCGGCCCAGGTCGTGGCCCGGAGCAGGGCCGAGCTCGACCGCACCGCCGCGGCCGTCCGCGGGTTGGTCGGGGCCGGTGTCCCCGGCGTCTACGGCTGGGGCGTCGACGTCCGCGCCAACGACGTCGGCGTCGACGTCGACCGGACGAAGAAGACCGCCGCGACCGAAAGCTTCCTCTCGCGCGTGCGGGAGCTGGGGGTCCGGATCACGGAGACGACGACGTCGCCGCGGCAGCAGTCGGGCACCATCCAGACCGGCAACCCGTGGTGGCCGGGCAGCGAGAGCAACTGTTCGGTCGGCTTCCCGGTGACGGACTCCGCGGGCGCGAAGCACTTCCTGACCGCGGGCCACTGCACGAACGACCGCGACCAGGCCGCTTACGGTGCTTCGGGGCAGCAGAACCGGATCGGCACGTCCAACGTCGGCGGCACGCACAGCGTCAACGCCCGCGAAGGCGACATGGGCGTCGTCGCGGTGACGGAGGCCGGGTGGGCCCTGTCGGCGTCGGTGAACACCTGGGGCCAGCCGGCGATCACGCTCTCCGGCGCGGCCGAGGCGATGGTCGGCGACCGGGTCTGCCACTCCGGCAACACCTCGCACTGGCAGTGCGGCGAGGTGAAGTACACGCACAAGTCCGCCGACTACGGCGGCGGCCTGGTCATCGACGACCTGACCTGGACGACGGCGTGCTCCCTCGGCGGCGACTCCGGCGGCGGCTGGCTGCTCGGCGACAAGGCCACCGGCCTGCACGACGGCGGCCCGTCGCAGTGCGTCCAGAACCCCTCCGACGGCGACCTGTCGCTCTTCCAGCCGGTCATCGAAGCGCTGGGCAAGTGGCAGCTCACCCTGGTAACCGGCGGCGGCGACCCGACCCCGCCGGGCGCGCCCGCCAACCCGCGGGTCACCGGCACCACGGCCACCAGCGTGTCACTCGCCTGGGACGCTTCGACCGGCGACGCCACCGCGTACGACGTGTACAACGGCGCCACGCTCGCCACGAGCGTCGCCGGGACCGGCGCCACGGTCACCGGGCTCTCGCCGGACACCGCGTACACCTTCACGATCAAGGCCCGCGACGCCGCCGGCCACACCTCGCCGGCCAGCCCGGCGGTGTCCGCGCGCACCCAGGCCGGCGGCGGTGGCCGGACGTTGACCAACGACACGGACTACCCGATCCGCGACTACCAGCAGGTGTTCAGTCCGGTCACCTCCGCCCTGACCGGGCAGGCGGCGACCCCGCTGACGGTCGCGGTGACGATCCGGCACACGTGCGCCGAAGACCTCGGCGTCACGCTGCTGGACCCGAACGGCCGCGGATACCCCGTCAAATACAGCGGCGGCAGCACGTGCACGGCCTGGAACGGCACCCGGACGTTCACCGTTCCGGCGTCCTCGCCGGCCGGCGGCCGCTGGCAGCTGCGCGTCACGGACTACGGGCCCGGCGACACCGGCACCCTGGACACCTGGTCGATCACCCTGTGAGCGGCCGCGGGCCGGGTGCGTCCCGGCCCGCGGTGCCTCAGTCGAGGGGCAGGTTGAGCAGCGCGTTCTCGACCAGCTCCGGCATCGCCGGGTGGATCCAGTACTGCCCGCGCGCCATGCTCCGCGCGTCGAGGCCGAAGCTCATCGCCTGGATCAGCGGCTGGATCACCGAGGACGCCTGCGGCCCGATGATGTGCGCGCCGAGCAGCTGCCCGGTCGCCGGGTCGGCCAGGAGCTTCGCGAAGCCCGTGGTGTCCTCCATCGCCCAGCCGTAGGCGATCCCGGCGTAGTCCTGCTTCGAGACCACATAGGACACACCGAGCTCGCGCGCCTTCTGCTCGGTGAGCCCGACCGACGCGACCTGCGGGTGCGTGAACACCGCGTGCGGCACGAACCGGTGGTCGGCGGTGATCCGCTCGTCCGGGTGCAGCAGGTTGTGCTGCACCACGCGGGCTTCGTGGTTCGCGACGTGCTTGAGCTCGTGCGGTGAGGACAGGTCGCCGAGGGCGTAGATGCCCTCGACCGCGGTCTGCTGGTGGTCGTCGACCACGACGTGTCCACTGTCCATTGTGGTTACGCCGGTGGCGGCGACGTCGAGCAGGTCGGAGTTCGGCTTCCGGCCGGTGGCGATCAGCAGCACGTCGCCCTCGACGGTTTCGGCGCCCTGCGGTCCTTCGAGGTCCAGCGCGATGCCGGTGTCCGTCTTGCGGGCCCGCACGGTCTTGCGGTCGAGGCGGACGTCGAACCGCTCGGCGGCCAGTTCGGTGAAGCGGGCGCTGACGTCCTCGTCCTCCGAGCGCAGCAGCCGCCCGGACCGGTTGACCAGCGTGACCTGCACCCCGAAGGAGGCGAAGACGTGCGCGAACTCGGCCGCGATGTACCCGCCGCCGAGGATGACGATCCGCTCGGGCAGCTCGTCGAGCCGCATCACGGTGTCGGAGGTGTGGTAGCCGACGTCGTCCAGGCCGGGGATCTCCGGGATGACCGGGCGGCCGCCCGCGGCGAGCACGAACTTGTCCGCGGTCAGCACCTCGTCGGGGCGCCCGTCGGCGAAGCTGACGCGCAGCTCCTTGTGGCCGGTGAAGCGGCCCGTGCCTTCGTAGACGTCGACGTTCGCGTTGTCCTCGTGGCTGCGGCGGTACTCCGCGCCCCCTTCGGCGATCGGGTCGATCCGGCCGAAGATGCGGTCGCGGATGTCGCGCCAGCGCACGCCCTTCAGCTCTTCGTCGACGCCGTACTTCGCGCTGTGCGAAGGCGTGTACGCGACATCGGCGGCGTACACGAACATCTTCGTCGGGATGCAGCCCACGTTGAGGCACGTGCCGCCGAAGGTGCCCTTCTCGACGATCGCCGTCTTCTGGCCGGCGAACCCGGGGCCGAGGATGGAGTTCCCCGATCCCGTCCCGACGATCACCAGGTCGTAGTGGGGCACTGCATCCTCCGCGGGGTCCGGTTCCGGTCGTTCCACCCTAGCCAACCGCGCCGCCGGAGCGGGTGTTCCCCGTTGTGCTTAACGTCGTATTACGTGGTCAGTGGCCGGTAGCGGTGAAGTGCATCCGGTCGGTCGGGCTGCGCCAGTTCCCGCCCCAGCTCCACCCGATCGCCGCGAACGCGCGCACGGTCGCGTCGCCGGCCAGCACCATCCCGGGCCGCTTGCGCGCGCGGTCGACGTACGCCGAGGCCAGCTCGGGCAGCACCAGGCCGCCCTGGGTGTAGGGGTTGCAGAACGGGTTGACGTCGACGGCGAGGCCGTAGGCGTGCGCCGACCAGGTCGTCTGCCCGCGCGCCGGGCGGCAGACGAACGCGCTGGTCGAGTTGCCGTCGCCGGTCGGGGGCGCGGTGAGCTCGGCGGGGGCCGTCACGCGCATCTCTTCGAGCGGGAAGCGCGCGGCGAACAGCTGCCCGAAGACCTGCGTGATGGCCGTCGCGGCGCTCGTGTTCACCAGCATCTCGCCGGTGTGCGCGCGGCCGTCGAAGCCCCAGAACGACATCGTCAGGTAGCGGAGGTCGGTCGCCTTGACCGGGCAGGCGGGCTGCCAGGTGCTGCGCGCGAGGACGTCGGCCGGAACGGCGCTGATCGTCGACGCGTAGGCGGTGCCGACGGGTGGTGGTAAGAGGTCTTTTGTCGGAAGTGCCCGGTTCACCAGTTCGGGTGGCGTCGGTTCGACCTCGCCGAAGCCGTCCGGGCGGCGGGGGAGCGGCCGGGCGCCCACCTGCCAGGTGACCGCCGGAGCGCTCGGCGTCTTCGCCGGTGCGGCCGTCGTGCTCGGCGCGTTGGTCACCGGCGAAGGTGGCGCAGGTCCAGGCGGGGACGCCGGCGGTGGTTCCGGCGAGCACGCGCTCAAGGTGAGGGCCAGAGCCACCCACGCCACCGCCGTCCGCCACATCCGGCCAGCTTGGCAGAACCGATCGACGGACGGAGACCACCCGTTCCAGTGACACCGTTTTGGGCCCCCTCGGCCTAGGGTATTGAGCGCACGTCGTTCACGCACCGGAGTCGTCCGGGTGCCGAACGCCTCGTTCCGTGCTGTCTCGAAAAGGGGAAGACCCATGTCCGTGAAGTCCCGCCGATCCCTGCTGTTCGTGAGCGGCGCGCTCCTCGCGGTCGCCGCGGTCGCCGTCCCGGTCGTGGTCGGCACGGCGTCGGCGGACCAGTCCTCGGCCAACCAGCCCCGGATCGTGGGCGGCGAGAAGGCTTCGCTGTCGGACCACCCGTACGCGGTGTACCTGACCGACGCGGGCGGAAACCAGTTCTGCGGCGCGGTGATCGTGAGCTCCACGTCGGTCGCGACGGCGGCGCACTGCGCGAAAGCGGTGGCGAAGCAGGACATCCGCGTCGTGGCCGGCCGCGAGGACAAGCGCACCACGGACGGCCAGGTCCTCGGCGTCTCGAAGGTCTGGGTCGCCCAGGGCTACACGGACCCGACGAAGGGCGCGGACATCGCCGTGCTGACCGTCCGCGGCCAGCTCGACTACCGGCCCGCGAAGCTGCCCGACAGCGGTGACGCGGGGCTGTACGCGAAGGGCACCCAGGCGACCGTGCTCGGCTGGGGCCGCGTCGCCGACGGCGGCTCCCGGTCCGACTACTTGCGCAGTGCCCAGGTGCCGGTCACCTCGGACAGCGAGTGCCACGCCGACTACAGCGTCTACGACCAGAAGAGCATGGTGTGCGCGGGCTACCCCGAGGGCGGCGTCGACGCCTGCCAGGGCGATTCGGGCGGTCCGCTCGTGGTCGGTGACACGCTGATCGGCATCGTCTCCTTCGGCGACGGCTGCGCGAAGGCGAACCGGCCGGGCGTGTACACGCGCGTGTCCACGTACGCGAACGACGTCGAAGCCCAGGCCCGGCCGCGCCTCCTCGGCTGAGCGTGATAGGCAGGGGTATGCCGACCCTGCACGACGCGACCGGTCCCGAGCTGACCGCGCTCCAGCTGCACGACATCCTCCGCCTGCGCGTCGACGTGTTCGTCGTGGAGCAGAAAGCCGCGTACCCGGAGCTCGACGGCCGTGACCTGCTCCCGGACACCCGCCACCTGTGGTTTTCCGACGCCGGCTCGGTCCTGGCCTACCTCCGGGTCCTGGCCGACCCGGGCGGCATCCGCCGCATCGGCCGCGTGGCGACGGCCGCGCCCGCCCGCGGCCAGGGCCTGGCGGCCCGCCTGATGGAGGCGGCCCTGACCATCCCCGGCGAGTACGTCCTCGACGCCCAAACGTACGTCCAAGGCTTCTACGCCCGCTACGGCTTCGTAGCCGAAGGCGCCGAGTACCTCGACGACGACGGAATCCCCCACATCAAAATGCGCCGCCGCCCCTGATGCCCCGCCAATCACGCGTGATGCCCCGCCAATCACGCGAGATACGCGCCCCATCACGCGAGTTCCGCCTGCAATCACGCGAGACCCGCGCCTGATCACACGATCCGACCGTCCAGGTACGCAATCCGAGCCTCCGCGTACGCAATCCGATCCTCCGCGTACGCGTGTCGTCCGTCCAGGTACGCGTGTCGTCCGTTGCGGTGCGGCTCAGGCGAGGGCGCCCCGTGGTGCCGTCGCGGTGATCACCTTCACCGCGCGGTCCACATCGGCCTCGGTGAGGTCGGCCCGCGCGGTCAGCCGGAGCCGCGAGATCCCGTCCGGCACCGACGGCGGCCGGAAGCACCCCACCCGGATGCCCTGCTCCACGCACGCCGCGGCCCACGCCACCGCTGTCTCCGCGGACGGCGCCTGAACCGAGATCACGGCGGCGTCCGGCACGCTCGCCTTCAGCCCCGCCGCCTTCAGCGACATCGCCAGGTTGCCCGCGTTCTCGACCACCTTCTCCGCGAGCCCCGGCTCGTCCTTCAACGCGTGCAACGCGGCCAACGCGGCCGCGGCACTCGCGGGCGCCAGCGCGGTGTCGAAGATGAAGCTGCGTGCGGTGTCCACCAGGTGCTTGATCACCCGCCGCGGCCCCACCACCGCGCCACCCTGGGCACCGAGGGACTTCGACAGCGTCAACGTCGTGACGACGTCGGGCGCGCCCGACAGCCCGGCCGCGTGGACCGCGCCCCGGCCGCCTTCGCCCAGGACGCCGAAGCCGTGCGCGTCGTCCACCAGCAGCGCCGCGCTGTGCGAACGGCAGATCCCGGCCAGCTCCTCCAGGGGAGCTAGGTCGCCGTCGACCGAGAACACCGAGTCGGTCACCACCAGCGCCCGCGGCTTGCGCCGGGTCGCCAGCGCGTGCTTGATCGCCGACGGCGTCGAGTGCGCGACCGCGGCGACGTCGGCCCGCGACAGCCGGCAGCCCTCGATCAGCGACGCGTGGATGTACTTGTCGGTGACGATCGCCGACTCGGCCCCCGACAGCGCCGTCACCGCACCGAGGTTCGCGGCGAAGCCGGACGAAAACACGAGCGCCGCCTGCGCGCCGCAGAACCGGGCGAGCTCCAGCTCCAGCTCGGTGTGCAGCTCGGTCGATCCGGTGACCAGCCGCGACCCGGTCGACCCGGCGCCCCAGCGCAGCGCGGCGGCCGCGGCAGCGCCGGCGACCCGCTTGTCGCGGGCCAGCCCGAGGTAGTCGTTGCCGGCCAGGTCGAGCTCGTCGGCCTGCGCGGGACGCGGCCGCAGCTGCCGCACGAGCCCCGCGTTCGCCCGCTTCTCCGCCTCGGCGTCGAGCCAGTCGAAAACCTCTTCGGGCGGGAGCGTCGGCGGCGTAGTCACGTCCCGCAGTCTCCCATCCGGGCCCGGCGGCTCCGCCAAGCGGGGCGTGGAAACGCCGGAAGCCCCGGACCGCGTGGTCCGGGGCTTCCGAAGGAGGAACTCAGCTGTCGTAGCCGCGACGCGGGCCACGGCTCGGGCGGCCGTAGCCACCGCCGTTGCCCGAGCGGGGCTGACGGCCGCGGCCGCCGAAGCCACCGGGACGGCCTTCGCGGTCGCCGCCGCGGTAACCACCGCGCTCGCCGCCACGCTCGCCACCGCGGTCACGGTCGCCGTAGCTGCCGCGGTGGGACCCACCGCGCTCGCCGCCCCGGCTGCCGCCGAAGCCACGGTCACCGCGGAAGCCACCGCCGCCACGGCGCGGGTTCTCGCGCCGCTGCTCGACGACCGGCTCGCCGCTGGGCTCCTGGGCGCCGGTGATGCGGGACAGCTCGGCGTCGCCCGGGCGGACCGTGGTCGACTCCGCGCGCACGCCGGCGCGGTCGGTCAGCCGGCGGACCATCCGGCGCTGGTCGTGCGTCGCCAGCGTGACGACCACACCGGACGCCCCGGCGCGGGCCGTGCGGCCGGCGCGGTGGAGGTAGTCCTTGTGGTCGGCCGCCGGGTCGACGTGCAGCACCAGCGAGATGTCGTCGACGTGGATGCCGCGCGCGGCGACGTCCGTGGCGACCAGCACCGGGGTGAGGCCGTCCTTGAAGTCGGCGAGGACGCGGTTGCGCTGCCCCTGGGTCTTGCCGCCGTGCAGCGCCGCCGCGTGCACGCCCTGCTCGCGCAGCCGCTCGGTGAGCCGGTCGACGTGGTGCTTGGTGCGCACGAACATGATCGTGCGGCCGTCGCGGGCGCCGATCTGCGTGATGACGTCCTGCTTGTCCTGGTGCGAGACCTGGAGCACGTGGTGGTCCATGGTCGTCACGCTGGCGGTCGACGGCGCGACCGAGTGCGTCACCGGGTCGGTCAGGTACTGCTTGACCAGGCGGTTGACGTCACCGTCCAGCGTCGCGGAGAACAGCAGCCGCTGCCCGCCCGGCGGGGTGAGGTCGAGGATCTCGCGGACCTGCGGCATGAAGCCCATGTCCGCCATCTGGTCGGCCTCGTCGAGGGCGATGAAGTTGCAGTCGCCCAGGTGCGCGGTGCCCTGCCGGACGTGGTCCGACAGCCGGCCGGGGGTGGCGATCAGCAAGTCGACGCCGCGGGACAGCGCGTCCGCCTGGCGGGCGAAGGCCATGCCGCCGACGGCCGTGCGGCACCACAGGCCGAGCGCCTTGGCCAGCGGGGTGAGCGAGTCGGCGACCTGCATGGCCAGCTCGCGGGTCGGGACCAGGATCAGCGCGCGGGGGCGCTTCGGGCGGGCCTTGCCGCCGTCGAGCCGGGCCAGCATGGCCAGGCCGAAGGCGAGGGTCTTGCCCGAGCCGGTCTGGGCGCGGCCGAGCACGTCCCGGCCGGCCAGCGCGTCCGGGATGGTCGCGGACTGGATCGGGAAGGGCTGGTTGATGCCCGCGTCGGCCAGCGCGCGGAGCAGCGGCTCCGGCAGGCCCAGCTGGGCGAACGTCTTGGTGGCCACGGTCTCGACGGCGTCGTCGCGCAGCATGTCGCCGCCCGCAGGCCGCTGGCGCGGCTTGTGGTCGGGACGGCCCGCGCGGGCGGACGTCGAGGAGTGGCCGGAGTTGAACGTGACTGTCACAAATGCCTCTCGGACGTGGTTCGTCGCAAGGGAGGCCCGGGCTGCCCGCGCGCAGGCAGGGCAAGATGGTGTGCGATGGGCGTTCACAGGGACGGACCCGGCACACCGTGTCATCGCTTGCCGACACCGCGCGCCGCTTGGGTTACGGATTACCGCGAGCCATTCGGTGGCTTTGGAGGCGACGGACACCAACTCATCCACGCCGCCGGTTGCGGTCTGTGTTCACTGTACCCGAGGTGGGGCCGGGGCTACGCATCGAGGTCACCGGTTGTGGGCGGCGTCGCAGGCGTGTTCCGCACCACAGCCGCGACGCCGCCCCGGAATCAGCCGATCCCGGCGGCCGAAACGAGCTCGGCCAGCAGTTCCCCGGTGTTCGTGACGTGCTCGCCGAGGCCGCGGCCGTGGAACCAGCCGGCCAGGTTGCGCACGTCCCGCGCCAGGAACTCGACGCCGCCCGGGTTGGCGACGACGTCGACGACCTGGGGCAGGTCGATCACCATCAGCCGCCCCCGGTGCACCAGCAGGTTGTACGCCGAGAGGTCGCCGTGCGCGAGCCCCTCGGACGCGAGCAGCTCGAGCGCGGCGGTGGCCTGGAACCACAGGTCCTGCAGCTCGCCGGGGTCCGGGCGGACCTGGGCCAGCCGGGGCGCGGCGGTGCCGTCGTCCTCGCCGACGAACTCGAGCAGCAGTTCCGTCCCCTCGCGCTGCACCGGGTAGGGCACCGGCGCGCCGAGCGTCCACAGGCGACTCAGCGCGGCGAACTCGGCCACCGCCCACTGTTCGGCGATGAGGTTGCGGCCGAACGCGCTGCGCTGCGCCATCGCCCGCATCTCGCGGGACCGGCGCATCCGCCGCCCTTCGAGGTAGCCCGCGTCGCGGTGGAACAGCTTGTGCTCGTCGCTGCGGTAGCGCTTGGCCGCGAGCAGCGTGCCCGGCGTGCCGGGCAGCCCGCGCCGCAGCAGGTGGACGTCGGCCTCCTTACCGGTTTTGAGGACGCCGAGGTCGGTGTCGACCGCGGCGAGCTCGGTGACGACCCAGTCGGGCCGGGGTAGCGGGCCGTGTTCGGCGTCGTCCCAGGTGGACCAGCGGTCGGCGCCGTCGGGCAGCTGGTTTTCGGTGTAGGCGTCGTCGCGCAGCTTGGCGAGCCGGACGCGCTCGGCTTCGGTCAGCCGCCCGCTGCGGGTGGGTTCGGGTTCCTCGAACCGCCCGCGGCGCCGCGAACGCGCTTCGCGGCGTCGGGTGGGTTGGTCGTCGAAAAGGTCTTCGAAGTCGTGCTGGCGCACTGGTGGGTTTCTCCTCGATCAGGGATGCCCCACCGGGCGCGTGGTCAGCCTCGGGGGGCGGGTGGATGAGGGCGCGAAAGGGCCCGGACAGTCATCACGACAGGCACCTCCCGTTCTCGCTCACCGGCTCCCTGCCGGGTGCGCCCAGGATGCCGGACCGCTCCGGCGCCGCGCAACCGTATTTCGCGGCGGCCGCCGCGAAAGGAGTATTCCGGCAGTTTCCTTGAATTCCGCCCGGCGGCGTGCTCACGATAAAAGGGCAGGACGACCGAGGAAGGCGGCAGATGGACAGCTACGACGTGGTGATCGTCGGCGGTGGGCACAACGGCCTGGTGGCGGCCGCGTACCTGGCGCGGGCGGGCCGGTCGGTGCTCGTGCTCGAACAGCGGGAAGAGACCGGTGGCGCCGCCGTTTCGTTCCGCGCGTTCGAGGGCGTGGACGTCCGGCTTTCGCGCTACTCGTACCTGGTCAGCCTGCTGCCGAAGAAGATCGTGGCCGACCTCGGCCTTGACGTGGAGCTGCGACGGCGCCGGATGTCGTCCTACACCCCGTCGGGCGGCACCGGTCTCCTTGTCGACAACGACGACGCCGTCCGGACGGCGTCGTCGTTCCGGGCGGTCACCGGGTCCACATCGGACTTCTCGGCCTGGCAGCGGTTCTACGAGCTCACCGGGCGCGTCGCCGGGCGCGCGTTCGGGACGCTCACCGAGCCCTTGCTGTCCGAAGTGGACTTCCGCGCGCGCGTCGGCGACGCGGAAGCGTGGTCCTTGCTGTTCGAGCGGCCGATCGGCGAAGCGCTCACGTCGTGGTTCCGCGACGACACGGTGCGCGGCGTGGTGCTCACCGACGCGCTGATCGGCACGTTCGCCCCGGCGGGCGGCGAGGACCTGCGCCAGAACCGGTGCCTGCTCTACCACGTCATCGGCAACGGCACCGGCGACTGGGACGTCCCGGTCGGCGGCATGGGCGCGGTCACCCGTTCGCTCGCGGCAGTGGCAGCCGCGGCGGGCGCGCGCCTGGTGACCGGTGCGGAGGTGCTCTCGGTCGACCCGGACGGCGAGGTGCGGTACCGGCGCGCCGATGCCGAGTTCGCCGTCCGGGGCGGGCACGTCCTGGCGAACGTCGCGCCGGCGACGCTCGCGCGCCTGCTGGGCGAGGAACCGGCGGACCGCCCGGAAGGCGCGCAACTGAAGGTGAACATGGTGCTGACGCGGCTGCCGAGGCTGCGTGACCCGGACGTCGATCCGGCCGAGGCGTTCGGGGGCACCTTCCACGTCAACGAGACCTTCGCACAGCTGGAGACGGCGTACCGGGAGGCGGCGGCGGGCAGGATCCCCACGCTGCCGCCGTGCGAGATCTACTGCCACTCGTTGACGGATCCTTCGATCCTCGGTCCGGCCGAACGCGCGGCCGGCACGCACACGCTCACCCTCTTCGGCCTGCACATGCCGGCCCGCCTTTTCGAGGGACGCAACGAAGAGGCCCGGGAAGCGGCGTTGCGCGCGACGCTCGCTTCGCTGAACAGCGTGCTGGCCGAGCCGATCGAGGAGTGCCTGCTGACCGGGCCGGACGGCAGGCCCTGTGTGGAAGCGAAAACCCCGCTGGACCTGGAAGCCGAGCTGGGCCTGCCGGCGGGGCACATCTTCCACCGGGACCTGTCGTGGCCCTACGCGGAAGATCCGGCCCAGGCCGGTCGCTGGGGCGTCGAGACCGCCCATGAACGCATCCTGTTGTGCGGTGCGGGTGCCGTGAGAGGAGGTGGTGTCAGCGGCATCCCGGGCCACAACGCGGCGATGGCGGTGCTCGGCGTCCGAGCGTAATCGGTGAGCCGGAATTGCCCGCGGTCGATATCCGGTGAAAAAGGCACGGTTTCCGGGAATCGGCGCTGCCCCATGCAGGTGCATCGCGTGGGGCGGCGTTGACACCCGGATCCGCCGGTGCTCCCATGAAAAACGGCCGGATGGCGGTGGGGCGCGGGAGGGTCATGATGGGCGAAACAGTGGCATTCACCGATTTCCCGCTCGAGATCAGAAGGCGCGCCGCGGGCTACCTCGGCGTGGCTTCCGGGAGCGGGATTCCCGAAGTGTCGCGGATCGGGTCCGAAGGGACCGAGAGTTCCGAAAACACCGAGCGTTCCGAAGGAAAGGAAGGTACCGAAGGGAGCGAGACCAGCGAGCGCTCCGAGATGACGGAAACCAGCGAGACCACCGAGACCAGCGAATCGGCGGAGCGGTATGTCGGCCGGTTCCGCTGACGGTGACGGCGGATCCGGTCCACCCGGTGACCCGTTCATCCCGGCCGAAGCACGGCCCGCGGTGGTCGACGAGCTGGCGCGAACCGCCTGGCAGGTCGCGGCGGCCCTCGAAGCCTGGGAAACCAGCGAGCGGTGACCCTCCTGGTCATCGCCCCGGACGCGGACGAGACGGCGGCCCGGTTCGCCGCTTTCGCCACCGCGCAAGGCCATCCGGCGGTTGTCGCGCACGGGTTCGGCCGCGTCGCCGTCTCGGTGCGGGTCACCCGCGAGCGGACGTGCCGCGCGCGGCTGACCGTCGACGGCGCCGAGGTGGCCGGGATCCTCAACCGGGGGACCGGCGGCTGGAGCGAGGAGCCGGACCCGGACCGTGCCTTCGCCGCGGCCGAAACCTACGCGGCGTTCTGGTCGGCGGTCGCGCTGTGGCCCGGGCCGGTGGTCAACCGGCCGTCGGAGCATGGGTTCTTCGCGCGCCTGGATCCGCTCGAACTCGCCGGAACCGGCGCGGTCGAACCGCCGCGCACGGTGATCCTCAACGACGGTTCGGCGCCGGGGCGGGAGGTGTACCGGATTCCCGAGTGGACAGTGGTGGACCCGGCCGTTCCGCGCAGCCGGTTCGACGTCGTCCAGATCGGCGACCCGGGCCGCGCGCGCCGGTTCCTCGTGGCCGGAGCCGAGGTCTTCGAAGTGGGTGACGCGAGCGGGCGGCTCGACGCCGAGACGGCGGATCGGGTGGCCCCGATCGTCACCTGGCTCCGCGGCCGGGGCGCGGTGTTCGCCGACTTCCGGGTGGAGCTGGACGCCGGTGTCCCGCGGCTGGCCGACGTCTCGTCCTGGCCGGGGCACGACCTCTTTCCGGACCGGGAAGACCGGGTCTACGCGGCGCTGCTGGCCGGGCTCGCGTCGTGATCCTGTGCCTCGGCGTCGCGGCCGACCCGACCTTCACGGCCGGGCTGCGGGCGCTGCGGCGGGCCGGCGCCGCCTTCCGGGCGGTCGACCTGCCCTCGCTGGCGATGCGCGGCAGCATCCGGATCCCGGTGGCGAGCCCGGCCGACACCCTGCTGTCGCTGGACGGCGTGCGGTACCGGGCGGGGGACTTCTCCGCCGTCTGGTGCCGGCTCGTGGAGGTCGCCTCCGCCGCGCCGACGGCCGAGCTGGCCGCGGCCTCGGCGGGGCAGACCGAGGCGCTGGCGCGGATCCTCGGCTTCCTGCCCGGCCGGGTGATGAACCCGCCGCTGCGGGAGGCGTCGGGCTTCACCAAGCTGCTGCACGCCGTGGCGCTCGGCGAGGTTGCCGGCTGGCGGATCCCGGAAACCTGCCTGACCTCCGATCCCCGGGAGGCGCTGGACTTCGTCCGCGGCTGCCCGGCCAGCGCGATCTTCAAGGGCGCCAGTGCCACGAAGACGTGGGCGACGGTGTTCGAGCCGCACCACGAGTCCCGGCTGCCGCGGCTGGTCCACCTGCCGGTGCTGTTCCAGGAGCGGATCACCGGGCCGGACGTGCGGATCCACGTCGTCGGCGACCGGGCGTTCGGCGAGCTGATCGACTCGCCGGTGCTCGACTACCGGACCGTCCGGGGCGTCAACGACTACCGCCCGCTCGTCCCGCCGCCGGAAATCGCCGAAGGGTGTGCCCGGCTGACCGGGCACTGCGGCGTCCCCCTGCTGGGTGTCGACTTCAAGATCGAGCGCGCCACCGGTGAGTGGTTCTTCCTGGAGGCCAACTCGATGCCGTGCTTCGAGGGCTACGACGAGCGGGCCGGCGGCGCCATCTCACGCGCGATGGTCGACTGGCTCGTCACGCCGTGACCCGTGTTCCGCGCAGAGGCAGGCGACGCCCGGCTCGATCCACTCCTGCCCGGCCCATTCCGGATGCCGCTCGACGAGCAGTGAGCGGACCTCGGCGGTGGTCTCCTCGACGCCCATCGCCGAGTCACGGCGCCGCCAGGTCTCTTCGCGCAGCTCGTGCAGGTAGTCGCGGACGTCGGTGAGGACCGGCAGGCCGCCGATGTCGCCGTGGCCCGGCACGACCACCCGGGGCGCGGTGGCGATCAAGCCGTCCAGGACGCCGAGCCAGCCGACGCCCGAGACGTCCACGTCGTACGGCGGGAACCACGGGAAGATGGCGAACTGCCCGGTCTCGGCCAGGTCGCCGGTGAACAGCACGCCGGCGTCCGGCACCTCGATGACCTGGTCGCCCTTGGTGTGGCCCTGTCCGGTGGGCCGGAGCCGGACGGTCCGGCCGCCGAGGTCGAGGTCGTACCCGTCGTCGAAGACGACGTCGGGGGCGGGCACGCGCACGCCGTCGAGGCGGCGGGCGATCACCTCGCCCAGGCCGCGGAACATCTCCAGGTAGCCCGCGCCCTTGGTGGCGAGGTCCGCCGCCTGGGCGCGGTTGACCAGGTAGGTCGCCTCGCCGGCGAACACCTGCGCGCCGAACGCGTGCTCGGGGTGGAAGTGCGTCGTGGTCAGATAAAGGCGACGGCCCTTCGCCACTTCGCGCGCGAAGGCGAGCACCTGCGACGCGTTCGCGGTGCCGATGCCGGTGTCGACGACGAGGACGGCTTCGGTGCCGCCGACGACACCGATGTTGGGCACCAGGTCGACCCGGTCGTTCGGGATCACCAGCAGGTCGGGGGCGATCTCGCGGGCGCCGGAGACGCGGACGGCGGGATCGGTCAGCTCGGTCATGCCCCGATTCCACCGCCGCGCGGGTGCGGGCGTCCAAGACCGGTTCGGTGGTGCCGATACCGGGCGAATATCGTCGCCGGTCATGGAGCTGCGCACGCTGCGGTACTTCGTCGCGGTCGCCGAAGAACTCCACTTCGGCCGGGCCGCGGCGCGGTTGCACATGAGCCAGCCGCCGCTGAGCCGGGCGATCAAGCAGCTGGAGACCGACGTCGGGGCCGTCCTGCTGCTGCGGTCCGCTGCGGGCGTCACGCTCACCCCGGCCGGCGCGGCGCTGCTGGCCGAGGCGCGGGCGCTGCTCGACCAGGCCGACCAGGCCCGCGTGCGCGTCGCCACGGCGGCGGGCGCGCCGACCCTCACCGTCGGCATCCTCGGCGACGGGGCCGACCCGGCCGCGACCCGGCTCGCCGACGCCTACCGGCGGCAGCACCCGGACGTCGAGGTCCGCGTCCGTGACGCCGACCTGACCGACCCGACCTGCGGGCTGCGGGCGGGGCTCGTCGACGTCGCGCTGACCCGCGGGCCGTTCGACGGGACCGGGCTGAGCGTGCACGAGCTGCGCGCCGACCCAGTGGGTGCGGTGCTGCGTGCCGACGACCCGTTGGCCGGCCGCGACCGGCTCGCGCTCGCCGACCTGGCCGGACGGCGCTGGTTCCGGTTCCCCGACGGCACCGATCCGGTCTGGCAGGCGTACTGGCACGGCGGCGAAGCACGCGAAGGCCCGGTGGTGCGGGCGGTCCAGGAGTGCCTGCAGGCCGTGCTGTGGAACGGGACCGTCGGGGTGATGCCGCTCGGGCACCGGCCGCCGGGCGAGCTGGTCGTGGTGCCGTTGCCGGACATGGCCCCGAACCCGGTCGTGGTCGCGTGGCAGGACGGCGACGACAACCCGCTGATCCGCTCGTTCGCCCGGATCGCGGCGGCCGCCTACCGGTCCTGACCGGCGAAGGCGTGGCCCGGTTCCTCCGGTGCTCGCCCGCCCACTCCGCCGGGCGCGGGCCCGCGCCGCCGTGCCGGAGCCGGGCACCGAGCGAAAAATGAATGTTCATTCGCTATGCTCGCGGCATGCGTTCCGCCAGCCGCACCGCCGAGCACGTCGCCCTGTTCCGCGCCCTGGAGACCCGGCGCCCCGACCGGCTGTTCGCCGACGACCTCGCCATCCGGTTCCTGCCGGCGCGCTACCGCTGGCTCGTCCGGGCCGCGGCCGTCCGGCCGCTCGGGGCCGGCATAGCGCGGGTCATCGACCGTCGTTACCCGGGTGGGCCTCGCCTGTCGGCGGTCGCCCGCACCCGGCTGATCGACGACCTGCTCGCCGAGGCGGCGCCGGAGCAGGTCCTGCTGCTCGGGGCCGGCTACGACAGCCGCGCCCACCGGCTCCCCGGCGCGTTGCCCACCTACGAGGTCGACCACCCGCTGACCCAGCGGGTCAAGCGGCAGCGCGTCGCCGACCGGCCGCACGTGCACTACGTGCCCGTCGACCTCGGCGCCGACAGCCTCGCCGCGGCCCTCGACGGCTTCCCGCCGAAGCGCACGGCCGTCGTCTGGGAGGGCGTCACCAACTACCTCACCGAGCAGGCCGTCGACACGACGCTGCGCGACCTCGCCGCGATCACCGCGCCGGGCAGCACGGTCATCTTCACCTACGTCGACCGGGCCGTTCTCGGCGCCGACGTTCCCTGGCAGCGGAAGGTCGCGCAGGTCGGCGAGCCGTGGACGTTCGGCTTCCGGCCCGCCGACGTGCCCGGCTTCCTGGCCGAACGGGGTCTGGACCTGAAGGGTGACCTGTCGGCGAAGGACGCGGCCGTCCGCTACCACCGGGACGAGCCCGCCGCCGCGTTCTACCGGATCGCGTGGGCGGTGGTCCGGTAGATGCCCAAGGTCAGCGACGAACACCTGGCGAGCCGCCGCCGCCAGATCCTCGACGCCGCGGCGAACTGCTTCGCCCGCAGCGGGTTCCACCGCACGTCGATGCAGGACATCGTCCGGGAGTCCGGTCTGTCCGCCGGGCTGATCTACCGGTACTTCACCGGCAAGGAGGACATGATCCTGGCGATCGTCGGCGAATGGCACACGTCCCGCGACGCGGGCCTGGGCGACGCCGGCGATCCCCTTGCCGCCTACCTGGACCTGTTGCGGGAAATCGCCGGCCCGGACGCGGCCCGGCAGCGCAACCTCGGCCTGCAGGCGTGGGCGGAAACCGTCCGCGAACCCCGGATCCGCGACCTCGCCCGCCAAGGCGTCGACGACCAGCGGGCCGCCTTCGGCGACCTCGCCCCGGACGCCTTGATCCGCGTGCTCGTGGCCATCTACCAGGGACTGCTGCTGCAGGCTTCGTGGGACGACGGCCTGGACGCCGAAGCGTTCGTCACGGCGGTCCGGGACCTCGTGCGGGACCGGATGGCCTAGACCACCGGCGCGCGGCGGACGTCGTAGAGGTCCCAGTCCAGTTGCCAGAAAGCGTCGATGCCGTGCTCGCGGATGAACTTCCGCTCGGTGTCGTGCACCGGGTAGCACCCCGCGATGCTGATCGGCGGGCCGCCGATGTCGATCAGGGTGTACTGGTGGGCGTCGAGGCCGGCCGGCGCCGACACGGCGAACGCCGTCATCGCCGACTCCGGGGCGATCGGCTGGCCGAAGTCGATGGTGTCGCCGTAGACGAACGGGCACGTCCCGCGCAGCTGCTCGGCCAGGTAGCCGATGGCCAGCGCCCACACCGGATCGTCGGAGCGGACGCTGATCCACAGCTCCGGCCGCACGCCGTGCCAGTCCGGGTGGTCGGCCAGGGAAAGGCCGTAGGTGGCGCCGGTCAGGTAGCGCGGCTCGGGCTCGTCGGCGTAGACGAACGCGATGACGTCGTCGAGCCCGGGCTGCGTCGAGGGAATGGGCTGCAGCCGGGGCGCGGCGGACCCGGTCAGGGTGTCGAGATGGGCGAGATACCGCTCGGCACGGCTCGGCATGGCGCGCAGCATACGGCCGGGCGGGCGCCGGTGGCGGTTATCCCGTTGGCCCCGGCGCGGCAAGATCGGGCAGGGTGGGAACCATGCGAGTGCTCGTGATCGGCAGTGGGATCGGCGGCGCGGCGACGGCCTGGCACCTGGCGGGCCGTGGCGCGGAAGTGATCGTGGCGGACGCGGCGCGGCCGGGAACGGCGACCGAGGCCGGCGCCGGCATCGTCAGTCCCTGGGCGTCCCGCTCGGAGGACGCGGTGTACCCGCTGGCGGCGGCCGCCGCGCGGTACTACCGGGAGTTCGCCGCGGAACTCGAAGGCTCGTCGTTCGAGGTCGTCGGCGGGATGATCGCGTCGGCCGACGACGCCGAGCTGACCCGGGCGCAGGAGCGGCTGACGTCCCGGGCGGCGGACGCGCCGGAGATCGGCGAGATCCGGCGCCTCGACCCGGCGCAGGCGCGCGAGCTGTTCCCGGCGCTGGCGCCCGGGCTGAGCGCGGTGCACCTGGCCGGCGCCGGCCGCGTGGACGGCCACCAGCTCCGCCGCGCATTGCTGGCGGGGGCCGAGCGCCGGGGCGCGAAGTTCGTCGACGGCGAGGTCGCGTTCCGCGCGGACGGCACGGTGGCGGGCCCGGACGGCGTCCTGGAAGCGGACAGCGTGGTGGTGGCGGCGGGTGCGTGGAGCCGCGAACTGCTGGCCCCGCTGGGGATCGACCTGCCGGTGACGCCGCACCGGGGCCAGATCAGCCACTTCGACCTGCCGGGCACGGAAACGGCGGCCTGGCCGGTGGTCCTGCACGGCCCCAGCCACTACCTGCTGGCCTTCGGCGGCGGCCGGGTGGTCGCGGGCGCGACCCGCGAGCCGGACGCGGGCTTCGACTACCGCGTGACGGCGGCCGGCCAGCGCGAGGTCCTGGACAACGCACTGGCGGCGGCCCCGGGCCTCGCGGACGCAACCCTGGCGGAGACCCGCGTCGGCTTCCGCCCGGGAACGCCGGACGGCCTGCCGGTACTGGGCCTGATCCGCCCGGGCCTGGCGGTGGCGACGGGCTTCGGCGCGGGCGGGCTGACGAACGCCCCGTTCGCGGGCAAGCTGGTGGCGGCGGTGGCACTGGGCGAGGACCCGGGCTTCGACCTGCGCCCGTTCGCGCCGGACAGGTTTTGAGGGCGGTCGCTTCCGAGGCGAACCCGGGGCGTGGTTCGAACGGGCCGTCAGCCCTCGGTGACCAGGTCCAGTGCGTGCTCGCCCGTGCGCTCGACCACCAGGCCCGCCTTGGTGATCACCTTCGCCAGCTGGTCCACAGTGGACGGCTCGGCCCGCGTGGCCGCCAGTACGCGCGCCAAGCGGCCCTTGTACGCCTTGTTGAAGTGGCTCACCGTCACGCGCTCGCCGTGGGCGTTCTCCGTCACCACGCGGACCGTCACCGCGTCCGGGCGGAGCTTGGCGAAGGCCGAGTACGTGCCCGACCGCAGGTCCACCACCAGGCCCTCCACCCCCTGCAGCACCGGCTCGAGCACCGGTTTCCACAGCCCGCGGACCGTGCCCAGCGCCGGCAGGGAGTTGCCGCCCGAGAGGCGGTACGCCGGGATCGGGTCGGTCGCCGACACCACGCCGAACAGCGATGACGTCACCGCCAGCCGCCGGTGGGCCTTCTCCAGGCCCGCCCTCGTGAAGCTCTTCACGTCCAGTGCGTCGTACAGCACGCCGGTGTAGCGGCGCAGCGCCGGCATCGTCGGGGACGTCCACAGCCGCGCGTTGCGCTCCACCTCGCCGACCTGCCGCTCGGTAATGCCCAGGACCGCGATGCTCGCCGGGACGTCCGCGGCCAGCTCGGCCAGCGCGTCGGCCAGCTTCGCGCGCGTCGGGTTCAGCTCGGGGTACGACAGCGCGCCGAGGTCCAGCGGGCCGCCGCGGCCGCCGTCGGCCTTGGTCTCGGAAGGGGGGAGGAGCACCAGCACCGCCCGAGCCTACTGCGCCGGCCGGCGCCGATCCGGACGGCGGCCGCGGCGGACGTAATGCAGGTGCGCGGGCGCCGTCGTCCGGCCTAGCCTCCCGGCATGGACCTGACCTGGCGCCCGTTGACCCTCGACGACGCTCCCGCCCTCGCGCGGCTGTACGCGGCGGCCGAGGAAGTCGACCGGACGGGTGAACACTTCAGCGCGGAAGACCTCCGCGAGGAGCTGGCCGCGCCCAACGTCGACCTGGCCCGCGCCACCGTCGGAGCCTGGGCCGGCGACGAGCTCGTGGGCTACGGCCTGGCCCGCCGCCGCGACGCCGCCGACCCGGTGCACATGATCCGGCTCCAGTCGGTCGTGCACCCGGAGCACCGGACCGACGCCGTCGGCACTCACCTGGCCGAGTGGTTCGCGCGCACGAGCCGCGAAGTCCACGAGCGGGCCTTCCCGGGCGCGCCCCTCGAACTGCACCACGGCAGCCACCAGAACGAACGCTGGATCGCCGGCGTCCTCACCCGCGCGGGCTACACGCACGGCCGGACCATGGTCAACATGCGCGTCGGCCTCGCCGACCTGCCGCCGCAGCCCCCGCTGCCGGACGGCTTCGAGGCGGTGCCGTTCGACTTCGCGCACGACCTCGCCGCGCTCGACGCCCGCAACGACACCTTCGCCGACCACTGGGGCAGCACGATCTACGAGCCGGACGCCTGGCGCCACCTGGTCACCGGTTCCAAGGACTTCCGCCCGGACCTGTCGTTCCTCGTCCTGGACGGCGACAAGGTGCTGGCGTTCGTCCTCAGCCACCACTACGCGTCCGAAACCGAGGCGACGGGCATCCGCGAGCACTACGCCACCTGGGTGGGAACCCGGGCGGCCCTGCGCGGCCGCGGCGTCGCTTCCGGGCTGCTGGGGCACACGCTGAAGGCGGCGAAGGCCGCGGGATTCGACCGGTCGGCCCTCAACGTCGACGTCGACAATGCGCACCGCGCGCTGGGTGTTTACGAGCGGTGCGGATATCGCGTCGACGACGAATGGCACGTGTACGTGCTGTCCTGAAATTGGGACGCCCCACCGCCGATCGGGGAATGGACGGCATTCGTACCATCACGACATGAAGCCGACTTCCACCTCGCCCGGGTCGAGGGCATTGGCCGCTTCGCTGCGCGAAGTGCGGGTAGCGCGGGGAAAGGGGCTGCGCGAACTCGCCCGGATGGTCCGGATTCTGCCGCAGTTGTTGTCGGCGTGGGAAAAGGGACAGCGGGTGCCGCAGCCGGAGGACGTGGCACGGCTGCTGGGCGCGCTGCGGGTCGACGACCTGACGTACGACCGCATGATGCGCCTGGCCAGGCACGCCCGCGACGACAATTGGCTCGACTCGAACCCGTCCGACCTGCCGCCCGCGCTGAACGGGATCGTGGAGTACGAGCGCACGGCCACCCGCATCACGAACTGGTACCACGCCATCGTGCCGGGATTGCTCCAGACCCCCGACTACGCCCGTGCAATCCTGAGCAATTCGGAAATCGGCCTGGAGCAAGCCGACTCGATGCTCGTCGTGCGATTGAACCGGCAGCGGATTCTCACGCGGCCCGATCCGGTCCGGCTGACCGCGCTCATCGGCGAGATCGCGATCCGCGATGAGATCGGCAGTCCCGACATCATGTCGGACCAGGTTGATCATCTGCTGCAAATGATGGCGTTGCCGAACATCTCGCTGCGGATCGTGCCCGCGAACATCGGCTATCACCCCGGGTTGATCGGCTCGTTCATCCTCTACGAGTTCCCGGGGTTGCCCGCGATCGTGCACCTGGAAAACTCCCACGCCACCGCGTTCCTGCACGAGGCCGAAGTGGTTGGCGACTACGCGAAACAGGCTAAGATCTTGTCCAGGAAAGCGTTGGGCGAAGACGACACCCGAGCCCTGCTCCGGGAGGTCGCGCGATAGTCCGGGAGGCTTCACGGATGAACGGTTGGCGCAAGTCGAGCCACAGCGGCGGCCAGTCGGACTGCGTCGAGGTGAAGCTCGACCGTTCGGTCGGCATCCGGGACACGAAGGCCCGGGGGCACGGCGAGCTGACCGTCTCCCGCGCCGCGTGGGCCGCCGCCGTCACCGCTCTACGAGGTTGAGCAGCTCCTCACCCTTCGCGTACCTCCGCAGCTGCTCCGCCGCGAGCTTCTTCGCGCGCGGGTAGAACGACGCCGACCCGCCCGCGATGTGCGGCGTGATGACCACGCCCGGTACCGTCCACAGTGGATGGTCCGCGGGCAGCGGCTCCGGGTCGACGACGTCGAGCCCGGCGCGCAACCGTCCGGTGCGGGTCTCGGCGAGCAGTGCTGCGGTGTCGATCGCCGTGCCGCGGCCGACGTTGACGACCAGGGCGTCGTCGGGGAGCGCGGCGAGCTCGTCCGCGCCGATGAGGCCGCGGGTCGCCGGCGTGTCCGGCAGGATCAGCACGACGATGTCGGCCCCGGGCAGCAGCGCGGGCAGTTCGGCGACGCCGTGGACGTCCTCGTCCGGGCGGGGGCGGCTCGCCACCCGCGTCACCACGGCTTCGGCGGCGACGAGCTGGCGTTCGATGGCCTGCCCGATCGAGCCGTAGCCGACGAGCAGGACACGGCTGTCGGCCAGCGACCGCGTGTGCTCGCGGCTCCACTCGCCGCGCGTCTGCTGCGCGAACCAGCGCGGCAGGTCGCGCTGCGCCGCGTGGATGAGCGCGAGGGCGTGCTCGGCGACGCTCAGGTCGTGCAGCCCGCGCCCGTTCGCCAGCTGCACGCCGTCGGGGAGCAGCGGCACGAGCGCCTCGACGCCCGCCGACAGCGCCTGCACCACCCGCAGCGACGGCAGTTCCTCGATCAGCTTCGGCGGCTCCGGCCCGCGGTCGTAGGGCAGGACGTAGAACTCGACGTCGCCGAGATCGGCCGGAGGGGCGCCGTCGCCGTCGTAGTACGCGGCGACGAGCCCCTCCGGCACGTCGATGTCGGTCCACGGCAGCAGTACGCGAGCGCTCATGCCGCCTTTCTACCCGCTACCGCGTGTAGTAGCCCTGCAGGTCGACGACCAGGTGCGTCGAGCCCGCCGAGTTGCGGACGTCGAACTGCGCGCCCGCGCCGAGCCGGACCGTCGCGGCGTTGGAGGTGTTCTCGCCCGCCATGACGTTCACGGTCGAGGGGACGCCGCTGTAGGGCAGGTCGTGCGACCAGGCGGACAGGAACGACGAAACGCTCGGCTGCACCCCGGTGAGGTTGACCGCCGCGGCGGTCGCCTCGGACGGCAGGCCGGTGACCGGCACGGTGACGATCGTGCCGGGCCCGAGCGGCGCGGGCGTGCCGTCGCGGCTGTCGAGCAGGCGGGTGGGCTTGCCCAGCGCCGCGTACCGGCTGCCCGCGTCGCCGGGCACGAACGAGCCGGCCACCGACAGCAGGACGTGGCCCTGGCCGTGGTGGAGGAAGATGCGGATGGCGCCGTCGTCGCCGATCCGCACCAGCGACTGGACCGCGCGGTCCTCGTCCGGCCGGATGTTCAGCGTCGACGGGCCGGGCGTGCCCTGCGCGAAGACGCTGAAGAAGGTGTTGGAGTCGGCTTCGGTGCCGGTGAGGTTGATCGCCACGGCGACGGCGTCGGACGGGACACCCGCGACCCCGCGGACCGGCACGGTCACGATCTCGCCCGCGGTCAGTTTGCCCGGGTGTCCGCCGAGCTGGCCGCGGGTGTCGAGCAGCAGGTCCGGCTTGGCCTTCGGCTGGTAGGTCGACTCGCCGGAGGCGCTGTAGTAGCCGAGGTAGTCGACGATGACGTCGATGGCGCCGGCGTTGTTGCGGACCTTGATCCGGCCGTCGGCGCCGACGGGGACGATCGCCATGCCGGCGGCGGTGCGGCCGGCGGCGAGGTTGACGTTGGACGTCGTGGGCAGGGTGTCGCCGTAGGCGGTGAGGAAGGTGCCCGAGGTGCCGCCGGTGCCGACCAGGCTGACGGCGACGGCGCTCGCGGAGGCCGGCAGGCCCGGGATGGCGACGGAAACGGATTCGCCCGCGGCGACGGGCTTCTGGTGGCCGCCGGTTTCGGTGCGGGTGTCGAGCACGCGCTGGGCGGTGGGCAGCGCGGTGTAGGCGTCGCCGCGGAGGCGGAGGCCGATCCAGCCGGCGATGTCGTCGACGCGGGTCTCGACGGTGCCCTGCCGGGTCTCGGTCGAGCCGAGGCAGCCGGCCTGCCAGGAGGAGTGGTGGAGACCGGCGAGCTCGACGACGCCGTCGCGCTCCCGCAGCAGGGGGCCGCCGGCATCGCCCTGGCAGGTGGTGGCGGCGGCCGGGTCGCCCAGGACGGCGAGGGTGGTCGCGGTGACGCTCTGCACGGAGACAGGCGCGGTGTGAAGCCGGCCGGGCACCCACTCGGTGGCGGTCCGGCCGTAGCCGGCGATGCGCAGGGCCTCGTTCTGGGCGGGGGCGGCGGTGCCGACGGCGACGGGCGTGATGTCGGTGACGGGCGTGGCCAGCTTGGCGAGGGCGACGTTGCGATCGGCCCGGAACAGCAGATCGACGACGGTTCGTTCGGCGCGCAGGCCGACGGAAGCCTTGGTGGCGAGCTTGGGGGCGCCGGCTTGGCCGCCGTTTTCGGGGAAGCAACTGGCGGCGGTGACAACCCACTGCGGCGCGACGAGGGCACCGCTGCACCCGTGGATGCCGCCGACCTCGATCCGGGTGGCGAAGGAGTAGGCCCCCTCGGCGGCCGGGCTGCCCCCGGTGACGGCGGCGGCGGGAGAGGCGGTGGCGAGAGTGACAGCCGTGGCGAGCATGATCGCGGCTCTTTTGGGCATGGCGAAGGCACCCTTGACGGGCGGCATGGATCCCCCTGTGGACGGAAGTTCGTCGCGAACGGGAAATGTCGCGGCAGAGTGCGCCGAGGATCCCCCGTTCCTGGCTGAGCCGATGCTAGCGGGTTGTGTTGGCGGGGGGCCAGTAGCCGGAAGCCGGGTTTGCGGGGATTGGCGGGTTGCGCCGGACGGCCGATCGGGGGTGGGGAAGGGATCGGGCCGCGGGGGCTCTTGGCAGGCGGTTGCGTGGCCGGCTGCCGGACTCGATCGGCGCGGGTTGAGCGGGGTGCGGTCGGGCGGGCCGCAGTTGCGTGGCCGGTGGGGGTTCGGCGGGCGCGACGGAACTGGCGGGCAGGCATCCGCCCGCCAGGGCCGCTCGGGGCGGGTTCGGCAGGCGCGACCGAACCACGGGCCGGCATCGGCCCACCAGCGCCGCTCGCGGCGGGTTCGGCCGGGCGCCGCAAGCCGGCCGGGCGCCTCCCTTTAGCTCCTCCCCGCCCCCCGCCCCCCGCCCCCCGCCCCCCCGCCCCACCCTCTCCCTCGGTCGGCTACCTCAGTGCACCGCCGCC